>NZ_CP020867.1:0-321835 GCF_002104335.1 Campylobacter cuniculorum DSM 23162 = LMG 24588 | reverse complement strand
AAATATGATTTTAAAATCATAGAAAATAATTTTGGTTTGAGCTTTCCTTTAAAATACGCGGATACGATGATATTAGCGTGGCTTGAAAATCCAAGCTTAAGAATCAATATGGACGATTTAGCCTTGAGGCTTTTTAACTACGAAACCTTGCATTTTGAAACTTTGGTGAAAAAAGGTGAGAATTTTGCAAGTGTTGATGTTTATAAGGCATGTGAATATGCGGCAGAAGATGCGTATATCACATTGAAATTTTATCTTTATTTTTTAGAAAAATTAGAAAAACCCTTGCTTGAACTTGCTGAAAAAAGTGAATTTGAATTCATTAAAACCCTTACAATGCTTGAAAATAACGGCATTAAACTTGATACTAAGGCTTTGAGTGTTTTGATGAAACAATACGAACAAGAGATTAAAATTTTAAGTGAAGAAATTTACACACTTTGCGAGGATAAATTCAATCTCAATTCTCCTAAGCAGGTTGGGGATATTCTTTTTCAAAAACTCAAACTTCCTAGTGGAAAAAAAGGCAAAACGGGATATTCTACCGATGAAAAGGTTTTAAAAACCTTGATAGACAAGCACCCTGTGATTGAAAAAATTTTAGCTTATCGCGAACTTGCAAAATTATATTTTACTTATTGTGAGCCTTTGCTAAAACTTGCTCTTAAGGATAAACATTCAAGAATTTATTCAAATTTTTTACAGACCGGAACTGCAACGGGAAGGCTTTCATCAAAGGACCCCAATTTACAAAATATCCCTGCACACGGACAATACGCTAAGGATTATAAAACTTGTTTTGTCGCTCAAGAAGGTTTTAGTTTCATCTCTCTTGATTATTCTCAAATTGAACTAAGAATGTTGGCTCATTTTAGTGAAGATGAAAAGCTTTTAAATGCTTTTGAAAACGATGAAGATATACACGCAAAAACAGCGATGATGATTTTTAAAGAAAATAATTATCATACAAGAAGTATCGCTAAAAGTATCAATTTTGGGCTCATCTATGGAATGGGATACAAAACCTTAAGTCAAAATTTAAAGATTGAAGCCTCGCTTGCAAAAAAATACATTCAAAGTTATTTTGAAAATTTTACAAGCATTAAAAGCTATTTTGAACGCGTTAGAAATGAAGCAAAACAAAAAGGTTTTATCACAACTTTAAGTGGTAGAAAGAGGTATTTTGATTTTGAAAATGCTAAGGCTGTGCAAATTGCAATGTATGAAAGAGAAAGTATTAATTCTATACTTCAAGGCTCTGCGGCGGATATTATTAAATTCGCAATGATAGAAATTTCTAAAGATTTAAATGAAGATAAAAAAATGATTTTACAAATCCACGATGAACTTATTTTCGAAGTTAAAGATGAACTTTGTGAAAATTTTATAAAAAAAACTAGTGATATTATGGAAAATATAGTAAAATTAAAGGTAAAATTAAAAACCTCATCAAGCAGTGCTAAAAATTGGGGTGAATTAAAATAAGGAGAAATATCAATGGACCTTTCGACCATACTTGGAATGGTGTTTGCAATAACAAGCATCAGTGTTGGGGATATACTTGAGGGCGGAAATCCTTTACATGTTATTCACCTTTCTTCTTTCCTCATTGTGATGCCAACAGCAGCATTTTGTGCAATGACCGCAACTCATAAAAAAATTGTCAAAGCAGCTTATGTAGAGCTTAAAATAGTCTTTAAAGGAGCAAATGTCAATCTGTCTCAAACCATCGCTCAACTCGTCGAATACGCAATCATTGCAAGAAGAGATGGACTTTTAGCCTTAGAATCAAAAACAAACGAAATCGACAATGAATTTTTAAAAAATTCAATGATGATGCTTGTTGATGGCAAAAGTTTTGATGAAATCAAAGAAAGCATGGAAATTCAAACCGAAGAATTAGAAGAGCATTATAAAGAATGTGCAGAATATTGGATACGTTTTGGTGAAACTTGCCCAACTATGGGGCTTGTTGGAGCGGTTATGGGGCTTATGCTTGCTTTGCAACTCTTAGATAATCCTCAAGCAATGGCAGCAGGGATTGCAGGTGCATTTACTGCAACGGTTACGGGAATTTTTGGAGCCTATGCACTCTTTGCACCTTGGGGTAATAAAATGAAAGCTAATGGCGGAGAACTTGTTAAAGAACAAAGAGTGATTACTGAAGCGATTAAAGGTATAGCAGAAGGTGCTAATCCTAGAGATTTGGAGGCTAAATTGTTTAATTTCTTAGGACATGGCGACCCTAAAATTTCTCAATTTGACAAATAGGAAACTCAAATGGCTAAAAACAAATGTCCGGAATGTCCTCAAGGTGAAAGATGGGCTGTGCCCTATGCGGATTTTTTATCTTTGCTTTTGGCACTTTTCATTGCTCTTTGGGCAATTTCTGAAAGCAACCCTGCAAAGGTTGAAGCTTTAAAAACCGAATTTGTTAAGATTTTTGACTACACTACGACTCAAACCGTGCAACAAGATAGTCAATCACAAGAAAAATACAAGGGAGCATCGCGAACAGAAAGTGATGAGGTTAAAGCCCTTAAACAAATGACTGTTTCTCAACAAGAAACTATCAATAAGCTCAAAGCCGCACTTGACCAAATAGACAATCAAGCTGTCTTAAATTTACCTTCTAAAATTCAATTTGAAAGAGGGAGTGCTGCTATTGTGTCTGCAGATATACAAGACTATCTTAGAAGAATGGCTCAACTCATTTTGCGTCTGCCCCCTCAAGTTAAAATCGAAATTCGTGGTTATACAGACAATAGCGATTCTATCTTAAGAAGTTTTGAACTCGCTTATGCAAGGGCTCAAAATGTGACTCAATATTTTATAAATGGCGGTGTGAATATAAACAATCTTAGCATTAAAAGTTATGGCTTAAATGAACCGCTCAATAACAATCCTTCGGCTTTAGAAAACAACCGCGTTGAAATTTATTTCAAGGTTGATACGCAAGATGAAGATGCACGAAAATCTGTGCTAGAATTTATAGGACAATCAGAGCAAAATTAGCCCTGATTGTTTGTCTTTTTAATTTGCTTAGAAAGACGACTTTTATTGTTAGAGCTATAAACGAAGCTTAAGACTTCCGCAACGGCTTTAAACAACTCTCTAGGAATAATATCATCAACATCGCAAACCTTATAAAGCTCTCTTGCTAAAGGCGGATTTTCATAAACAATGACATTATTTTTATAAGCAATTTCCTTAATCCTCAAAGCCAAATAATCCACGCCCTTAGCTACAACTCTTGGAGCTTGCTCTTTGGTTGTATCGTAACGAATGGCTACAGCATAATGGGTTGGGTTAGTAATGACCACATCAGCACCTGCAACATCTTGGATCATTCTGCGACGTGCCGCTTCCATTTGTAAGCGACGAATGCGTCCTTTAACCTGCGGGTCTCCTTCCATTTGCTTGTATTCATCTTTAATTTCTTGCTTACTCATTCTAAGCCCTTTAAAGTATTGAAAACGCACCAAAAATATATCCAAAACCGCAATAATCATAAATGCAATGATAACAATAGCAGCTAAAATCACAGCCTTATCCCTAAGCCAGAGCATTTGAGCAAAAATACCATAAAGCTCCACTCTAGGAAGTTCTCGCATAAAATAAAGCAACACAATAAAAGCTATAATAAAAACCACGCTAACTTTTAAAATGATTTTCACAGCTTCTATGAGTTTTCTAAGAGAAAAAAGATTTTTAAGACCTTTGAGCGGATTGATTTTTCCTAAATTTGGCATAATCGGTGTGGTCGTAAAGATAAAACCAAACTGCATCACATTTCCTAAAATTCCAGCTATCATAATACTTAAAGTTATGGGTGCAAGCATAATCAAAGCTTCAAAAATGCTCTTAATGATAATAGAATGCAAAATCCTCATATCCAGCTCAACGCCGATAAAACTTTGATAATATCGATATAAATTCGCGATTCTTTCCCCTAAAAAGCCCATCAAAAGAAGGGTGATAGTAATAGCAACAATAAGAGTTGCTACAGCTACTGCATCTTGACTTTTAGGAACATTTCCTTCTTTTCTCGCGTCTTCGATTTTCTTGGACGTGGGCTCTTCTGTTTTTTCTTGATCTTCTCCAGCCATATTCTACCTCAATGAATTTGATAGGGATTAAAATATAAAATCATCAATCACAGCTCTATAATTTCAATTTGATTTTTTAAACAATATACAACAAAAGCCCTTGTATTTTTTTTAAGAATTTCACAAATAGCATGTTTATAAAAAATAATTTGATTTTTATGCTCATCTGTGGCACTTTTACCCGTTTTATAATCTATGATGAAATTTTCATCTTCACCTAAAGCAAGTAAATCAAGTCTTTTAATCTGTCCTTTAAAGCTAAAACTCTGTTCTTTTAAAAGCTTTTTATCCTTAAGAAGTTTGTTAAAAGTATCATTGTTTAAAAGATTTTCAATCCTTAAAATCAGCTCCTTAACTTCATTTTTATCTAAAAATCTGAATTTATTTTCAAGCCTCTCACAAAGTCTTGTGAAATTTGCTTTCGTTTTAAGATTGATATTTTGCATAAAATAATGAAAAGCCTCACCAAAATAACTCTGTTTTGTCTCATAATTCTTTTGAGTTTCAAGCTCTTGCAAACCCACTTTAATGCAATGTGGCAACTTATCTTTGCTTGTGAAATTTTTCTTTTGAATTTTTAATTCTTCTTGTTCTAAAATTCCTAAATCCTGCTCTTGCAAATTTAAATACACATCAGAATTAAAATAGCTCGGATGATTTCCATCGATACAAGCTTCATTCCTCTTAATGATAATCAAAGATTTTTTCGCCCGAGTCATTGCAACATAAAGCTTATTAATATCATCATCAAGCTCGGCTTTTTGAATTTTGTCTAAAAATTTTTTATAATCAGAGTCATTTTTACGCAATTTGTCTTTAATTTTAAGCTCCCAACCCTCATCAATATCATATTCTAATAAAATCTTACTCGAATTCGTTTTAGGCTTTGAAAGACTATCAAGCAAAATCACATTTTCAAATTCCAAGCCCTTAGACTTATGCACACTCATAATGCTAATGCCCAAATTTTGCTCATTGACAATCTTCAAAGGACAAGGTTCAAACAAAAGATCTAAAAAATTCTCCTTATCCTGTGCGTATTCTAAAAACTGAATCAAAGCCGCATCAGCTAAATCAAGCTTGAGTTTTTTAATCAAATAAAGCACATTTTCAGCCGCATTCTTACTCAAATCAAGCTTTAATCTTGACATTTTTACACCTGTTAAAGCTTGAACAAAATGCAAGTAAAATTCATCTCCAAATATACAATACTTCGCATATTCAAGCAATAAACGCACATTTGCTTTGTTTTCAAGCAAAATATTGCTTTGAGTGAAAGCATTAATATGTTTTGTTCTTAAAAAATCCAAAACAAGGTCGCAATCATCATTTTTCCAACATAAAATGCAAGGCTCTTGCATATTTTTTTCTCGCAAAAATTTAATTTGCTCCTCTAAAGCCTCTAAGGTTTTTATTTTAATCTCTTCTTTTGTTTGTTCTTTTGAGCTTACAACACGCACAAAACCACCTTTTTTATGCTCATCATCTGGAGTTTTTTGCGGGATATAATTTAAAAATTTATCCTTAAAAATTGTATTGATAAAATTTGTTATTTCTTTTGTGCTACGATAATTAGTATCCAAGCTATCACTTTGAATTTGAGGAAATTCTCGCTTAAGAAGGTCAAATAATTCTTTTTTGCCTTTTCTAAAACGATAAATGCTTTGTTTTTTATCTCCTACATAAAAAAAGCTGCGAAATTTTCTCACGCCTTCACCTGAAACAAGTTCGCAAATAATAGGCTTTAAAATTTGGTATTGTATGACACTTGTATCCTGAAATTCATCGATTAAAAGATGAGCAATAAAGCCATCAAGACGAAAATAAATCATATCTTTAAGCTCACTTTGGACAAGCTCAAGCACTTTTTTGCTGACATCTGCAAAACTTAAGACATTTTTTTCTTTGTGGATTTGATTTTTTGCCAAAGAAAAATGCTCAAGCAAATTCATTAATTTCGCAATCTTAAAACTTTCAAGCTCCAAAGCATAAGCATTTAAAGCTGTCAAAAAAGCTTGCCTTTTTTCTCTCAATATTTCATCTTTTTCTCCAAGTTTTTTTAAATATTGCGTTGTTTCAAATTTATCCATAAAACTTTTTTTTAAGAATTCTTCTAAATTAAGTTTTTCATCGTCAAAATTTGCACTCAATCTCTTATCATTAAGACTTAAGCAATAAGCCCTTAGTTCTTCATAGCTTTGATTGATTTGAATTTGACTTGGTTTTTGAATGTTTTCACATTTTTTAAAATAAGCATTTTGGTATAAATTTTCAAGCTCCTCAAAAAAATCTTCTCGCTTATCAAGCTCTACGATATAATGAGCTAAATCCTCAAGCTCTTGTTGATTTAAAATTCTTAAAAAAACAGCTTTAATGTCAAGTTCATTTTCACTGCTCTTAAAATCACTCATCAAACCTAAATTCAAAGCAAAACTTCTTAAAATTTTGCCAAAAAAAGCATCAAAGGTATAAATTTTAAGGTTTTGACGCAAAAATTCTTGCTTTTTTTTATCTCTTAAAGCGATGAGTTCTTCTTTGCTTTTTTGCAAAAAGCGACAGAGTTGCTCACACTCGGCTTTTTTAGCGTCTTTATCAAAATGAAGAAAGGTTTCAATCACCCTTTTTTGCATTTCATTAGACGCTTTTTTCGTAAAGGTTAGGGCTAAAATTTCATTGATTTTTGCTCCCATCAAAATAAGAGCCACAAAACGCACACTTAAAGCGAAAGTTTTTCCACTTCCCGCACTCGCTTCTAAGGCTAAAAAAGGTTTAAATTCACTCATTTTAAATCCTTTTTATAAATGAGCTTATAGGGACAATAGGTATCTTTTTCATTTTCAAATTCAAACTCATCTTGCTCTAAAAGCTCACTAAAAAGCTCTTTAAGCTCCTCTAAGGTCTTAGTATTTTTACCCGTTTTTAAAACAAAATCATTCAAATCATAAAATTTCGCATCTGCATTTTCAAAACTCAAAGCCTTATAAAAAGCGAGTTGATAAGAATTTTCTTCAATTTTTCCATTTTTATAATCAATGATGAGTTTATCCTTCCCTAACAATGTATCAATTCTATCGATTTGTCCGATTAAATCAACGCTTTTAACCTGTCCCAAAGGGGTTTGAAATTGAAATATTTTAGGATTGTCTTCACTGATTTTATACTCAAGCTCACTCACCTTAAATCCTTGCTCAAAATGTTTCTTTTCACTCTGTGCAAAATGATGAGATTTAAGCTTTAAAATCTCAAAATCTAATGCGTTTATAGTGTGTTTCTCATTTTCAAGCAAAATTAAAAATTTCTTTTCATCAAAATGATTTTTTTCATTGTTTTTATAATAAAGCTCTAAAAGTTTGTGGATTAAAATGCCTAAATTTTTTGCCCTATTCTGTTCTAAAAATGCTCGTGGTTCTAAAAGATTTAAAATATAACGATAATAATAAGTCCTTTTTTGCTTTAAAAATAGATTCAAACGACTAAAAGATAAAGGTTTATCAAAAAGCTTGTGTTTTAAAACGGGTGCATCTAAAGGCTTTAAATCAAGTTTTATAGGCTTATAATCAAATTTTAAAGCCTGTAAATAAGCTTTTTGCGTAAATTCTGTTTGAGTATCGCACTTGAAAGCTAATTCATCTAAAAAACGCGATTTGATTTTTTCTTCATTTTCCACATAAGAAATTGAAATTTTTTGAGCATTTTTCATCAAACTTTCATAATAAAATCTCTGCAAATTTTCTCTTCTCTCATAAGAAATGAGTCCGGAATTTTTACGAATTTCATTGTTTAAAAACAATTCATTGACACTTCTTTTTGGTATAATATCGTCATTAAAATCAACGATAATCACTCCATCAAAACAAAGCCCCCTACTCTCCAAAAGTCCCATAACAACTACTTTTCCACCACCAACACTGCTAAGTTTTAAACTTTTAATTTGTATTAAAAAAAGTTCTAAAAGCTCTTTTAATTTCAAGGTTTGATTCTTAAATAAATCTGCAATAAAAAGCATTTGCTCTTTAATAAGAAATTTTAATTCATCATTTTCATTTTCTAAAAGCCTTTCAAGCAGAGCATTAAAATATTCTAAATCGCATTTTTGATTGAAATGCCTTTTAAATTCTTTAAATTCTAGCTCAAAATAATGCAAAAGACTATTATGATAATCAAAAATCGTTTTTTTATCTTCAAAATAATCTTTCGTTTCATTAAAATCAAAATCCTCTAAATTCGCACTCAAATACAAGGCTCTTAATTTTTGATAAAATTCACTCTCTTGTATGCTTTTTCCACTTGCAAAATTAAGATTATTGTTTTTATCTAAAAGCTTTAAAAGTTCGCAAAAACTCTCATCAGGCGTTATAACAACAATATTTTCAGCTTTCAATCCTTCATGAATGAAAGTTGCAATTTCATTCATCACATAAGCCACTTGTAAGCTTCTTAGCTCAAAACTTTGCACCTTAATCGAAGTATTTTTAGAATCAAACGCGTCTTGCTTTAACATCTCTTTGGTGCTTATATTAAATTCATAGCTTTTGTTTATCTCTAAATTCAAATGCTCTAGAAAATCCAAACTTTTGAGATATTCTAAATTAAACACACTTGTATTAAATTTTAAGATTACAGACTTTCGTTTTGAAAGTTCTTTGAGTAAATCCTTCTCAAAAGTGCTTAAAAAACCTTGCATATCATAAATTATGCTTTCATAATCCTCTAAAAAATCCCAATGAATAAAATAATCCCTAATCAAAGAAAGATTATCATATAAATTTTGTGTTTTTAAAAGATTCAAATAATTTTTTAAAACCTCATCTAAAATCTCTAAATGCTCGTTGTAAGCTGCGTAATAATCGTTATTTTTAAGCTCTTGTATATCTTTTTTTTCAAGACAGAGTTCTTTAAAAAAAGAAAAGAGGTATTCATTGTTTCTTAAAAAAGCGAAAAATTCGCTTGAAATTCCTAATTTTTGCTCTAAATCCTTGCTTTGCTTACAAGCTTCTTGCATGAACAGCAAACTCTCATATTCACTTGCTTTGCGTCCTTTAACCAAGCAAACATTTTCCAAAAAATCTTCGATTAAAATTGCATTATCAATCAAAGAATCTTGATTCTTAAAAGAATTATAGTATTCTTTAATCTTTCTTGAAGAGCTAAAAACCAAAAGTTTCATGGAATTTTAAGTTCAAAATTGTAAAAACCTATTGCTTCATCATCTGCAATGAGTTTGATTTTAAGTTGCCATCTGCCACTTTCAAGTTCATTTGGAAGCTGAATGTTTAAAGTATCCTTTTCAATCTTTGCTTGAAGAACTTGATCTTGAGTGTTTTGATGAGGTCTTGTAAGTAAAATTTGAGTTTTTAATATATTAGGATTTAAATTAGCAAGTTTTTCTATCTTAAAATGCAAAAGTTCTGCAGATGAAACCTCGTAAGATTTTATTTTTCTTTTGCCTAAAATTGTGATTTTATCATTTTGAAAAGATAGATTGAAAAGTTGATTAAAATTCGTTTGCTTTCGTTGAATTTCATTAAAATGATAATCTATATTTTGATATGAATCTAAGTAAAAATCATCCTCATAAACCGGATAACGGCTTGCATAAACAATAGTTACAATACAAGCAATAATAATAGCCAAAATAGACAATAAAATTCCATAGGGCCAAAAGGTTTTATCTTTAGACATGTCTTGCTCTTTTCATTTTCCTTTGGACATAGTATAACAAAGCAAAGCAAATGAAACCATAAAAGAGAATTCTTAAAATATTTATTGTATCACGATTTGCATTGCCTATGGAATGCTCGAGTTTCAGACCAAAATACTTTGCAAGTCTGTCTGCAATATCAGCGTAGCCATTGAGAATTGCGGCGTTAAAAACATCTTGCCCCTTATGAGAGGTTAAAATAGGAAGTATGGTTCCTGTTCCGGGATATGGACTTAAAACTGCTTCTTTATCAAAAAATGTTAAAGCCTCTTGGGAGCCAACGATATCGACTTTATGAGAATTTTGAGAAAGCACAAGCAAAACATTAGGTTTTGGAAGTTCATCTTGCTTTTTTAAAAGCTCTTCTAAGGGAGTTGAAGCCCCTGCAGCTACAAAAAGATGAATGCCTGTTTTATCATAAAGCTCTTGACCTATAAGATTTAATTCTTCACTAACCTTTTGACTTAAAACATTTTCATTATAAACAACAGCTTCAAAGGCAAAAATTTGTAAAGGTATAAATAAGACGGCAATCAAAATGCCGCCTTTTAAAATTTTTCTCATCCTATAGTAAGATGATTTTGAGTCAAAACCGACCACGCTGTAATCACAGCAGTAACAATTAAGCCGATAATAATTAAATATTCTATTGCTTTACTCATCGTATTTCCTTTATAACCCTATGATCACTAGACTTAGAACCTATCATTTGAACCTTTTGGGCGTCTTTAAAAATATAAGGCTTTTGCATCACCTCTTGTTGAGCTTTAATCCCCCAAATCGTTAATAAAACTAAAATTGTAAGCAATAAAACCGTTGCAATCAACATCCCTGTAACTCCCGAAAGGGAGAATACGCATCTGTTTGTATTTTCCATCACTCACCTCTTGAAAGAGAAATTACATATTCGCCAACTGCTTGTTTTTGAATATCATTTAAAATATTGCTACTAAACTTAGGCATTACACCTATATTGCCATCTTTACCGCGATTTAACACATCAACAACAAATTCAGCAGAACCATATTGAGTTAAATTTGGTGCCATAACCTCGCCACCAATCACTCCTGTGCCATCCTCTCCATGACAAGCGGTGCAAGTTGCAAAAACTTCTTTCCCACGAGCCACTAAATTTTCGTTGGCTGTCTTTTTAATCGCAGAAATTTCTTTAGCCACATAAGCAGCTACGGCTGGAACGTCTTCTGCATTTACGCCGAGGTCAGCTGCTGGTGCCATTTCTCCCATTGCGTAATTCATACCTTTTGAGCCTTTGTTTAAAACCTCGATAATTCCCTCTTCAGAACCCCAAACACCTAAATTTTGAGCCTTTCCATTGATTCCATCTCCTGTAATTCCATGACAAGCTGAACATTGAACTAAGAATAAATTCTCTCCCATTGCAACCTTATCATCTGCAGAGAGATTATGGAATTTTTCTTGGAATTTTGCATTGTGTGCGGCAACTTCTTGATTATACTCACCAATTTGAGAATAAGAATTTAAAGGATACCCTAATAAGAAATACCAAATTGCCCAAACAATCAAAAGTAAAAACATAATAGCCCAACCCAAAGGAACAGCATTTTTATATTCTCCTATGCCATCCCAATTATGCTCACTTAATTCAGCTTCGCCTTTTGTCTCTTTCATTTGTTGAAACATTCTACCCACAACCACAAGCGTGATTAAAATGATGAGAATAGCTCCAATCAAAGACAAAAGATTGACATTATCTTCTAAATTTAACCATTGCATCAAGCACTCCTTTTATTTTCTAAAACACTATCATCAATATCATCTTCAAGAGCGAGTTTAGCATATTTTTCATAATTTTTTTCGCCTGTTGCTTCACTCCTGTAAAGATGAAAACAATATGCGTATAAAACTACTACCAAAAAAACTACAAGCATAAAAAAACCATAGCCTTGGAAAAGCTCCCACTCATGTTTTTGAATCGCCGATAAATTAAATGTAATTAAATTTTTAATCACAGCAAAAATCGTTTCCAAATTTTCCATCGTTTTACTTTAAGCTATTAAGATAGGCAATTAAAGCAACAATTTCTCTGATTTCACCTCTTGCAAAAGCATCTTTGATTTCTTGATTTTTCATCTGATCAACGATAATTTTAGCTTCAGCTTGAACTTCCTCACTTGCTTCTTGCCAAGTGCCTAGTTTTGTCTGTCCTTCAACATCATAAGGGACATTGAAAACTTTTTTAACCGTTACAGCCTCTGCATAAGCTGTTTCAATATCGGCATTTTTATTAAACATATGCTTATATGCTGGCATAATGGAACCGGGAACGACTGAAGTTGGGTCAAACATATGATTTTCATGCCAATCAGCTGTTCTATAATTTCCTACACGTGCTAAATCTGGTCCTGTCCTTTTAGAACCCCATAAGAAAGGTCTATCATAAGCAAATTCACCACTCTTAGAATACTCTCCATAGCGATCGGTTTCAGATTTGAAAGGACGAATGAGTTGCGAATGACAAGCATTACAGCTTTCATTGATATACACTTGACGCCCTGCAAGTTGTAAAACCGAATAAGGTTTTTTACCTTCAATCGGTCTTGCATTGTCTGCAAAACTTGGCAAAACCTCAACGACGCCCGCATAAGCGATTACAATAAAAACCGCCACAGCAAAAAAGAATGGATTTTTTTCTAACCAACTAAACATTTTTTCTCCTTTTTATGCTGCCATAGGTGAGGCATTTTTTGGTTCTTTATCAAGCTCTCTACCACAAGAAACAGATTTGTAAATATTATAAACAAACATAAAGAAACCTATAACATACAATAAACCACCAATTGCTCTAATCCAATAATAAGGAATAATCGCTACAACTGTGTCGATGAAAGTATAAAGCAAATTACCATACTCATCTGTGGCTCTCCACATCATACCTTGCGTAATACCTGCAATCCACATTGATGCAAAATACAACACAATTCCTGTCGTTTGAATCCAAAATTGAGCTTCCATTAAAGATTTGCTGTAAAGCTCTCTTTTGAAAATTCTAGGAGTCATATGATAAAGTGCAGCCATAGTCATAAAACCAACCCAACCCAATGTTCCATCATGGACATGCCCTGGAATCCAATCTGTAAAATGTGCTAAAGCATTAACAGATTTAATCGAAAGAATAGGACCTTCCAAAGTTGAAAACATATAAAAAGTTGATGCAAGAATCATAAATTTAATCAATGGATTTTCTCTAAGTTGTGTCCATTCTCCTTTCATTGTGAGTAAAATATTGATTGCTGAACCCCAAGAAGGAAGGATTAACACTACTGAAAAAATTGAACCCATAGTCTGCATCCAATCAGGAACAGTAGAATAAATAAGATGGTGTCCTCCAGCCCATAAATAAACAAACATTAGTCCCCAAAATGCGAATAAAGAAAGTTTATAAGAAAAAATAGCTTGCCCACTTTCTTTTGGTAAAAAATAATAAATTTGGGCAATAATTCCAACCGTAAAGACAAAAGCAACGGCATTATGTCCATACCACCATTGCACCAAAGCATCATTAGTCCCTGCATACATAGAAACAGAATGCCACCAATTTCCCATATCTGCTATAAAATAAGTTGGCACTTCCATATTATTGAAAAGATAGAGCATTGCAATCCCTAAGAAAGTTGCAATATAATACCAAATCGAAATATAGAGGGTTTTTTCACGGCGAATTCCAATGAGTCCAAAAATACTCACACCCCATAAAACCCAAACCAAAACCACCAAAATATCCAAAGGCCATTCAAGTTCGGCATATTCTTTTGAAGTGCTTACACCTGCAAAAAGAGTTATAACAGCTATCACCATTAAAACCATGTAAAGCACAAAATGAAGTTTGCCTATAAACATTAAAAACCCGGATTCTGCCATACTGACTTTAAGGACACGTTGTCCTATATAATACCAGGTCGCCCAAATCCCAGAAAGCATAAAACCAAAAATCACACCCGAAGTGTGTAAAGGTCTAAGTCTTGAAAAAGTTGCGTATTCACCTGCTAAATAATTCAGATCCGGATATGCCATCTGAAAAGCTATAAAACTCCCTATAGCCATACCTACAATCCCAAACAATATGGCAGCAAACATAAAACATTTTGCAACCGTATAGTCGTAATTTAATACATTACCTGGGTGCATCGACTCTTCTCCTTTTAAATTTAAAATATTTAAAAAACAGCTTATATTATATCATATATTTTGCTTAAAATAATATTACTTGTTAATTTTTTGTTATTTTTATATTATAAAACATACAAAATTTATAAGAATAAAAAGCTTTTATAACTTTAATAAACTAAATTTATGTTAAAATTATTAAAAACTTACTTAAATACGGAGAGAAAATGCAAACAGAACTTTGTATCAATGAATTGAAATATAAAATGTTTTTACCCTTTAAAGATACAGATATGATTCAAAGGCATATTTATATGACGAAAAGCCCTTATGAGCTTGATTTACTGCAACATATGCTCACAAAACTCAAAGATGAAAAAATAAACGAGGGGGGGGGGAGATTGTGCTTGATATAGGTATGAATATCGGTAATCATACTTGTTTTTTTGCTGCTCATGGTATCAAAGTTATAGGTTTTGAACCAAATCCTAAAATCTTCGCAATCGCTCAAGAAAATGTTAAAATCAATCATTTTGAAGAGAGGGTTAAAATTTTTCCCTATGGTATTTCAAGTCATTCCCACAAAGCAACTATGAGTAAGGAAAATCCCGGAAATTTTGGGAATATGCATTTGATTGAAGATGAAAATGCCTTCATAGAATGTAAAAGTATCGACAGCTTTGAATTTAAAGAAAAAATTGTTTTAATGAAAATTGATGTTGAAGGTATGGAACTTGAAGTTTTAAAGGGTGCAAAGCAAAGTTTGCTTAAAGATAAACCGCTGATTTATTTAGAAGCAAATGACTACGCTCATCTTGCTCCTATAAAAAAATATTTAGAAAATTTGGGTTATATTTATGAAAATTTATTAGGAGATTTTGGTGCGTGGATGCATGTTTTTGTGTATAAAGATAAAGCGGACAAAGAACTTTTACGTATCAATTCCTACACGAATTCTTCTTTAGCGTATTTTAATACACTTTTACAATCAAGATATCTTTGGCGTAAAGTTAAACAACTTAGAATTCTCATTTGTATCACTTTAGGTTTTGCGTTTATTAATCTTTTATTGGGTATAGTATTTTTTATATTTTTATTTTTCAAAACTTAGTTTTTTTAAGAATAAAGGTGCAAAAGACTCTTCGCACCTTTGAATTTTTAGAGTTTTTTAATCACTATATCTTTATCATCTGCGTCGATTAAAATTTCTGCATTTTCACTCAATTCATCAGCTAAAATCATATCACTAAGTTTATCCTCTATCCTATCATAAATCGCTCTTTTAAGCGGTCTTGCACCAAAATCTGGGTCAAAACCATCTTTTGCGATAAATAAAGCAGCATTTTCACTCAAAGTCGCTTTGATGCCCTTATTTGCCAAATTTTTTTGTAAAGATACAAATAAAAGTTTGACAATCTCATAAGCCTCATCTTTACCTAAAGCATTGAAAGTAATAATATCATCAAGGCGGTTTAAAAATTCAGGCTTAAAAAAGGTTCTAAGCTCGTTTTTAATAGCATCTTCTCTCTCTTCACCTGTTAAATTCATAATAGCATGTGAAGCGATATTTGAAGTTAAAATAATGATAGTATTTTTAAAATCCACCGTGATTCCCTTGCTATCTGTTGCCCTACCATCATCTAAAATCCCTAAAAGCACATTAAAAACATCTTGATGAGCCTTTTCAACTTCATCAAATAAAAGCACACTATAAGGCTTGCGACGCACCGCTTCAGTAAGCTCACCCCCTTCTTCGTGTCCCACATAACCCGGAGGTGCTCCTAAAAGTCTTGAAACGCTATGTTTTTCCATAAATTCACTCATATCAAAACGTATCATTGCTTTTTCATCATCAAATAAAAAACTTGCCAAAGCCTTAGCAGATTGTGTTTTTCCCACGCCCGTAGGACCTAAAAACAAAAAACTGCCTATAGGTTTATTGCCTTCATTCAATCCAGCTTTATTGCGTTTAATCGCCTTAGCCAAAGCACTCAAAGCCCTATCTTGTCCCACAACACTTTCTTTTAAATGCTTTTCAACATTTAAGAATTTTTGTTTTTCTGAAGTGAGCATTTTTTGCACACTAATTCCTGTCCATTTGCTTAAAATTCCAGCAACTAAGTCCTCATCAACTTGATTTTTTAGCAAAACCCCGTTTTCACTCATATTTTTCCATTTTTCCTCTAAATTTAAAAGCTCTTTTTCAAGACTTGGAATTTTACCATATTCAAGTTCAGCAGCCTTTTGAAATTCTCCTCTGTCCTTAGCAAAACTTGCCTCCATTTTAAGGCTATCCCTCTCTTTCTTTTTTGCACTGATTTCATCAAAAACGGCTTTTTCATTTTCAAATTGAGAATTTAAAGTCCCTTGTTTTTCTTTTAAATTTGCAAGTTCTTTAGAAATTTCATCGAGTCTTTTTTGATTTTTTTCATCATTTTCCATCTTTAGGGCTTCATTTTCTACTTCTAAGGTTTCTATATCTTTACGCACCTTTCTTAGAGAGCTTGGCTCACTTTCAATCTGCATTTTAAGTTCAGCTGCAGCCTCATCGATTAAATCAATAGCCTTATCAGGCAAAAAACGATCCGCTATATATCTTTTAGAAAGTTTTGCCGCAGCAACCAAAGCACTATCAGCTATGCTAACATTATGGTGAATTTCAAGCTTTTCTTTGATTCCTCTAAGCATTGCTAAGGCTTCATTAACGCTTGGTTCAGGGACATTGACGGGTTGAAATCTCCTCTGCAAGGCTGCATCTTTTTCAAAATATTTGCGGTATTCTTTTAAAGTGGTTGCACCTATGGTGTGAAGTTCTCCTCTAGCAAGGGCAGGTTTTAAGATGTTTGCAGCATCCATGCTTCCCTCACTTGCTCCCGCTCCTACAATGGTATGAATTTCATCGATGAATAAGATAATATTTTCACTTTTTATCACTTCATTCACCACAGCTTTAAGTCTGTCTTCAAATTCTCCTCTGTATTTTGCTCCCGCAATTAAAGCACTCATATCCAGACTGATAACTTTTTTATTTCTTAAAGACGTTGGCACATCTTTTTTAACAATCCTTTGAGCCAAAGCCTCTACAATCGCTGTTTTTCCAACTCCGGGCTCACCTAATAATATAGGATTATTTTTGGTTTTGCGTATAAGAATTTGCATCACTCTTTCAATCTCTTCTTCTCTGCCGATTATAGGATCAAGCTTTCCTTCTCTTGCTTTTTGAGTCAAATCAATACCAAATTTATTAAGAGAATCAAGGGTTTCATCACTTGTTTTATTTTCGATTTTGCGTCCTGCTCTAAGATTTTGAAGCTCTTTTTTAAATTCGGTTAAATCCATAAATTGAGATAAAATTTCTTTCACAATCCCACTATCGCTTTCACTTAAAAGCCAAGTATCCACAGCCAAATAAGTATCACCATTTGCATTCATTAAACCCTTAGCATTTTCAAGAGAATTAAGCATTTGATGAGAAATTCTTATGTTTTCTTTATTGACATTTGAGCTTGTGGCTAAATTTGCAATTTGACTCTTAATCTGAAGTTCTAAAGCCTCTTTTGAAACATTGTATTTGTTGCAAACTTGATTTAAAAGACTACTGCTATCGACATTTAAAGCCCAAAATAGATGCAAAGGAAGCACTTCATTATTTTTAGAATGTATTGCTAGAGAAACTGCACTTTCTAAATTTGAAAGCATAGAATCAGTTAAAAAATCTTGTAAATTTGCCATTTCTTATCCTTAATATAATTTTATACAGATGATATTATATAACTTTAGTCAAATAATGTCAAGTTTATTTATAAGATTTATTTAATTTATTTTACAAACATATCTATAGCTTTTTTTAAATCTTCTATACTTTGGGAGTCTTCTTCTAATACAGCATGAATCATGCAATGGGCTAAATGCTCTTTTAAAACAGCCTTTGCTGTATTATTAACCTCTGCTTTAACTGCAGCGAGTTGAATTAAAATTTCACTACAATCCTTATCCGATTCAACCATTCTTTTAACAGCTTGTAAATGCCCTATAGTGCGACTGATTCGATTTGAAACTGCTTTGATGTGTTTTGAAGAATGATGATGAGTGTGTGCGTTTTCAATATGTTTTGATTTTTTCATTATATTTTCCTTAAAATAAGCCCTATAAGCTTTATTAATTTTAACATAAAAATTTCATAATTTTTCTTGCTCCTCAATAAAAATTATATTAATATTTTTTAAATTTTTATCGCTTCAATTTTATCTTTTGAGATTAAAAAATCTATATTATGATTATAACTTGTAAAAGGTCTTTATTAAAATGTTTTAAATTCTATGAAATGCAAATCTTTTTTGAAAAATATAATATTTTACTCTTATATTTACATTTCTTTAAACAAATTTCATTAAAATTTAGTCCTAAAAAATTAAAAATGGAGTTTATTTTGAAAACCAAAAGATTTTTTGCCACATTTGTAGGATTTATTAGTGCTTTAGCTCTTTGTGTTTTTTTAGCAAGTTCTTTACAAGCTAAAACCGATAATGCTCAAGTAACACAACGTCTTGAAGCCTTGGATAAACTCACTAAAACCTTAGCTATCGTTGAGCAATATTATGTTGATGAACAAAATATTAGTGATTTGGTTGATAAATCTCTTTCAGGGCTTTTAAGCAATCTGGATGCCCATTCTTCTTTTCTCAATGAGAAAGATTTTAATGATATGAAAATTCAAACTAATGGGGAATTCGGTGGGCTTGGTATCACGGTGGGAATGAAAGATGGTGCTTTAACCGTCGTTTCTCCAATCGAAGGAACTCCTGCAGACAAAGCTGGAATAAAATCTGGAGACATTATCCTTAAAATCAACGATGAAGCAACTTTGGGAATTTCACTCAATGATGCTGTGGATAAAATGCGTGGAAAACCTAAATCTCAAGTTACTTTAACCATATTCAGACAAGGAGCCTCAAAGCCTTTTGATGTAGTTCTTACAAGAGATATTATTAAAGTTGATAGCGTTTATGCAAAATTAATCAAAGATGAAAACATACTCTATTTAAGAGTCACAAATTTTGATAAAAATGTTATAGATGAGGCAAGTAAAGAGCTTAAAAAATACCCAAAGGTTAAAGGAGTGATACTTGATCTTAGAAATAATCCGGGCGGACTTTTAAATCAAGCCATAGGATTGACAAATTTATTTGTCAATGAAGGAGTCATCGTTTCTCAAAAGGGTCGCATTCAAAACGAAAATCAAGAATATAAAGCTGATCCTAAAAAGAAAATTTCTAACAGCTCTTTAGTCGTTTTAGTCAATGGCGGAAGTGCGAGTGCGAGTGAGATTGTTAGCGGATCTTTGCAAGATTTAAAACGAGCTGTCATTGTCGGTGAAAAAACCTTTGGAAAAGGCAGTGTGCAACAAATCATACCGATTAATAAAACAGAAGCTTTAAGGCTAACCATAGCAAGATATTATCTCCCAAGTGGCAGAACCATACAAGCTGTAGGAGTTAAACCTGATATTGAAATTTTTCCGGGTAAGGTAAATACTGCTGAAGATAATTTTAGCATTAAAGAGAGCGATTTAAAACAGCATCTTCAAAGCGAACTTGAAAAACTTGATAAGAAAAATAATGAAACCGAACAAAAAGATGATAAAAATTTCATCACTCAAAAACAAATCAATGAAGACGCTCAACTCAAATGTGCAATTGATACAATAAAAACTTTAAATATAAATAAGGAATTTAAATGACCAAAAAAGAATTGCTCTATGAGGGCAAAGGTAAGAAAATGTTTAAAACTGAAGATGAACATTTTCTTATCACAGAATTTAAAGATGATTTAACCGCTTTTAATGCTGAAAAAAGAGGGAATGAAAAGGGTAAAGGGGCTTTGAATTGTAAAATCAGCACCGCACTTTTTCATTTGCTAGAAAAGCAAGGAATTCCTACTCATTTAGTCCAAACTATCAGTGAAAACGAACAGCTAGTTAAAAAATGCAAAATCATTCCTATTGAAGTGATAGTGCGTAATGTTGCTACAGGTTCATTGACCAAAAGACTTGGGATAAAAGATGGAGAAATTTTGCCCTTTACTTTGGTTGAATTTTGTTTAAAAGATGACAGCTTAGGCGATCCTTTTATCAATGATGAACATTGTCTTATTCTTAATTTAGTCAAAGATAAAACGCAAATTGAAGAGCTTAAAACTCTTGCAAGAAAAATCAATGCTGTGTTGCTGGAATTTTTTGATTCTAAAAATTTAAGATTGATAGATTTTAAAATTGAATTTGGTATCGATAAAGAAGGAAAAATAATCTTAGCCGATGAGATAAGTCCTGATAGTTGCAGATTTTGGGATAAAAATACAAATGAAAAACTTGATAAAGACAGATTCAGACAAGATTTAGGAAATGTTAAAATGGCTTATGAAGAAGTGTTAAAAAGAATTTTAAGTTGAAAGCAAATCATGGAAATAACAGTTAATATATTTTTCAAAGAAGGTGTTTTAGATCCTCAAGGAAAAGCGATTCAAAAGGCTTTGCATTCTTTAAATTTCCACAAAGTTAGCGAAGTAAAAATTGCCAAACAAATTAAAATCAAACTTGATGAAAAAGACAAAGAAAAAGCTAAAAAAGAAGTGATTCAAATGTGCGAAGAATTGCTTGTTAATAGTGTGATTGAAGATTATGAGTTGGTTTTATGAAGGTTGCTATTATAAGATTTGCGGGGACAAATTGCGAATTTGACACCGTTTATGCTTTTGAAAAAATCGGAGCCGAAGTGGAGCTCATTTGGCATGAGGAAAAAAAATTTAAAGCCGATTTAGTGGTTTTGCCCGGAGGGTTTTCTTATGGAGATTATCTAAGGTCTGCAGCCATTGCAAAATTTGCTCCTGCAATGCAAGGAGTTTTAGAACACGCAAAAAAAGGAGGGTTTATCTTAGGAATTTGTAATGGTTTTCAAATGCTTTTAGAACTTAAACTTCTCAAAGGTGCGATGATACACAATGAAAATTTAAGCTTTATATCCAAAAATCAAGCTTTAAAGATTGTTTCAAATGATAATGTTTTTTTAAGAAAATTTAAAAAAGATGAGCAAATTATCTTACCCATTGCTCATGGCGAGGGAAATTATTTCGCAGATGAAAGGACCTTAAAAGAATTAGAAGATAAAGATTTAATCCTTTTAAAATATATAGACAATCCAAATGGTTCAATCCTCGATATAGCAGGAATTTGCGATGAAAATAAAAAAATTTTTGGACTTATGCCTCATCCTGAAAGAGCTTGTGAAGAGCTTTTGGGTTCAAATGTGGGTTTAAAAATGTTAGAAGGTTTTATGATTTGAGATTTTTATTTGTTTTCTTTCTTTTGACCTTAAATCTTTTTTCTGAAAATGAAATCCATAATTTTGAGGAAGGAAATAAAATACAAAATTTAGCCAAAGAAGAACAAAGAATTTATCAAAACATTGCACCAAGCGATGAACAAGAAGATTTTGAGAGCAATGTAGAAGATCCTTTTATCCCTCAAAGTTCTTTAGTGTTAAGCACTCAAGATTATCCTCATAAAGTTTATGTCGGAGAGGTTTTTTGCATTCAACTCTATGCTAAAACCACAGAAAATACAAATTTTGATTTTGAGTTAAGTGTGGAGAAAAATAAAGAATTAGAATTTTTAAATCCAAACCCCAAATGGAAAAAACTAGAAGACAGCTATGAAACAAATCTTTGTTTCATAGCCAAAAATTCTAATGCAAATTTAGAGCAAATTTTTGTGCAATTGACGAGAAATAAAGAAATGTTTCAAGAAGCAAGTCTTAAAATCAATCCCATACAATTTGAGCTTACTCCCACAAATAAAAATTTCTCTCATATTGTGGCTAGTTCTTTAGAAATTAAAAAAATCAAAACAAGTTATTTTGATGATAAAAATCTCATTATGATGCTCGAGCTTAATGCCACAAATGCAAATCTTAAAGGCTTTTATATAGACAATATACCCAAGCAAGGCATAGAAAATTTCAAAGGTGATTTTAATGTTTCAAACGCATTTTATTACGCTATTTTTCCCGATTATAAAAATCGTTTTGAATTTTCTTATTTTAATAAGGACACAAAAAAACTTGAAAATTTTAACTTAGAACTTAAGATTAGCGATGATGAAATCAGCACTCAAAGTGATTTAAATCCCACAAATAAAGATTTTAATGTTTATAAACAATACGGACTTTGGATTTTGTCCTTTCTTTTTGCTATCATTTTTATTTTTACGCGAAGTTTTATTGTTTTGTTTTTAGCTCTTATTTGTTTTGCCTTAAGTTTTTTAGTTGATACAAGCACTCATAGTGGTATTTTAAAAGCCGGCACTAAGGTAAAAATTTTACCGACCACACCTTCGACTTATTTTTATACAGCAAATTCAAATGAAGAGGTAGAAATTTTAAATCAAAGAGAAAATTATATTAAAATTTTATTAGAAAATGGAAAAATAGGTTGGGTGAATCGTGAAAATTTACAAAAGAATTAAAGCCCTTTATTTTTGGATTTTTTTTGTTTTTAGTGTTGCTTTAGTTTTACTCGCTTTTTGTTTTACAAAAAATCAAAATACTCTTTGGAAAATTCGTAAATTTTGGGCAAAAACTCAAAAATACATCATTCATTATAAAATCAAACTTGTAGGAGAATTTAATCCACAAGCCTCAATGCTTATCATCAATCATCAAAGTACTTTGGACATTATTGCTTTAGAAGAGCTTTTTCCAAAAAATTTAGCATGGATAGCTAAAAAAGAATTAGCCGAAATTCCTGTGTTTAAAATAGCCATGAAAAAACCTAAATTTCTTTGTATCGATAGAAAAAATCCTCGCGATTTGGTGCGTATTTTAAAAGAAGCAAAGCAAAGTCTTAATGAAGGTAGAGTTTTAGCCATTTTTCCAGAGGGCACTCGCTCAAAAACGCAAAAATTATTAAAATTTCAAAGTGGAGCAAAAATCTTAACAGAGAAATTAAAATTAAAAGTTCAGCCTATCTTAATCGTAGATTCTGCAAAAATTTTAGACACTAAAAATTTTACAGCAAGTGGCGGAATTCTTAAAATCATCTGTATGAATTTAATTGACACAGATGATGAAAAATGGCTTGAAAATACGAGAAAAAATATGCAAAAAATCTTAGATGAAGAAAGAGCTTTAAACAATAAAAAGGAAGAATAAAATGCTCACATGTTTAATGGTAGGCTTGGGCGGCTTTTTAGGGGCAATTTTAAGAATGTTAAGCTTTGAATTTATCCATAAAATTTTGCCCCCATCTTACTTCTTTCTCGCAACTCTTTTTGTGAATGTTTTAGGTTCATTTTTAATGGGGATATTATTTTTTTATGCCCAAAATAAGGGCATTTCTGCTTTGGTTAAAAATTTTATCGGTATAGGATTCTTAGGAGCTTTCACAACTTTTTCAGCTTTTTCTTATGAGAATTTACTCTTTTTGCAAAATCATTCTTATATTCATTTGATTTTTAATGTCTTCTTAAATGTAGGACTTTGCTTATTTGCGATATGGCTTGGTTCTTTAGTTTTTAAATGAATTTTCTAGCAAAATATTGCTTAAATTTTATCAATTATTTTCACTTAAGAAGCAAAAAGAATTTTCTTTATAGAAAAATCTATATTGTTTCATTAACACTTTCATTAAGGAATTTGCATTGTTTTTTAAGTTTGAATAAAATTTTAAATCCATTTTGTTATTCATAAATTTTAAATTTTTTGATAAAATACGCAAATTTTAATTTTAAAGGATAAAAATGCAATTTCAAACCGAAGTCAATCAACTCTTGCAACTTATGATACATTCTTTGTATTCAAATAAAGAAATTTTTTTAAGAGAACTCATTTCAAATGCAAGCGATGCTTTAGATAAGCTTAATTTTTTAAGTGTGAGTGATGATGCTTATAAAAATCTTAAATTCGAACCAAAAATTGAAATTAAACTCGATAAAGATGCAAAAACTTTAAGCATAAGCGATAATGGCATAGGAATGAATGAAAAAGATATGATAGAAAATTTAGGCACCATTGCAAAAAGCGGGACAAAAAGTTTTTTAGAAAATTTAAGCGGAGATATTAAAAAAGACTCACAACTCATAGGGCAATTTGGTGTGGGTTTTTATTCTGCTTTCATGGTTGCAGATAAAATAGAAGTTTTAAGCAAAAAAGCCTTGGATGAAAAGGCTTATCTTTGGAGTTCTGATGCAAGCGGTTATGAGATAAAAGAGGATAAAAAAGAAGAGCAAGGCACGGTGGTTATTTTACATTTAAAAGATGAAGAATTTTTAAATTCTTATAGGATTGAAAGCATAGTTGAAAAGTATTCTAACCACATACAATTTCCGATTTTTATGGAAAAAGAAGAATACATTGCACCAGAAGGAGATGAAAAAGAAGGCAAAAATGAGCTAAAAATTTCTCAAATCAATAAAGCTAATGCTCTTTGGAGAATGCAAAAATCAAGCTTAAAAGCGGAGGATTATGAAAGATTTTATGAGCAAAATTTCCATGATAGCAATAAACCTTTGCTTCACATTCACACAAAATCAGAAGGCAAACTTGAATACAATTCTTTATTTTTTATCCCTTCAAAGGCTCCATTTGACCTTTTTAGAGTGGATTATCAAAGCGGTTTAAAACTCTATGTTAAAAGGGTTTTTATTAGCGATGATGACAAAGAACTCTTACCGACTTATTTGAGATTTGTAAGGGGGATTATCGATGTGGAGGACTTACCTCTTAATGTAAGCCGTGAAATTTTGCAAGAAAATCAAATTCTAAAAGCCGTCAAAGAATCAAGTGTTAAAAAAATTTTAAGCGAACTTGAAAAATTAAAAGAAAAAGATAAAGATAAGTATTTGGAATTTTTTAAACTTTTTGGAAAAGTGCTTAAAGAGGGTCTTTATGGCTTTGGAGAAAATAAGGATAAACTCTTAAAATTAATGCTTTATAAAACCACAAAAGCAGAAAATTTACGCTCTTTAGAAGAATACAAAAATGATATACAAAAAGAACAAAAAGAGATTTTTTATATCACAGGAAACAATGAAAATTTACTCAAAACTTCACCTTTGCTCGAAGAATACAAACAAAAAGATGTAGAAGTTTTGCTTTTAGCTGATGAAATTGATTCTTTAATTATGCCTATGCTTAACGAATTTGAAGGTTTAAAATTCACAGCGATTAATCAAGTTGAGAATAAAAACGAGTTAAGCGATGAAGAAAAGCAAAATTTCGCTCCGCTCTTAGCTCAATTTAAAGAACTTTTAAAAGATGAAGTTGAAGATGTTCGCTTAACTTCACGATTGAGTGATAGTCCAAGCTGTATTGTTTATGATAAAAATAAGCCAGATTTTGCGATGCAACAGCTTCTTAAGCAAATGGGACAAGAGCAAGAAGTTAAACCAATTTTAGAGCTTAATCCAAAGCATAGCATTTTCACAAAACTCAAAGAAAATCAAAGCTTTACGCCCGATATAGCCACCTTAGTGCTTAATATGGCAAAACTTAGTGAAGGAATGGGTATAGACAATCCTGCACAATTTAATCAAATTCTTGGCAAAATTATCACAAAGGCTCTGGCTTGATACAAGATCTTTCTTTAGAGGATTTAAGTCTAAAAGATTATCAAATTTTTGATGTCCGCAGTCCATCAGAATGGGAAAATGGGATTTTAAAGGGGGTAGAATGCGTTGCTCTTTTAGATGATTTTGGTTCTTTTAATGAAAATTTCTTAAAAGAATTTCAAAAAAACTTTGATGCAAGTAAAAAACCCGCTTTCATTTGTCGTAGCGGACACAGAAGCAAGATAGCAGCACAAATAGTGGCTGAACATTTGGGCATTATTGGAGTGAATTTAGCCGGTGGAATGTTAGGCTTAGGGGCTGATTTATGATAGAAATTTATATTTTTATTTCAGCTCTTGCTTTTTTGTTGCTTTATTTTGCTGTGAAAAAACTCACTTTAAATGTTGATGAAAAAGCTTTGATAGAACCTATTAAAGCGGAGCTTTATCCTAAATTTTGCGATTATATTGACCAAAAAATTAAAGAGCTTAGAGAAGATTTAGAAAATGAGAATTTTAAACTCTTAGATGAGACAAAAAAAAGCGAATTTTTAGAAAAATTAGGAGATTTAAATAGGGAATTAGTTTTCATCCAAACAATGAATTTGAGTAAAAAAAATGACAGCATTTGGCAGAGTGAGCTTTTTGGCTTTTTAAAAGAATTAGAGAATTTAATTCTTAAATATCTGGAGGAAAGTGAAAAAATCAGTGAAGATTTAAGACAAGATTTAATGCAAGAATTTCAAAGACTCAAAAATTCTTAAAATCTAAAAAAGGAAAACAATGCAAAAAATCAAGACCATAGGCTTAGAATACTATAAACAATGGATTTTAGTTCTTCTTGTTGTGCTTTTAACTTATGTTTTACTCATTTATAAAGAGCTTGCAAGTATTTTAGCAGGTGTGGCAATTTTACTTGTTGGTATGATGAATTTAAGTGATGGTTTTAAAACCTTTAGCGGTGGTTTTTTAGAAAGGATTTTAGCACGATCGACAAATACAAAGCCAAAAAGCATTATTTTTGGTGTCATAAGCACTATAATTATGCAATCTTCAACACTCATTTCAGTTATTTCTATATCTTTTTTGTCAGCAGGATTAATCTCTTTAACTCAAGGCATTGGAATTTTATTTGGTGCAAATTTAGGCAATAGTGCGGGTTCTTGGCTCATTGTTGGACTTACAAGTATTAATATTTCGGTGCTTGCTACTCCTCTTATTGTGATTGGGGTTTTATTATTTTTCCAAAAAGATAAGCTCTTTAAAGGCATTGGAATGGTTTTTATGGGGATTGGTTTTTTCTTTTTAGGGGTTGATTATATTAAAAATGGTTTTGAAAGTGTAAAGCATATTTTAGACCTTTCTCGTTTTAATTTTGACGGCTTTAAAGGGATTTTAATCTTCGTAGGACTTGGAGCCTTATTAACCGGAGTCGTGCAATCAAGCCACGCAACCTTAGCCATAATCATCTCCGCTTTAATCTCTGGACAAATTCACTATGAAAATGCTTTAGCTGCAACCTTAGGAACAAGCGTGGGCGGAGTTGTTACAGCCTTACTCGCTTCATTGAGTGCTAATGTGGAAGGAAAAAAACTTGCCCTTGCAAATTGTATTTTTAATTTTGGTATTGCTGTTATTATCATCGCTTTTTTTCCTTATTTTGTGCATTTGGTGGATTTGAGTGCAAATATACTTAACATAAGTGCGGAAAATTTTGCTTTAAAAACTGCATTGTTTCATACTCTATTTAACCTTACAGCTATTTTACTTTTTAGTGCTTTTATTGATAAAATTGTGATTTTTTTGGATAAATTTATCAAAACTGCTAAAGATAAAGATATGGATGAGCCTTTATATTTAGAACCAAATCTCGTGCAATACACAGACACAGCCATTGAAGCCTTAAGAAAAGAAAGCGAACATTTATGCAATAATGCTTGTAGAATCATCGCTCATTCCATAGGTTTTAAACAAAGTGATATAAAAGGAGATAAAAGTTTTGATGAGCTGATTAGAACAGAAAAATGGATTTATAAAAAAGATGTAAATTTGGATTATTTGTAT
Organism: Campylobacter cuniculorum DSM 23162 = LMG 24588; assembly: GCF_002104335.1. Taxonomy (NCBI): domain Bacteria; kingdom Pseudomonadati; phylum Campylobacterota; class Epsilonproteobacteria; order Campylobacterales; family Campylobacteraceae; genus Campylobacter; species Campylobacter cuniculorum. The sequence continues at coordinate 294,217 of NZ_CP020867.1, read as the reverse complement.
AAAATAAAAATTAAAGTACTCTTTGAAGCCATTTTAGATTTTTCTACAAAAATGCAATCTTACACTAACGATGAAGAAAAAAATCACGAAATTTTTGCTCTTAAAATGGCTTCAAAAAATTTAACTGAAACCAGTAAAGACCTTAAAATTATCCAAAATAATATAAAAAAATATTCAGCCTCATCCAATCACGAACTAGCCGAAGAATACAATATAATGAGAAAAAATTTAGGAGAGCTTTTAAGAAGTATAGAAGAGCTTAAAATAATGAAAAAAGAGAAAAGATATTTAATCATTAAGAATTTTACAAAGGCTAAGGAAATACTTAAAGAAAGCGACACTCGGGTCTTAAAAAAGATAGAAAATTTAATTGCAGATAAAAAAATTACTGCAGCAGAGGGAATTTCAATACTCAATGACAGCTCTTTCATAGAAAAAATTTCTATAGAAATTATAGAAGCTATTGAAATCATTTATACAAAAGACATAGAAGATATAGAAGAATTCATAGAAGAAAATGAAGAAATTGAGACAAAGAAAACTAAAAAGAAAAAGGCTGAAAAGAAGAAAAGTAAAAAGAAAAAGGCTGAAAAGAAGAAAAGTAAAAAAGAAGAAAACTAAAAAATTACCTCTCCTTGCAAGATATGATGTTTTGGCACACCAAAAAGTGTGTCTTTAGCATAAAGGGAGCTTGAATTGAGCTTAAAACTTTCATTTTCATCAAAAAGCACAAAATTAGCCTCTCTTCCGGGTTTAATCTCCCCGCTATTTAAGCCTAAAAACTCGGAAGGATTTAAACTCGTAACCTTACAAAGCTCCTCCCAGGATAAAAAATTTTCTTTCACTAAAAAAGTATAACAAAGACTAATGAATTCACAAATGCTATGAATTCCAAATGCAGCTTCATCGAAGGCTAAATCTTTTAAAGAGATGGATTTTGGGCTATGCATTGCACTTAAAAATTTGATTTTTCCTTGTTTGAGAGCTTTTTTTAAAAAAAGCACATCTTTAGAAGTCCTAAGTGGAGGCATAATCTTTGCTGCTGTGTTAAAACCCTCGCAATTTTTATCATCCTTGATTAAATGGTGCAAACCCACGAGAGCAAGTTCTTTTGAGGAGAGTAAATTCAAAGATTCTTTAAGACTTAAAAGGTCAAAGACTATCTTGCTTTTATAAAATTTTGCAATTTCTTTAATCTTTGCAACCTCACTCAATTCAGCCACCCTGCTCATTCCAGAAAGTCCTAGTTCAAAACTCATAGCAGAATCATTCATCACTCCATTGTCATCAAAATCCTCATCATAGCAACGAACGAAAATCGGCACATCTTTCATCAAAGCATATTGCATACTCAATCTTAAAAGATTAGCATTAAGCGAACTTTCAAGCTCTAAACAAAAAGCTCCCTTATTAATCAAAGTGGCTAAATTTTTATTTTCTTTGACCTTAATGCTTGTAAAAATTCTAAGTTTTTTTTGTTTTAAATTTTGCAAAAACAATTCAAAACTTTCCTCATCAAAATCCATAACATCGCGTAAAATAATGGCTACAATCCCGCCTTTTAAGCATTCTTTTTCTAAAAGTTCTAAATTTGCAAGAGAAAATTTATCATTTTTTAAATGAACATTTAAATCGACAAAAGAAGGTAAAAGAGTGAGATTTTTAGCATCTAAAACCTCTTTTTGGTCGTGTTTTAAGCCACATTCTTGAATACGAGTGATGATTTGATTTTCTATGATTATATCCTTTGGAGCCTTACCATAAATTTTTGCATTTTTAATAATCATTGTCTTTCCTAAAAAGTGTTTTGTTTGAGTAAATTTTGCGTTGATTCTTTAACATCTTTTCCATTTAAAATCTTTACAATTTCACTAACAATAGGGGTGTAAATATTTTTTTCTTTAGAAATTTTTTCTATCGCAAAAGCTGTTTTTACACCTTCTGCAACTTCATTTAATTCTTTTAAAATTTTATCAAGTTTTTGGTTTTGAGCGAGCATTAAACCCACGCGATAATTCCTAGAAAGCACACTAGAAGCAGTTAAAAACAAATCTCCAGCCCCACTAAGCCCTAAAAAAGTTTCTTCTTTTGCTCCAAAAAATTTTCCAAAACGATGCATTTCTATAAGCCCCCTTGCAATCAAGGCTGCACGAGCATTATTTCCAAGTTTTAACCCATCACAAATCCCACTTGCAATCGCTAGAACATTTTTATAGGCTCCGCAAATTTCAGCTCCTCGAACATCATTATCCACATAAGTTTTAATAAAATTTGGAAAAAACTTTGCAAATTCCTTGCAAAGTTTCAAATCAAAACCATTAATCATCAAAGCCGTAGGAAGTTTTTCCTTCACTTCACTTGCAAAAGAGGGTCCGCTTAAAACGCAAAATTGCTCTTTCTTAACAAAATTCAAAAAAATTTCATCTAAAAACTTGCAAGTTGAGCTTTCTATACCTTTTGAAGCAATCAAAATTTTTTGTCCTTGATTGACAAAATTTTGTTCAAGCCACAAAGAAGTTCCTTGAGTACTTAAAGCAAAGATTAAATATTCACATTCTAAAGCCCGAGAGATGCTGACAAAATTTTCACAATCTCTAGTTGTCCTTGAGCTTATCAAACAAGAATTTTTTATACTCAAAGCTTCAAATAAAGCTCTCCCCCATTTTCCAGCACCGATAACAGCTATACTCATTAAGCTAACTTTGCCTTTAAAATTTCATTGACTTTAGCAGGATTAAAAGCTCCTTTACCTTCTTTCATCACTTGCCCGACAAAAAAGCCAAAAAGTTTATCTTTTCCGTTTTTGTATTCTCTAACCTTGTCTTGATTTGCTTTTAAAATGTCTTCAATCACTGCTTCAATTGCTGTATCATCACTCACTTGTTTAAGCCCTAATTTTTCAATGGCTTCATCAATCCCAAAATCAACATTTTCAAACACAAAGGCTAAAACTTCTTTAGCTGCCTTAGCACTAATCACTCCTTGCTCGATGCAACGAATCAAAGAGCCAAGTTTTTCCGCATCAACAGGAGAATTCTCTATCGTTAATTCTGCTTTTAAAAGTCCCATGAGTTCGGTATTAAGCCAAGTAACGCAGAGTTTTGGATTTAATTTTTGTGCAATTAAATTTTCAAAAAAGCGACTCATTTCAAGTGAAGAAATTAAAATTTGTGCATCATTTTCTTTGATGCCAAAATCCTTAATGTATCTTAACTTTTTTTCATCGGGCAATTCAGGAATTTCACATTCTAAGAATTCATCTTTTAAACACACAGGCAATAAATCAGGGTCTGGAAAATAGCGATATTCTGCTGATTCTTCTTTATTTCTCATACTCCTTGTAATGAGTTTTGTTGTGTCAAAAAGTCTTGTTTCTTGCACGACTTCTTTGTCATAAATTCCATCCTCCCACGCATCAATTTGTCTTTTAACCTCATATTCAATTGCTTTTTGTATAAAACGAAAAGAATTAAGATTTTTAATTTCTACCCGTGTATAAAGCTTCTTTTCTCCCTTTGGTCTTATACTCACATTTGCATCACAACGAAAACTTCCCTCCTGCATATTTGCGTCTGAAATATCCAAAAATCTGATGATAGAATGAAGTTTTTTAAGATAAGCCACAGCTTCATCACTGCTTCTTAATTCCGGTTCACTAACAATTTCAAGCAATGGAGTTCCTGCACGATTTAAATCCACTTTAGAAAAATCACTTTCATGGATGTTTTTTCCCGCATCTTCTTCTAAATGCGCCCTTGTAATACCTATGCGTTTATTTTCTCCGTTAATATCAATAAAAAGTTCGCCTTTTTCAACAATAGGAATGTCAAATTGCGAAATTTGATAAGCCTTAGGTAGGTCTGGATAAAAATAATTTTTACGATTAAAGATGCTTTTTTTATTGATTGTAGCGTGGATGGCTTGACCAAAAGAAATGGCTTTTTTTACCGCCTCTTCATTCAAAACAGGCAATGCACCCGGCAAAGCAAGGCAAGTTGGGCAAACATTTGTATTTGGCATCTCTCCAAAAGAAGTTGCACAAGAACAAAAAATTTTAGTTTTGGTATTAAGCTGGGTATGAACCTCAAGTCCTATAACCACTTCAAACATTATATTTTCCTTAAAAATCATTTTTTAGTTTTTTATTTTATCTTTTTTAAATTTAGAAAAGGCTTTAAATTTTGAATTTAGCTTTTTTAATGTATAATTTTGGACTGATTATTTTTCTTAAGAAGGAGACAAAATGCCTTTACTCGATAGTTTTAAAGTTGATCATACTAAAATGCCAGCTCCAGCGGTTAGACTCGCTAAAACGATGAAGACTCCAAAGGGCGATGATATTAGCGTGTTTGATTTGAGATTTTGCTTACCAAATAAAGATATTATGAGTGAAAAAGGAACGCATACTTTAGAGCATTTGTTTGCGGGTTTTATGAGAGAACATTTAAACTCAAACGCAGTTGAAATTATCGATATTTCACCTATGGGTTGTCGCACAGGCTTTTACATGAGTTTGATTGGCACTCCTAATGAAAAAGAAGTTTGCAAAGCTTGGGAAGAATCAATGAAAGATGTTTTAAATGTGAGCAATCAAAATCAAATTCCGGAGTTAAATATTTATCAATGCGGTACTTGTGCAATGCATTCTCTTGATGAGGCTAAAGAAATTGCTCAAAAAGTCTTAAATTCAGGAATTGCTGTCATGGATAATGAAATTTTAAAGCTTAAAAATATAAGTTAATGAAAAATTCAAGGATTTTCAGCTTGTTTTAATAAAAATTAATTTAGAATTCTTAGCTGATTTTAAAAATTTAAAGGAGAAAATGAATGAAACTGATGTGCCAGATGACTATCTAGTGCGTCCTTTGGATAAATATTGTGCTTCCAAAGGTCTAAATTTTGGATTGAGGGAAGTATAAGAAAGCCAAATTCATTTGATTTTTGAAATTTAAATCTTTCTTAATAAACAAAGTTTTTCTTAATCCTTGAAAATTAATATTTAAGGAAAATGATGAATTTCGGTATAAAAAAGATTTGCGATTTAAGATTTTATTTAAATTATAAATTGAGCCTGTGTAAAAATTTAAAGCGAATTTTATTTCAAAATTTAAATTTTTTTATCAACTGCAAAAACTTCACTCGAACTTCACTCAAAAATCTAAAGTCGGTAAAAGAATTTACCTTAAAAAATTCCATAAATTCACAAAGCAATAAGGAGTATTAATTATGAAAAATTCAATCATCTCTTACCCAAGAATCGGTGCTTTAAGAGAACTTAAATTTGGTATTGAAAAATATTTTAAAAAAGAAAGCTCAAAAAAAGAACTTTTAGATTTGGCAAAAAATTTAAGAAAAACACATTGGCAGAGCATACAAAAAGCAGAAATTGATTTTGTGCCTTGCAATGATTTTTCCCTTTACGATAATGTTTTGGATACAGCCGTGCTTTTTAATATCGTGGCAAAGCGATACAAAGCTTTAAATTTGGAGCCTCTTGATGAGTATTTTGCACAAAGTAGAGGCTATCAAGGACAAAATGGGGATGTGGTTGCACTTGCGATGAAAAAATGGTTTAATACAAATTATCACTATCTTGTGCCAGAATGCGACGATGCGGAGGCTATTTCTCTTGTTGGAGATAAAATTTTTAGTGAATTTCAAGAAGCAAAAGAGCAAGGCATTAACGCAAAACCTGTTTTGGTAGGAATTTTCACCCTGTTTAAACTCATCAATTTTATAGATGAGAGTGCAAAAGAAAAAGCAAAAGAAAAGCTTGTAAAGGCTTATATTGCTTTGTTTGAAAAGCTTAATTTGCTTGGAGCAGAATGGGTGCAACTTGATGAGCCCTATTTGGTTTATGATTTGGATGAAAAAGAAATTGCTTTGTTTGAAGAATTTTATAAAGAGCTTCTTCAAAATAAAAAAGGTTTAAAAATCCTTCTTCAAAGCTATTTTGGAGATTTAAGAGATATTTATAGCAAACTTTTAGAAAATGATTTTGATGGTTTGGGACTTGATTTTATCGAAGGAAAAGAGAGTTTAACTCTGCTTGAAAAATATGGCTTTAGTGAAAATAAAATTCTTTTTGCAGGTGTAGTGAATGGAAAAAATATCTACAAAAACGACTATGCTAAAACCCTTAATCTCATACAAAAAATTCAAAAATACACTCAAAATATAGTTTTAAATACCTCATGCTCTCTTTTGCATGTGCCTTATACGACAAAATTTGAAACCAAACTTGACAAGGCTTATTTAGAACATTTTGCTTATGCAGAAGAAAAACTCAACGAGCTTAAAGAGCTTAAAGAAATTTTACAAAGCTCTCATCCAAATTCGCATAAATTCTTTATCCAAAATCAAGAGCTTTTCAAAAATGCTCCAAATAAAATCGACGCAAAAGTGCGTCAAAGGGTTGCAAATTTGCAAAATTCAGATTTTATAAGAAAGCCTGAATTTAAGACTCGTGCAAAGACTCAACAAGAGCTTTTAAAACTTCCTTTATTGCCGACTACAACCATAGGTTCATTTCCTCAAAGTCCGGATGTGCGTTCAAATCGTCTTGCTTTTAAACAACAAAAAATTTCAGCTTCGAGCTATACAGAATTCAATCAAAATAAAATCAAAGAATGTATAAAAATTCAAGAAGAAATTGGGCTTGATGTGCTTGTACATGGAGAATTTGAAAGAAATGATATGGTGGAGTATTTTGGAGAGAATTTGCAAGGATTTTTATTCACTCAAAATGGCTGGGTGCAAAGCTATGGCACAAGATGCGTCAAGCCTCCTATCATTTGGGGCGATGTTTCAAGACTTAAAGCCATCACCGTTTCATGGGCAAAATTTGCTCAAAATCAAAGCTCAAAAATCGTTAAAGGAATGCTCACAGGTCCTGTTACCATACTCAATTGGTCTTTTCCTAGAGAAGATATTACCCTTAAAGAAAGCACACAACAAATTGCTTTAGCGATAAGAGATGAGGTTTTAGATCTTGAAAATGCTGGGATTAAAATCATACAAATTGACGAGGCGGCATTAAGAGAAAAGCTTCCTCTTAGAAAAAGTGATTGGCATAAAGAATACTTAGACTGGGCTATCCCTGCTTTCAATCTTGTGCATAGCGGGGTTAAAGAAGAAACTCAAATTCACACTCATATGTGCTATAGTGAATTTAGCGATATACTCAAAGAAATTGACGCAATGGATGCTGATGTCATTTCTTTTGAAGCTTCAAGATCAAATCTAAATCTTTTAGACACTCTTAAAGCCGTTAATTTCCAAACCGCAGTGGGTCCGGGTGTTTATGATATACACAGTCCAAGAGTACCAAGCGTTGAAGAGATAAAAGAAACCATTAGAAAAATTCTTGCCAAACTTCCTAAAGAGCAAATTTGGATCAATCCTGATTGTGGATTGAAGACAAGGGGTTATGAGGAAGTTCTTGCAAGCCTTAAAAATATGACTCAAGCGACAAAAGAAATTCGAGAAGAATTGAAAGGCTAAAATGAATTCTCAAACGACTTTTTCTTTTGAAATTTTCCCTCCTAGGAGGGATGAAAATATCAGCAATCTTTCTCAAATTTTAGAAGATTTAAAAGCTTTGAAACCTAATTTTATTAGCGTAACTTTTGGTGCTGGTGGTTCTGTTAATTCTAAACACACACTTGAAATTGCTAATTTAGTTCAAAATACGCATAAAATTCCTAGTATAGTGCATTTACCTTGCATACATTTAAGTCGAGAAAGAGCTTTAGAAATTTTAAAAGAATGCAAAGAAAAAGGACTTTATAGCATTCTTGCTTTAAGAGGAGATGTGTGTGAGGGTGCACAAAAGAGTAGAGATTTTTCTTATGCAAGTGATTTGGTCACCCTTATAAAAAAACAAGGAGAATTTGAAATTTATGCCGCTTGTTATCCTGAAAAACATAATGAGTCTAAAAATTTCGTTGAAGATATTGAGAATTTAAAAATCAAGGTTGATTGCGGAGTTGATAAACTCATCACTCAAATGTTTTTTAACAATGAAGATTTTTATAAATTTAAAGAATATTGTGCCTTAAAAGGAATCAGTGTGCCGATTTTAGCGGGAATTATGCCCATTATTAATAAAAAGCAAATTCTTAAAATCAGCTCTTTATGTGGAGCAAAAATTCCGCCTAAATTTATGAAAATTTTAGAAAAATACGAGGATAATCCTAGAGCCTTAGAGGATGCCGGAATTGCTTATGCTATTGATCAAATTGTTGATTTGATTGCAAGTGGAGTGAGTGGAATTCATCTTTATACAATGAATAAAAGCCGAGCTGCAAAGAAAATCTATGAAGCAACATCTTATCTGCTTAAAGAAACTTAAAAATTTTTAAGTTTCTTTGTTAAAAATAAAATTGCAAATAATAAAACCATACAAATTTAGACCAAAATTCTATTTTAATTTAAATCTATATGGTGCAATTAAACAATCAAAACGATTAAAGATAAAAATATCAAGTTTTTATAATTTTTAAGACAATACCGAAAGATTTAAATTCTAAAAAACTAAGAATTTAAATTATAAAAAATGACAATTTAAAATTCTTAAAAGACATAAAAATAACTTTTTAATTTAAGTTTGATTTAAAAATGAGATTAAAAACAAAAGATTAACCGATTTTAATTTTTATTTCTCGTATAGCAAAACCTTTAAAATGATAATTTATATTATTTTTTAAGATTTTAGCCATAAATTATAAAACTCTTAAAGATTTAAAATCTTAAAAGCAGTCAATCTAACACCAAAAAAGCAAACTTTTAAATCATAAATGCTAGTTGAACTAGCATTTATTTTAAATCAATCATCAAATTTTTGTCCCATAATATTCCCATTCATATCTGTATAGACCTCCATTTGGTTGTTAAATTTAAATTTAAAACCATAAGGTTCTCTATCGACTTGGAAAATTTGAGCATTAGGTTGAGTGGCTCTGGCATTTGCAACCGCTGCAGGAGGCAAGAATCCAGTCGGTATGGCTTTGTATTTACCATCAACATCTTTCCATTCTCCGTTGATAAAAAAATCAATTTCCGTGCCGTCATTTAAAACCACATCAAAAGAATCCATATCTTGCTTGACAAGACCGATTTGAACGCCTTTAAAATAAGTTTGAATAAAATTTTGAGCATTCTGTGGTAAAGCATTAGGACCTACAACCATATCCGCATAAGCAAATCCTGCAAAAATCAAAGCACAAAGAGCTGATTTGAGTTTCATTTTATCTCCTTTATTTTTAAGATAGCAAATTGTAGTATTTTTTTGTGAAGTCAATGTGAATGAAAAAATATTTTATGACAGCACTTATTGAAATATTTTTAAGTCGCATTTTAAAATATTTTTTAAATAACTTTATCTTTACTTTATAATTGATAATTAATATTAATTTAAATTAATTTTATTTATAATGGTATTTCTAAAATAAAAATTCATTTTAAAGAGGATTTTAATATGGAATTTTTGAAAAATTATAGCGATTCAATCATTTTTATCATTCTTGCAATGATGGCTTTTGTAGCTCTTTGGTGTGTTATTGAAAGGATATTGTTTTTTAGGAAATTAGAATTTAAGGATTATGCCTCTCAAGAAAATTTCGATAATGCTGTAAGCGAAAACCTAACCACGCTCTATGTGATTTATTCTAATGCTCCTTATGTTGGGCTTTTGGGGACGGTCATTGGGATAATGATTACTTTTTATGATATGTCTCTTGCCGGAAATATTGATGTAAAATCCATAGTTTTAGGGCTTTCTTTAGCCTTAAAAGCCACAGCTTTAGGACTTGTTGTCGCTATACCTACTTTAATGGCTTATAATGCTTTATTTCGTAAAAGCTCTTTGTTGAGCAATATTTATAAAATAAAAAAGGAAGAAAATGCTTAAACTCCCTAAAAATGAAGGTTTAAATATAGTCCCCTTTATAGATATAATGCTTGTTTTACTTGCTATCGTTCTTAGCATTTCAACTTTCATTGCACACGGACAAATCAAAATTAATCTTCCCATAAGTGAAAACAGCCTTAGTGTCGATGAAAACAAAGAAAAGCTTTCAATTCTTATTGATGAGCAAAATGCTTTTTATATCAACGATAAAATAAGCGATATTGAACAACTAAAACAAGCCATAAATGCCCTAAATTCTAAAACTCTTGTAGAGCTTTCAAGTGATAAAAATGCCAAATTTGAAAGTTTTGTGCAAGTGATTGATTTGCTTAAGGCTAAAAAACACGAAAATTTCCAAATTATAACAAAGAAAAATCCATGAAAACCCTTTTATTCAATCACAAATATCAAGCTTTTTATATCACTTCTTTGGTATTTTTACCCTTGATATTTTTTAGTTTTTACAGCCTAGAAATTTTAAAAATACAGCCTCAAAGTGAGGATACTTTTACTCTTACAATGAAGCAATTTGTCCTTTCTCAAAGTCTTACAACCCAAACTCCTCCTCAAACCTTTGAAGAAGTAACTCAAGCAACTTTGCCCGAAGAAATTGTGTCTAAAAATGATTTAAAAGCTCCTGCAAAAACCAAAAAACGCAGAATTAAAAAAACCAAAGAAACGTTTCCTAAACCCTTAACAACTCAAAATATACAAACTCAAAACGAGCAAGTTCAAAATCCCATTCAAGAAAACATTGAAAATTTAAACTTCAGCAAAGACAAAAATCCTTTTTTAGAAGAACTAAAAAGAATCATTCAAAACATGCAAGATTATCCAACATTTGCTCGAAAGATGCGTTTGCAAGGTGTTGTAATGGTGCAATTTTTATGGCTCGAAAATAAAAAATTAAGCGAACTTAAAATTTTACAAAGCTCAGGACATAAAATTTTAGATGAAAGTGCTTTAAATACCATACAAAAGGCTTCTATGTATTTTCCAAGCTATCATAAAAATGTAAGAATCATTGTCCCTATAAGTTATATTTTAAAAAGATGATTGATTCAAATAAGGGCTCAAAACAAATTGTTGAGATTATGGATTTATCGTTGATTTAATACAAATTATCAATATAATTTAATTTGTGAAAAAGTCTTATTTATGCTAAAACTACAACAAACTTAAAAAATGAAAAAATATTATATAAAATTAAAAAATAAATTTGATTTGGTAACCTTATCTTTTTTAAATTTTTATAATATAACATAAATTTGTGAAATTGTATTTTAACTATATAGCTTAATTTAAATATATAAATTAAAAATATTTTAAATTTTATATTAAAAAGTTTTAAACTACTATATAGTGAATTTAATTAATTTTTATACCCTTATTAATTGATAATATATTAAACCAAATTTAATCATAACACTTTTTTTGTTTGAGTTTTTCTCTATTTTTTTATATTGTTTTTTGTTTATAAGCAATAGCCTCTTTTAAGAGTGTGCGTGAATCACCCAAGTGTCTTTAGCACTTGGGTGATTCACGAGTTCATTAAGTTCTTCTATGCTTTGAAAGATAGCATCTTCACCTTGATGATAAAAATTCTTAGCTTCATTTGAAAGCTCATTGCCTAAATAAGAATCCCTACAGCCTCCACAAGCATAACTTTGTTGTGCTATACCTAAGAGTAAAAAAATAAACAGAGAATATCTGTATATTTTATTCATTTATGTTTCCTTTTTATTGTTTTTGTGGTTTGTTGGGTTGAAGTTTGCTTTTGTTTATGATGTGAATTCTCTTCATTGATTTTGTTGTGATGATTTTCTAAATTCTCATTAATTTCTTGGAATTTTTGTTTGAATTTGGAAAAGATGTTTTGTTGAGATTGTGATTTATTTTGCTTTTTTGTAGTTTCTTTAAGAAGTGGTTTTTTAAAATCTTTATTGATTTGTATTCTCTCTTCTGTTGATTGAATTTCTTCTGGAAAATTTATAGTTTCAATGCATTCTTTTTCGCAAAATAATTTTATTTCCCTAGAATCATTAGTTCCATAAAAGTCAATAAGTTTGGTAAAAAATTCATTCATATCTTTTTGGGCGACAGCTAAAATTCCAAGTCCATTTTCAATGAGAATCTTATTTGCAATGAGCATTGCCGTTCTTTTGTTTCCATCAAAGAAAAGCTGACTTCGCATTAAAAATAACATCAAATCAAGTGCCATATCTTTTTTATTTTCATTTTGTAAAATCATTTCTATATGCTCTACAACTTCGTATTCAATGGGCAATTTGGGCTTATAATCTGTTCCGCCTATTTTGACATCAGCATTTCTTAAAAAACCAGATTTATAGACCAAATCCCTGCCTATGAGTCTGTTAAAATCTTGTATAAGGTTTAAACTCACTCTTTCATTAATGCTATCAAACAAAAACTGCCAAGCTCTTTTGAGATTTAAAATTATCGTTAAATCTTCAATGCTTTTATTTGCTACACTAAAACCATCGATTATCATTTGAGTTTCAGGGAAAGTTACGCTCACTCCCTCCAAATTAGCTTGTTTCCATATAGTATCTACGAGATTACGTTTTGCTAGAAAAATATTTTCTTCTAATGTCATTGATTCCTCTTTTGACGACTGCAATATATCATTTTAACTTTATCTTTCATAATACTCTCTAACTCTAGGATTTTTGAATTCCATTCTTTCCTTAAGATTTCTATCAGAGTAAAATGTTATAATGACTTCATCAAAGGGGGATAGTGGCGTTTTCGGGAGACCCTCCCCTTTGATTTTATCGGTTGTTATTCTAAATCTAACACCACTATCATTTTCAATTTCTACTTCGTTCATTCTATCGTTTCCTTTTTATTTGTTTAGAGGTTGTTATTTGAGAATCTTTAGTTACTGCATTGTTTTCCGTCTCTTGTGAATCTTTAGGGTGCAAAGAATCTTGCGATTTTTGTATTGCTTTGCACTTTTCCTCTATGAATTCTAAAGCCCTTTTAGCTCGTGTTCTTATACAATTTTCAATAGGGATGAGCCATTCTTCACTCAAATTAAATTGTGAATGTCTTTTGAAACTAAAATCTGTGAGTTTTTCTAAATTTTCTTTGTGTCGCTCTTGCACGAAAAGCTTGAGTTGTTCATCAAAACGTAATTCAAAATAGCTCATATCTTTAGCCAGACATTCATTGATATAATTCAGTTCATTTTTGCCTAAAGTTGAGATAAAAGACATACCATTATCAAAGATGGGTGCAGGACGCAAAATCTCATTTGTGTTATTATCAATCATCATTCCAAAATTCCCTAAATGTCTATCAATATTGCAAATCAAGGCATCAAAGAGCATAAGGTCATTAAAAGAATCTTGACCATACAACACAGAAATTTCTCGCATCATTTCAATCTTATTATATTCTCTAAGAGATTTTTTTAAAAGAACATGTATAGGCATAAAGCCCTCATTTTCATTTGTAAAAATAGGACAAACACTCACAAGCTCATTATGAAAAAGCTTTAAATCATAAGGAACACATTCAAATTCCATAATTTGAGCAATTTGAGCCATATAATATTCACTATAGGCTTCTTTTCCTCCATATTCTGTTCCATCGTTAGATTCTTCAGAATTTCCTTTGTAAAGATAAATTTGTTTATTCTCTCTATGCCAACATTTCTTTAACATTCCATTAGTTGTAAATTCGGGTGAGCTTGTAAAGCCATTAATTTTTGTCATTTTTAATCCAAAAGCACTCAATGCTAGAGCTTCACTGAATTCATTTTCATAGAGATTATAATCTTTCCATTGATAGTTTTTATCATTTGGGACAATCCAAAAAGAATCATTAAGAGAGAGTCCAAAAGATACATCAATATAGGACATTAAATTATTTTCAGAATCCATTGATATTGAAGAAAGAATATTATGAGCAAAATTTCTGTGTTTAGGAATTTTTCTTTGTTTTATCCACGATTCCAAAGAAGTTAGAATATTCTTTGTTTGTATTGCTTTTGGCAAGAGTTCTTTTTGAATAATATTTACATGTGCAAGTGAGAAATATTTTATAGTTTGTCCATTAAGTGTTTCATTTTCCTCAATGACTTCAAACTCCAAAATAATCTTATCTTTATTCTTTAAAAGATATTTACTCATATTTTACCCTTTTTATATTTCTTAGCATTATAATCATTTTTCTTTTTATCTGTATAAAATTCTAAAACAAAAGAAAGAATTTTCATTTTCACTTCTGTGCTTTTTCATTATTTGTATAAGGTGTTTTATCACTATCATTTTCCTTTGCATAATTTTCATCAAATCCTTCTTCTTTAGGATTGAGTTCTTTATTATCCTCTTTAAGATAATCTTTAATTCTATTTTTAAATTCCATATATTGATAAAAAAATACAGCACCTTTTCTTTTCACGCAATTAAGAATAAATAAGGCTGAAAACTTTTATTTTTTTGATGAAAATTATTTTAAACAACTTTATAATTTTAAAAATATTAAACATTTTAAAAATTTTTACAATATATTTATTTTTAGGATTTTTCTAAGCATTTCTTAGGGGGTATGACCCCAAAGGTTCTTTAAGAAAGTTGTGTCAAAACTTCTAAAATTAACTTAAAAAAGCATTTCAAATATTGATTTTATAGGATTTATGAATTATGTGTCAAATCGCTAACCCAAGCTTTTCATGTGGGGCGACTTAGAAAACGCAATAAAAAGCACAAAACGCTTCATTTTGTGCATCTGTGGGGCGACTTGAAAAGGATTATAGGGTTCAAAAAAAGGATTATGAACTTTGAAATTGTGGCAAAGACTCAAAAAATCAAGTTTAATGTGAGTTTGTGTCTTTAATAATTTAAGCAGGAGCTTGAGTCTTTAAGGTTAAAAAAGTCAAGTTTAAGCGAGAAAACATAAAAAGGAAAAACATAAATGAGAAAACATAAAAAAAATTATATCTGGAGGTAAAAAAATGTTTAAACTCATCAAAAATTACAAACTCTACAGCAGAGAAAACACTCTTTATATTGATTCTTGTGTGAGTCTTTCTTTATGGGATGCACTCAAAAAACAAGAGCATTTTCTCACTCAAGAGCACATCAAGGATTTGAAGTTAAAAGAATCGGGCTTTAAAAGGCTTAGATTTTCGAGCAAATTGCACGATACAGCAAAAGCAAGGGACTTTTTAGAGTCTCATTATGAAGAACTCATTTTGCGTTATATCCAAGAGGGCAATGAAAATTTCACAAGCCTTTTCTTAGATTTTACGCAAGAGGCAAAAACACGTATTAGTTTTTATGCGGATTTTCTCATCAAACAAAGCAGCGGCTTAAAGTCAAGCACAAAAACTTCTATCAACAACAGCGTCAGGCTGATTTTAGAGTTTTTCAAAAACCGCAGCATTAAAGGCATTGAGAGCGAAGATGTTTTAGAGTTTTATTCTTTTTTAGAGCAAAGATTGCAACCCTCGAGCATAAAAATTTGCATCAGCGTCGCAAAAAGAATTTTTGATTGTGCGGTGAAAGATAAAGTCATCGCCACAAATCCCATTTTTAATAAAAAATTCTCACATCAACTCAAACCACAAATCAACCCTTTCACTGAAGAAGAAATTATGCGTTTGCTTCAAGCAAAAGAAGACATAGGGCTTTATCTTAAAATCGCCCTTTTAACAGGGGCAAGAAAGGGCGAGATTTTAGCCTTGCAGTTTAAAGACCTTGATTTTATCCATAAAAAAATCCATATTTATAAAGCGGTATGCAGTATCAGTGGCAAACTTATTACGCCAAAGACGCGTTCAAGCACGAGAAGCATAGACATGTTGCCTTTTTTGGAAAAAGAGCTTTTAAAAGCAAAAGAGCTTAAAAAAGATGAAGATTTTATCTTCACAGATGAAAAGGGAAAAAGGATTACGCATTTTTATCATTCGCATCTTAGAACGCAATATCTTGCTCTTTTAGAGCATTTAAATATCAGCTATCGCACCATTTACAGCACAAGGCATTCTTTTGCGAGTTTAATGCTTTCAAAAAATGAGCCTCTTTTGTGGGTGAGTGCAATGTTAGGGCATAATAATTCACAGACCACTCTGCAAAAATACGCTCAATATATCCCATCAAAAGAAGTTAAACACGCACAATTTTTAGACGCTATCACTTTAGAAGAGGAGTAAGTATGCACAAAAAAGAAGATAAAACAAATCCGCTTTATTATAGAGCTTATGGCTTTGAAAGTATAGAACTGCTTGAAAGTCTTTTTTCAAGGATGAAAGAAAAACGCTTGATTTTTAGCATAGGCAACGCGTTAAAATATGTCTTGCGTTGCAAGTTTAAAGAAAATTGTCTTTTGGACCTGCAAAAAGCAAGGTGGCACATTTTGCGTTGCGAAAAGCTCATCAGCGAAGACGTTAATATCAGTTTTAAAGATTTGAGCTTTTTAGAACCCTTTTTGCAAAAAATTAAACTCATTGATGAAGACATTTGCGAAATAGTCGAAGCGTTTGCGGTTTTTGCTCTCAAAGCTGATTATAACAGCTTGTCAAAAGCCCTTGCTTGTCTTAATTTAGAAATTCAAATCATAGAAATTAAAAAACGCGAACAGGAGGAGGACATGCAAAATGTTTAAACTTTTTTATCACATTTTTAAACGCTTTAAAAAGCAGAACAAAAGCTTTTTTATTATCAAGGGACAAAAAGGGCTTTACAATTCTAAGTTTTACATCTTAGACAATGAGGGCTATATTTACAACGGAAAAAAACTCATTGACAAAATCAAAAATTAAAAAAAAGAAAGGATTTAAATATGCAAACGATTTTTTACACACCACCTAAAAGCAATTTTAGCGTGATTTCAAACAAACTCATACGCGATGAAAACTTAAGCATAGGGGCGAGAATGTTAGCGATTTTTGTGCTGTCTTTACCCAAAGATTTTAAACTCAATAGCACATTTTTAGCAAAAAATTTTCACATCTCAACAAGGACTCTTCAAAGATACATTAAAGAGCTCATCGACTCTTCTTATCTCATCAAACAACAAGCAAAAAATAAAGATGGAAGTTTTAACAAATTTTCACTTTATATCTTCATCGATGAGAATACAAACGCCCTTTTTGAAAGTTTAGAAGAGGAAGAAAAACAGCCAAATGAAAACACACAAGAAACAACGCAAAAAGACTCATCTTGCCAAGAGGGCATTAATGAGACTTTAGAGCGTTACACTCCGCAAGAAAGTGAGCATTTAAGGCGGGACGCGGACAATAAAGAGCAAAATAAAACGCAAAATACACACTTTGAACACTGCGACAAAAAACCGCATGCGGATTTTTGTCCGCCTTACAAAATAAATAATATAGAACAAAAAAATAAAAATTTGTTAGCGTGCTCTTTTTTTGATAAAAAAATACTTTTCATTTCTCTTAAAAAACAGCTTAAGAAGAAAAATGTGTTAAATGAGTCTTATGAGGGATTTTTAGATGATGAAGTGCAAGAGATAAAAAACTTTTTTGCTTACAGATTAGAGCGGGATAAAAAATTGACCCCAAGCACCAAAAAATACATCTTAGCACGACTGAAAAGCTTTAAAAACGAGGGCTATAATATCAAGCACATCATTCAAACAAGCATTCTTAATTCGTGGCAAGGGCTCTTTAAACCCAAAGAAACAAAGGCACAATTTTCAAAGCTTAGCACACGTTTTAAAAGCAAGGAAGAACTCTCAAAAGAGATTATTTCTAAATGCTACGAATTAAAAAGCGATTTTAAGATTTTCAATGAAGAGAGCGTGAAGGACTTAGAGATTGAAGGACGTGTAGTTTTATTTGATAATAAAACTTATCTTTACAGCCTAGCAGAGGCTTAAAAATGCATTATAAAAAATCACACCGCAACAAGATAGTCAGTCCGAGTTTTTATTTGGATTTTAGGCTTTTAAAAGAGCTTAAAAATGCGAGTGAGCTTGAAAATATTTCACAGGCACAACTTGTTGAATGTGCTTTAAGATTTTATTCTGGAGAAGATTATGAGAGGGCAAGAAAAAAAAGTTTTAAAACAAAGAAAAAAGTTTTTACTCCCAAAAGCCGTGTTAAAAAGGCTTACAAGAAGTGCAAAGATGAATACTTTAAGCAAAAATGCTTATTTGATAGCGAGTTTGAATGCGTTTTTTAAACGTTTAGAACAAGAGAATCTTTTTTTTAGGAGGGTTGAAAATGACGCATGAAGATTTTAAGCATTTTGTTTTTACAAGTAAAAATTTTTATCTCAATGGCTATGCTATGCAAAAAGCACACGATTTAATCAACACTTTCAATCCGAGTCTTTTAGATTCTTTAAGTGAGGCTTTGCTCTTAAAAAATCAAGTGTTTTATAAAGATTTGGTAGAACAATACGAAGAGCTTTTAAACAAAAAGGCTTATGAATTAGCGATGAATGCGAAAATCAAGTTTAAAAACGAAGCACAAAAAAACGCTCAAAAATCGAGCGAATTTGAGTTGCTTTTTACTTATTTTAAGAAAAAACTAGAAAGGGGATATTAAAATGCAAAGCATTATTTTAAAATCTTTGCTTGAATACCCCGAGTTTAAAGATGAGTTTGAGCAAAGATTTTCACCCGTTTTATTCAGTGGAAAATATCAGGTTTTTTGTCAAAAAATCCTTAGTTTAAATCCGCTTTCTTTTGAAAGTTTTGTCAGTGTTTTAAGTGATGATGAGAAGCAAAGCGAGGAGTTTTTAAATCTTTGTGCGGCTGTTTGTGTGCCGGATTTTTTAGAATATGAACACATTTTAAAAGATACTTACAAATTAAACGCACAAAAGCATATCGGTGAAAAACTCATCCGTGCTGCACAAGAGAATCAACTTTTAGATTTGTCTTTATTTGAGAGCGAACTCACCCTTGCAAATAATGATTTTATGAATTTTAAACAATGGCTAGAATATTATAAAAACAAACCCGTTTTAGCACAGATTAAAAGCGGTATTTCTTTTATAGACTCCGCTTTTGATGGCGGTTTTGAATTAGCCCAACTTGTTTTAATCAGTGGGGATGCTGAAGCAGGAAAGACGAGTTTAGGTTTGCAACTCTTAGAAAACATCTCACGCGTTTATCCCGTTTGCTTTTTTTGCTTTGAATTCACAATCGAACAATATCTTAAACGCAAAACGCAAAATGTGCCGTTTAAACAAGAAAATTTCTTTATGATTAATGATGGCTATGACATCAATGAAATCGTTCAAAACATTAAAATCCTCTCCAAAAGAGGCGTGAAGATTTTTTTGATTGACTCACAAATGAGAATCACAAGCCCAAGAGCGAGAAATATGGAAGAAGAAGAGAGTTTGAAATTTTCAACCCTTGCAAAATTAGCACATCAATACGAATTACTTATCTTTCTTATTATTCAAACCGCAAAAGGCGACCGCGATAATCCTATGGGCTCCAAAAAGGGAACGCACGAAGCGAGTGTGATTTTAAGAGTGGAAAGAATCGAAGCGGATAAAAAAGACGCGTCACAATTTAACAAAGAATTTGACCCGAATAAAAGGCTTTTTTTAGTGAGAAAAAACAAACAAACGGGCAAACATTTTAAAGAAATTGTTAGATTCAATGATAAAACTTTAACTTTTTGTGCAATGAGTGAAAACACAGATCAACCCGTGCAAGAGGTGGATTTTGAAAAGATACAAGAGAGCATTTTTTAGGAGAACTTTATGAGTCGTTTTAATATAGAATCTTTTAAGTCTCAAGTCTCCATTATAAGAGTGCTTGAAAATTATTTGGTGTTGAGAAAAGAGGGGGCTTATTTTAAGGCTTTATGCCCCTTTCATCACGAAAAAACGCCGAGTTTTATTATCGATGAAAATAAGGGCTTTTATCATTGTTTTGGTTGCAATGAATCAGGAGACGCGATTAAGTTTGTGCAAAAATTTAAAAACCTTGATTTTTTTGCTGCTGTTGAAGAAATTGCAAGGCTTGAACACATAGAACTCTCTTTTAACGAGCAATCAAACGCTTATTTTCAAAACCTAGAATTTTTAAAACAACTCAATGAATTTTTTAAAACTCATTTAAAGCAAAATGAAAAAGCTAAAATGTATTTTTCAAATCGCGGAATCGATGAAGAGGACATCGAACATTTTTCTTTGGGTTATGTGCCAAAAAAAGAGGAGTTTTTGCGTTTTATTGATTCTTTGAATGCAAGAAAAAAGGCTTATGAATTAGGGCTTGTCAGTGAAAAAGAAGGCGTTATTTTTGCAAACCGCTTAAGTTTTGCTCTTAAAGATGCTTATGGTAAGGTGCGAGGATTTTCAACAAGAGAGCTCATCAAAAATCCACATTTAGCTAAATATATCAATTCTAAAAACTCAAATACTTTTAATAAAAGTTTCATTCTTTATAATCTTTGCAACGCAAAAACCCCAGCTTACAGAGAAAAAGAATTGTTTATTATGGAGGGTTTTTTTGATGTGATTGCTGCTTACAAATGCGGACTTAAAAATGCCGTTGCAACGTGTGGAACTGCCTTTACAACTTCACATCTTGCTTTAATTTTTAAACACATTAAAACAAGCGAACTCACTTTGTGCTTTGTGCCCGATAAAGATGCACCGGGTTATAAGAGTGTGATACGTTCTTTAAAATTGTGTTTTGAACAAAATTTTTTCAATGTCAAAGTCGCTCTTTTGATGGAAAAATGCAAGGATTTAGGCGAATTTTATCAGCTTAAAGGCATATGCGATTTAAAAGAGCATTTTACCTTTTATAGTGGTTTTGAGTTTTATTTAAGGTATCATTTAAAACGTTTAAAAAATGCCGTGCAAAAGGATAATTTTCTCAAAGAAATCATCACTTTAATCAAAAATATTAAACAATA
Source organism: Campylobacter cuniculorum DSM 23162 = LMG 24588 (assembly GCF_002104335.1). Classification (NCBI taxonomy): domain Bacteria; kingdom Pseudomonadati; phylum Campylobacterota; class Epsilonproteobacteria; order Campylobacterales; family Campylobacteraceae; genus Campylobacter; species Campylobacter cuniculorum. Next base: position 273,428 of record NZ_CP020867.1, on the reverse strand, counting down.
CTTCATCAAAGAGCAATGCATCCAAGAAGCGTGTGCAGTTTTTGGCGTCAATGCAAATGTTTTTAACGCAAAAATCATCGATAAAAACACTGCTTTAAATGAGGATTTTAATGTCAAAACCTGCTTAAAAACCGCTTTAAATAATGAAGAGTTTAAACAAAGATTTAACTTTTTTGTGTCTGCGGAGTTTTTAGGAGAGTTTGCACAAAGTTATAAAGATTTTTTGCAAAGTTCTCAAATGGATGCGAAACTTTTAGAGCTTTGTGCGGATGAGAGCATTAATATCCTTAAACCCGCCTATTTTTCTCTTGCGTTAAAAAATCTTGTCAAAACGCATTATTTAAAAGCTCTTATGCAAGCAAAAAAAGCAAAGGATTTTCAAAAAACCATGCAAATGAGTCAAAAAATCGCTGAACTTTCAAAGCCCTTTTAACCCTATTTTTAAAGGGCTTTTTGTGCTATTTTATAGAAATTTTTTAAGAGGATTGAACGATGAGTGATTTTGTGAATTTTGATTTTGATGCCTTTGAAAAAACAGGACGCGACAAAATGGACGCGGTGAATTATTTGAAAAGTTTAGAATCAAATATCGATTTTGACGCATTAGAAAACAATGTCAAAGCGTATAATGAAAAAAATAAGAGTCAGATTAGTGCTTATGATGTGTTAAAAGCACAGGGAAAAAGACTCTCTTTTCAAATCAAAAAGCAAAATCCGCAAACGCAACCAGATCCGCAAGAGCAAGAGCAAAAACCGCAAACGCAACCAGACCCGCAAGAGCAAGAGCTTAACGCGGCTTTAGAATGGCTCACACCCGAGCAAAGACAAAAACAACTCAAGCTCACAAAAGAGCAGTTAAAAGCACAAGAGCAATATAAAAAAGAGCAAGAGAGTGAAAGACAAGACGCTTTTAATCAACAATATGTGAAAGATAATAGCGATTTTTTAGGGCAAGTGATTCAAGAAGCGGACAATATCACGGGCAATATTGCAAGTTCGATCGCTGAAAAACTCACAAACGAAGAGTCTTTAAAACAAGAGCTTGAAAGGGGACTTAATAAAAAAATCCAAGAAGGAATCGCCTTTGAGGATTTAAACGACGCGGAAAAACTCCTTTTAAGGGATAAAGCAAGAGATGATTTGAGTTATTTTTCATCCATCAAAGATGGCAAGGTTCAAGGCACGACTCAAGAGTATTTTTTTGACACTTTTAAAGACACGCTTTTAAATGATAAAGACGCGTTAAAACGACGCGATGAAGACTTTGCAAAAAAAGCTTATGAAAAGGAAAGGCAAAAGTTTTTTATCGCTCAAAAAGACCCGCAAACTCTAAGCGAAGAGGATGAAAAACTCATCAAAGAAGATGTCGGGGCTGTGAATCATTTTGTTAATGAAGTTTTAGGATTTTTCACCGATACAACGGCTAAAGAAAGGGATTTTAAAGAGTTTAAACTCAACACAGAAGCCAAAAGTGAAATCACACAGCAGATTCAAGATTCTGTTTCAACCTTAGAGCAATTTCATCAATCGCACCATCTGCTTAATCTGCTAAAAGACAATGAAAGCCCAGAAGCACAGGCGATAAAGCAAGATTATATTAACGCTTTAGACGATATTGCAACAATGCACGGCTTTAGCGGAGCGGGTTTGAATCAAGAGGGCGATGTTTTTTTCTTCAAAGAGGATGAAAACGGGCAAGAGAGAGCCTATCATGTCAATACGAGCTTTTTTGATAATTTTTTCAATCTTTTAAATGATTCTAAGTTTGAGATTGCAGGTTCAATCACGGGCGGCTTAGCAGGAGCGTCTAAGGGTAAAAGTCCTTTTGGGGCTTTGGTTAAAGGAATCATCGGTGCGGCTATCGGTTCAGGAATCGGAGCAGGAGCGGATTATAAAATCGCTCAAATGAAACTTGACAGAGAGGGCAATTTTAACGAGTTTTTAAGCTATGCAACGCAAGCGGGAATGCTTGATTTAGCAGGAGGCACAGCCATCGCAGGATTGCAAAAAGCAAGTGCAAAAATGGGCTTAAAAGAATTGCTAAAAACCCCTTTTAAAGCCGCAGACAAAGTCGCCTCAAACTTGCCAAGTTTAGGCATTTTTTATCGCACAGGCAAAAACTTCAAACAGGGGCAAAATCTCAAAACAGCCGAAGACTTAGCGTTTAAAAATTTTTCTCAAAGTCAAAAAGACGATTTAGAACAATTAAGTCGCGAATTTGGCGGGGCTTTGCAATCTCAAACCGCCGATAATTTAGAGCGTTTAAAACAAGCCCAAGCCTTTTTAAGTGAAAAATACGGAACAAAAAGCCCTTTTGTCAAGGGCACTTCTGCATTACTTGATGCGTTGAATGAAACAAGTTTTAAGCATAGACGTGCGAAGATTGTCGATTTGATTAGAGCGGATGAGAGCGGACTTAATGTCGGCATTTTAACTCAAGTCGCTTCGCAAAGTCCTAAGGCTCAAACGGCTTTAAAAGAAATCTTGCAAAGCTCCAGCAATGAGATTAAAAAACAGCTTTCAAATCTTAACATTGATTCTAAGGATTTAAAAGAGATTTTTAAGGGCTTTGAGAGTGAGAGCAAAGAGGCTTACAATGAAGCCATAGACAAGACACTTCTTAATGCTTTTAAGGATGAAAAAACAACAATCAGCCCGGCAAATTTTGCAAAATTCGCCCAAGAAATACAAGAGAGCGGACTCATTTTAGAGCTTAAAGATAAAAACTTTTTGCAAGTGTTAAGTAAAAATCTTTACAACGAAGACGGCGTGAATCTTAAGCAACTCATTAATATGCGTAAGAGTTTAAACGCTAATTTTAAGGAGATTACAGACCCAAATCTTAAAAATCATTTTCAAAGTGCTATCGAAAATTTTATTAAAGATGATATTGATAAAGGCATTGAAAACATTTTTAAACAAAATCCTAAACTCACCACTCAAGCGATGAAGCTTTTTCAAACGGCAAATGAGGATTATTCACAGCTTAAAGCCGTGCTTAAAAATGCAAAACGTTTAAAAATCTTTGATGAGAACACAAAAAAAGATAAAATCTTGCACAAACTCATCGATTTTGCAAAGGGACAGGGGCAAAAAGAGCTTAATAATTTAGATGTTTTAACGCAGGGCTTAAGGCAAAGCGAGATTAAAGATATAGAAATCAGTGTATTAAATACACTTTATAAGGACAATGAAAAGCAATTTAAAAATGGCTTGAATGTTTTTGATTCTCAAGGCTTTTTAAACGCGTTAGAAAATCTTAATAACTATCAATTTAAAAGCCAAGAAGCAAAAGACTTTATCAAATACACAAAGGACTTTAACAAGCTTTTTTATAATGATGTGAAAATCGCAAGTTCAATCTTTGAACCAAAGGCAACGAGCAGCTCAAGCACAATGGCAACAAGCATTCAAGGTTCTGCACAGGTAAAAATCACTAATTTTTTAATGGACAGCATTTTAAGAAACTTATCTTTGCCTTTCTTTTTACGCGGGGGGACAATGGATCAAAGCATCAGCAAAAGGGCGTTAAAATTTCAAATCGAAAGGGCATTAAATCATGCCGATGGTTTGAGTGATTTTAAGAAAATTTTGCAGAGCAAAACAAAAACAGGGGATTTTTCAAACGGAACAAGAAAAGCTTTAGAGCAATTCACTCAAGCTTTAGAAAAAAGCGAAGATGAGTTTTATGAGCATCTTAAACTTATAGCTAAAGAAGAAGAATCCCAAGCCAAGAATGCAGAACAAAAACAGATAAATAAGACAGAGGCTAACGCACCAGAAGCCACACAAGCAAAGAATGCAGAACAAACAAGCAAAGAAAAAGAGCCTTTAACAGAAGCTCAATCGCTAAGCAGAGCTAACAACCTAACGCAGAACGCTAAGGATGATTTAACCAAACAAGGCTTAAAAGACTCTAAAAATGAGCTTGATAATATCGATTTAAACGAACTTTTAAATGCTATCAAACCCGAAAAGATGCCCAAAGCAATAAGCATTGATGAGTTTTTATCTTCTTTAGAAGCTTTTAATAATAAAAATAATTTCTTAGAGCATTTGCTTTCAAAGCCAGACAATGAGCAACGTCTTGCTTTGCTTAATCTCGTTGAACCGACTTTTAAGAATCCGGACATACTCATTAAAAAAACAGAAAATGGAATCATAAAAGAAAAAAGACTTAAAAAATTCAGCGATGGACACGACTTTTTTTATCTCTTAGTTACGAAAGAAAACGATAATTTACTTTTAACAGGATTTAAAACAAATAAACTTAATACGATAAAAAAAGAGTTAAGTGACTATGATACTATAGAGTATAATGCCGACATTATCCAAACTTTCATTCGGCCGGGTAGCAAACAAGACTTAAATCAAGGTTTGGGCTACCAAAACAACGCTATCATATCAAATAAAGACTTAAAAAATGCTAAAAACACAAGCGAGAAGTCTTTAAACGCTAAGACTCAAGAGGGGCTTAAACAAGACGTGCAAGAAAGCCCACAAGAAACGCAAAATGAAATGTTATATCTCAACACAGACTCACCAAAAGGCATTAAGGCTTTAAGAGAGGATTTAAAAGCTCATTTACAACCGCTTTTAAATAAAGAGATTATAAACAAAGAAACCAATATGCATGGAGTGATAACGCAACGCGAGATGAATAAAATATCTAGCAATAAAGCAGTGGAAAAAAGCTTAAAAAATGGATTTAGCACAGACGAGCATTTTAAAGCGAGTGCAGAAATTAAAAATTTATTTGAAAATGCAACACTCACAGAGACACACGCGGACAACAAGCACAGAATGAACATTTTAGCTGTGCATAGATTTAAAAGCGATTTAAAGATAAATGATAAAGAAGCAACTGCCAAAATAACGCTTTTTGAAAAGAAGCAAGGCAAAAATAAAATTTACACGTTAGAATTAGAAAGCCTTGAAAAACCCACCCCCTTAAGCATTAAAGCGGATAATGCAGAGATGGCAGTTAAAACTCAATCGGTAGATGCCCCGCTTAAAACCCCTACTAGTATTGTTAAAACTGATAGTGCAAATCTAACACAAAAGCCCTTAAAAGACTCTAAAGAGCCTTTAGAAAATGAACCTTTCGGTGTGAATTTTAGTGCCTTTTATCATAAAGGCAAAGAAGCCATTAATCATTTGTTAAAAGAAAAACAAGGGCAGGTTAAAGGAGCATTTTATAGGGAGGATTTAAACGCATTAAGTGGAAATGGAAATATTGATGTTGTCTTTGGGGATTCACATTTTGGATTAAAGCACATTTTAGAAAAACACAGGGGAGAGTTTAACGCCTTCAAAGGAGAAAGCGAAGAGGCTAAACTCATCAATGCTTTAAGTGAGATTGTAGAAAAAGGGAAAATTGACAATAAAAACGATATTTTAACCATTTGGTATAAAAAAGATAATGATTATTATAAATTAGGATTAAGCAAAGGGTGGAAAGGCGAAGGCTATAATCAATGGATTATAACAACATACAAAACTGACAGGGAAAAAGATAAGACGTTCGGCGATATCTTTTTTACAGATGCACACCCTGCATCCAACCCAAAAGACACTTTAACAAATAAAGGCTTAAAGGATGATGAAACTTTAGAAAAATCCAAGAAGCAAAAGCCTTTAACCCAAGATTTAGACTTAAACAAGGCAAAAACAAGCGAGATTAAACGCGTCTTTTTAAAAGAATTGCAACCGCTTTTTAATGAAGTTTTGACAAGTAAAGAGGGCAAAGAGGCACATTTAAACTTAAAATCACTCTCTAAAATGTTAAGCGGCACAGCCATAAACAAAAGCCTTAAAAATGGTTTTACAAGAGAGCAATATTTAAGAGCTGTAAGAGAGATTAAAAGTTTATTTGAAAATGCACATCTAGCACATACAGAAAAAGGCACAAAGCCCACAGATAAAGACTTAATTATAAATCGTTTTAATAGTGATTTTGAAAATGCAAATGCTTTAATCACAACAAAAGAGCGTTTAGATACAAATAAAAATCGGATTTATAGCGTAGAATTAGAAATAACCCCAAGATTTAACGCTAACGAAACCCCGCTAAATAACGCTAACAATCAAGGGCGGACTCATCTCACTCAAGCCACTAGCGGAGAGGTTAAACAACCTTTAGCGCCTATTGACAAGCCCGATAATCATACTTTAACAAATAAAGGCTTAAAGGATGATGAAACTTTCAACACAAAGCCGGAAACTAAAGAACTTTTAGAAAGCCCAGGAAAAGAACTTGAACATAAATTTTCTTTCGTTGATAAATTATTTAAAGACTTTGTAAATCCAAGTTTAAAAGAAAAAGCAACCCAAGCCTTAGATCATTCTTTCACTAATCTCACAAAGGAAAACAATATAACGCTTAAAGATTTACAAGCTTTTAAGAAAAGCATAAACAAACGCTATTTAAACAAAGATTTTAATAAAAAACTCACAAGTAGCTTAAACATGACGATAAGCTTAGTTAAGGCACATCCTGAATATATGGACATCGTAGCTAATCCTTTAATATCACGTATAAAAATTGCTTTTCATGATGCATTAATCCCTTATTTAAAAGCAAATGATGAAACAATAGCACACATCACAGGATACAAACCCGCAGAGATTAAAGAGTTTAAAAAAGTTTTACAAAACAACCTTAAAGAGCTTGAAAGCTTATTACAAACCAACATATACCAAACGCCATTAAGAGAGCTTTTTAGTCAGAGCGATCGGGCTGTAGAGCTTGAAAAATCTACTAATGCAATCTTTGATAAACTCTTTAATAATGAATATATTAAAAATTTACAAATAATGTATATCCAGAATGGTATTATAAGCGACAGCCAACTTTTAAAAGCACTAAAAGAATTTCATACAAAAAACAAAGTTTCACCAGACACCCAAGAACTAATAAAGCGACTTGAAAAACAGATAGAAGAAGATGAAAGTCTCAAATTTGAAGCGCTGACTTTGACGCGATCTAAATTAGACAACCTTAAAAACTTCACCATGACACGTGAGAGTTTCAAAAGGCAAAGAAAACTAGCTGAAAGCCTACAGGGTATAAATCCTATTGAAGATTTTGGGCAAAATTATTCTGAATTTTATCATACAGGAAAAGCCGCTATTGATAAGATTTTAGCAGAGGCGAGAGACTATGAAGCAAGAAACGCAACGCAAGAACTCACAGAATCAGAACTGAAAAATGGAAGTTTTAAGGCCCAAGTAGCAGGAGCATTTTATAGGGAGGATTTAAACGCATTAAGTGGTAATGGAAATATTGATGTTGTCTTTGGAGACTCACGTTTTGGATTAAAGCACATTTTAGAAAAACATCCCGACATTATAGAGAAAATCCCCGAAATTATACAAAAAGGCGTCATTGTAGAAAACGCAGGAGTTAAAACGATTATTTTAAAAGAAAATAATAAAGAATATCGTGTAGGATTATCAAAGGGCTTTAATGGAAAAGGAACTAATGAATGGATTTTGACAAGTTACAAAAAAAATCCCTAGTGTACAGAATTTCGACCAAGATACACGCTTAAACAAGCTAGAGAATGGAAACAATCTATCTCTAAGGGATTTTAGAGAAAATTTTACATAAAAGACCTTAAAACAACCTAAAAAGGAGATTAAAAAAGTGGATTGTTTTGAAACGGAAAAGATTAAGTTTTATAATTGCGATTATAAAGACATTTTGCATCAATTAACACCAAAGAGCATTGACCTCATATTAGTCAAGAAAACAGGACAAAAGCCGATAAGTTTAAATGAAATTATCCATTATCAAGATTTAGCAGATAGTGCAGAAATCAAAAAACTATCAAAAAGCAGAAGCAATCAGGACGTGCTTATAAGTATCAAAGCACAGGATGAAAATAATTATATTGTCATAGAGCAGATTAAAAGAAAACATAATGAACTTGCATTAAAAACTATGTATCATTACAGCGGAGAGCTTACGAAAGAGGCTATTGAACGCTTAACATCTCAAAAATAAAGATGCGTGATTACGACTATGTTATGAGCACGGCCATCACTTAGATAAGTTTCTATCAATAGCCAAGTATAATTATAATAATTTTCTATAAATTAAAACTTAACAGATAAAATTTGCGAAAATTTTAAGAGCAAGAAATCACTAAATATATGATTAAAACAACAAAAGATGATTAACAAGAAAAAGATTTTATTGTGTATCCTTTTATTTGCTTTCTTTGCGGTTTAAAAATGTTAATAAAGCATTTAATATTTCTTTAAAATGTTCTCTTAGTTTAAAAGTTAAAGGAAACAACAATAAAAATAAAAAGAGATAAAAAGAAAATGTTAATAAATTTTTGCAAACATCCATAAAAACATCTATATAAAGCTTATAATTTTCATTCATATTTTTTACTATTGATTGATAAATATCGTTATTCATATGTCCTATTAAATATAATAATAAAAAGAATGCTGAAAAAAGAAAGAATACCCAACGTCTAGAAATAAATAATTTCAATAAATCATGATAACGTGATTTAGCCCAATAATTATTTTTATTTTCTTTGTATTCTAGCTCTTCATGTTCTTTTGTTTTCTCTTTATATTCTTTAGGCTTTTGTTCAGTTTCTGTCGGATATGTTTTAGAAATAAAAGCTTTATCGTCTTCACTCATTTAAAAGCCCTAAATTATCAAGTCTAAAGGTTAAAGCCGAACGACTAACTGACAAGTATTTAGCAGTATCATCTATATCATAATTATTTAAAGCCCACGCTTTTTTAGTTTCTTCTTCAGGCATTATCAAACAAGCCGCGAAGTGATTTGCTCTAACTTCTTTGAGTTCTTGCTTAGAAATAACATTGCGATAGCTAATTTCAAAAATGTCCTTTTGCGGTGCAATGCTTTTATAATCCAAAACCCAATGCCCAATCTCATGTGCAATAGAAAATTTTTGTCTTAAAGGTAAATCGTTTTCATTAATGAAAATTTCTTTTTTATTTGCGTTAAGCATCCCCGAAATGTTAGGATTTTTTTCATTATAAGTATATACTTTTAAACCGAGATTATTTGCAATTTCAATCACATTAACAGGAAAAGACGTGCTATATTTTGTGCGTATATCATCAGCAATTAAGCTTATTTGTTCTTTTGGAGAAATCACAATCATAACGCCCTCTTTTTTATACAAAGTCTTTAAATGCCTTGAAAGACAATTTTTAAGCCTCACTTGTTTCAGTCAATCATATTAAAAATTTTATTAAATTATCTTAAAAATTTTCAAAAAATTTTATCATTTTTATTTTTTGTTTCTTTTTAACCCTATGATAAAAACAAAATATTTGATAAAATCACAAAAAACACAGCAAAGGAGGACTCTTTGGACTATATGTTTATATTGAATATAACTATTTGGATTATTTTTATGCTTTGCATTCTTGCGGATACGATAGATGTTTTTTATTTACAAAAAAGAGCCCTTAAAAAAGACAAGAAAAAAAAGATTGAAAAACAAAAAGATCCGACACTCCATTTCTAACATGTAAATTCTTTTAAAACAAAGAAAACACCCTTTAGGTTGTGGATAGGCTCACGCTTCTATCGTTCTGCTTTTGTGATATTTTAACCATTTTTTATTAAATATAAACTTAATTAAGGACTTTTAAACGCAAAAAAACATTTAAGCTAAGCTTTTTTTCATAAAAAACGCGTTTAAAGCTTGTTCTTGTTTGATTATGAAGGTTTATCGATTTTAAGGGTTTTGAGTGAGTAAGATTTTTAAGATATAAGCTTGAACATTAATCTTTTCATCATCAAAAATCTCAAAGAATCTCTCATCAATATTTTTTATCATTTCTACAAGAGCATTTCTTTAAAGCTTCTTTATTTTCACTAAAATTTTCTGGCACAAATGCAGAAAAAGCCCTATCAAGATAATGCCTGTTTTGATAAAGTTTTTCCTCATTCTTATAATAAGCATTCAAATCCCAAATAAGAGGAGTTACGACTTGAACAGACATCTAAACTCTTCACTCTTTTCATACAAATCTTGTGTTTTTTGTTCTTGAACTTGTTTAAAATATTCTCTTATTTCATCATTAGGGATAATATTCTTTTTATTTTCCTCATAATTTTGCAAATAAGGCTTTTCTTTGTGTGTTTTATCTCTTAGTTTAAAGGCTGTATATCCTCCATATTCTCTAAAAGCCATTTTGACAATTTCTTTTTCCTCATCTGTAAGACATTGAGAATATCGCTCATAATCATTTAAGGAGCTTATGTTCATTAAATTTTCTTTTTTGTATTGTTTTAATTCATCATACAAAGAAGCAATCACGGGGCCATGTTTCCAAGCCTCAATCGCTTCTTTAAAAAGAGGTTTTTCAAGATAGACTAAGCTTAGAGCATTAGCATAATAGACAAGTTTTATAAGCTTAAGTTTTGTAATTTCATCGGGATTTTCTCGATCGTTTTCATTGATACCTTCTTGAGTTTTTGTTGCACTCAGTTTATTAAGATATAGAAAATATACAGCAATGGCGAGGATTTTATCCCTATCTGCTCTATTTGAAACATCATTATTTTTCATCAAATTATTCCCTTGATTTTGCATTTTCAATTATTCATAAATATTACATATAATATAATATTATTATAAATTACATTAATTTAAATTAAAAATTTATTTTTTATTGATTTTTAGGGTTTTAAAGCCAAGAGCCTTACTCTCTTGGCGTAAATTTTTAGTTTAAGCATAGGCTAAGTAAGGCTATTCTATAATTCAGTTGAAAAAGTTAAGAGAGAAGCTTATTAAGCTCTCTCGCTAATAAGAGCAATAAAATTATAATTTTTAAAATTTTATCTCCCATTATCAGCTCCTTTCCCACCAAGAGAAATTAACCGCTTAAACTTGTGAAATTATAACGCAATTATGCTTAAATAAAGCTCACTTTTTTAGGGCTTTTTGGTTAATTTAGGATTGTTTTTTTAAAAAAACAATCCGCACATTAAAGATTTAAAAAGTGCAGACATTAAAACACTTCTTAAATAAGCATTTTATCAAAAAAGGATTTTAACAAGATTTTTTATATTGATAATAGATATTATTTCAAAAACAAGCTTAAAAATCTTGTCTTGTCAAGCTAAAATCGCGTCTTAGTAAAGCCCTTTAAAATCTTGTCTTGTCAAGTCTTAAAAGTTTATTTAAAAGCCTTTATCTTAAATCAATGCCGCCTTTTTGCATCGATTTATTATGACTTGTTTGTTCGGGGTTTAAAGCTTGTTCTTGCAGTTCTAAACTTTGTGCTAAAGTAACAGAATCGGCTAAATCCCCTTGAGAAGCATATTTTTTCGCTTTTGCTTGAAGTTCAGCGATTTCTGCTTGAAGTTTCGCAATTTGCAATTCATTGAGTAAATTTTGCATTTCATTCGGTTCGTTTGCTTGTTCTTGCATCATCGCTTCTTTTTCTTTTAAGATGTTTTCAATGTCCGCAGCGACTGGGCTGTCTGTGTCTTTAAGCATTAAAGGCAAAATATCACTGATTAAATCCGGTCTCACGCTTGAAATGGTCTTAAACATTTCGCTCCAGTAAGCAAATCTTTCTTCGCGTCCTGTGGTTTTAAGCTGTGATTTGTAAATGAGATCAAATTTTCCGACTTTGATTTTATTATCCTCGCTTGAATTAATGCTAAAATAACGCTCTCCCGTCTTTTCATCTGTGATTTTAAACACCTGCTCTTTGGTAAAATAATGCGTGATAAAAAAAATCACTTTTTCAAAAATGAGCCTATCCATATGTTCACACGCGTTTAAATACTCTTGCAAGCCCATCAAGCCCGTTTCTTTGCGTTGTGAAACAGCGGCGGCAGAGAGGCGATTGTTTGCAAGTCCTAAGGCTTCTTCATTCAGTCCGCTTAACATTTTAGCCAGTTGTCTTTTTTCATTTGCCTTTTGTGAAAGTGTCGCGATGTCGTTGTGATGTTGTATGAATTGAAATTTATTCTCTTTTAACGCTCCGCTTCGCACTTTGACAATCGCATTATCCAAACTTGCTTCATTGATAAACTCTTCAGCATTTAAAACCGCGTCTTCTTCAAAAAATGCCTTTAAAGAGCCCATCATATTTGCCATGCGATTTTCAGCAAAATTCACATAATCCTGCAAAGGTTTAATGTCTCTAAAAAGTCCATACCATAAGCCCTTATCGTCGATTTGATATTTTGAGATGATGAAAGGATGAGCCCCATTTTTAAAAGGGCTTAACTCACTCTTTAAAAGTCCTGCTTCTTGCCAAATGTAGCGATGAAAAAGCCCGTTTTCATCTTTAATCCAGCTTTCTATAATCACACAACGTTCATCCTCATTTGTTCCTCCTGCGTTTTTAAACGGCGTAACATCTAAAATCTGCTTTGCTTCGTTTAAACTCATATTGATTTTTTTATGAAAGCGTCTTGCATCTAGGGCATTTAAATCCTTAGAATAACAATCAATCAAAAAACTTTCGGGCTCTAAACTCTTAAATTGCAAATCAAAATCTTTATTCTCATCCTGTTGTATCCAAAGTTCTATCACTGCTAAACCAAAGATGAGATTTTTATCCCTTGCAGTCATTTCGCGGTTGTAATTGCGATTTTGTGAAAAATATTTGAGCAAATCATTGAGCACATTTGCCAAAGGCGTGTCCATTTCTTGACGTCCGCTGACTTTTATCTCACTGATACTTTGAGCCTTATAACCGATGATTTTATTGATGATGAGTTTAAAGATGTTTTCGATGATGGGAGCTTGTCCGCGATTAAGAATAATGCTTTTAACTTCGGGTGGCAGTTGCTCTCCGTGATAGTATTTTTTTGCTTCTAAATATTCATTTAACGCACAATCATTCGCTTTTTTATCCAGTTCATAAAGATTTTTTAATGTCGTAAAATCAAGCATTCATCAACCTTTTTTTAAAGCCTTAATGATTGCCCTTCTGGAGATAATCTTATGTTTTACTTTGCAAGTTGAGGACAGATAAGATTTTAAAGCAATCATCAAGGATTAAACGCATTATAAAAGATTTTTTAATGAAAAAATAGGGTTAAAAATAAAAAATGTGTTTTTATCTTTTAAATCCGCTTTAAAACAAGCTTTTAAAACATTCTTTAAATCCCATTAAAACACTTTTAAACACTTTTAAAAACATTCTTTAATGGCTCACAATGTAAAAAAAGCAGTTCAATCCACCATCAAGCCGACTAATCCAGCCCCCCCCCCGCGTGTAATACTCATCTAAATCAATCTTATCAAAATCAAAAGAATCTAAAGCCTTGTCATAATAAATGCTTTTTCTAAAAATATCAAACTCATCGATACTCTTAAAATACGCGATATAATTTTCATACACAAAAGCGTGAGTGCTTTTATTGTTCTGCGTTGCGTTGCCTAGATAATGATTGTAAGCGTCAAAATAAAAGGCTCTTAAGCCATTATTTGTCTTTAAGGCTTTATCAAAAATCGTGTCTGTTTCTCTCAAAAGCAGTTCATTCTCTAAAGTGTAAAAAGTTTTTTTGGATTTATCCACGCTTTGAAAGCTTGTCAAAATTAGCGGGAGTTCTTTTTGCTCACCACTTGCATTATCATAATAGGGATAAAAAGACATTTGAGTGATGAGATAAAAACGATAATCCAAACTTTGAAGCAGATTAAACAACAGCATATCGATGAGTTGCAAATGATCCTCTGCTTTGCGTTCAAGCGTATAAACGCGACTTTTTTGGATGAAATAAAGGTCATTGATGATGCTGTATTCATACTCAAAGAGCTCATCAAGCATTGTTTGCTCATAAGCATTTTTAAACTCTGTAAAAACTGCGTTAAGCCCCGCTTCATCAAGGACTTTTTCAATATTTATTTTGTTTGCATAAGATCCTCTACTATCGGTGTTGTTATACACCCATTCATATTTCATTATAAAACGCACTAAGAAGCCCTTTTTTGCAAGTTCTTTGAGTTCATTAAAATTGGTTATCACTTTGTTGTAAATGGTCGTTGTGCCTTGTAATATATTAATGCTTTTCATTTGTCTTATCACAACCTTTTCTTTCTTTTGTAAAAAAAGCATTTGAAAATAATTACGATAAGGCGTTTTGCCATCTATATAAATAGTATCAAAATAACCCAGCAAAGGAGAGAAATTTTTTAGTGCTTGAGCATTGTTAAAATAATAATTTTGATTCAAATTAAAAAATTCATCATTCCATTTGCAAAATGCCGGCCACCAAAGACTCTCATCCGCAAAAAACCGCTTCACATAGTCTTTCACTTCGGGCGTTTGTTTCCATACTTCTTTATATTTTTTCTTTTTCTCTTCTTCTGTGATGTTCTTTTTTGTGAAAAATGACATAAATAAATAATTAAAATCCGCCCTTTTTGCCCTTTGGTAATTTTTGAGTTTGTCTAAAAAATCATTATTCACCATTTTATGCCAAAAGGGATAAATCTGCTGTTCAATAACCCATTGATAAATCGCTTCAAGCTCACCGGTATAATTAAATTTCGCCGCAGCAAGTTCTGTAAAACCACTGACGATTCTTCTGTGATTAACCCGCACATTATTTTCTAAAGAATCCTGCACTTGCTCGTTGGTTAAACCCCCTTCACTCAACGCAAAACTCACGCCCAGCTCTTGCTGAAAATAACCCTTGTTTCCTGCCTTTGTAAAATGAGCCCGATTTTGCGTTTGCTCGTCAAATTCCTCAAAATTCACCTTTCCATAAATGCCCTTGCTCGTATCATAAACAAGGCTTGGGCTGTATGTTTGACTTCCGGCATTGTTTTTATTATAAATGCTTCCATTCGCATAAATCTCATAATCTGTATAAACGATGTATTCTGTGATTTTATCGCCTGTGCTATAAACCTCTTGCTTTTCTTTCAAAAGTGAAGTATGAGATTGCACTGCATTGAGAGCGGTGGCTAGTTTTGCGGATTTTTCCCCGATGACAGCGGTATAAACATTTTGTGCTAAGGTTAAAGCCCCCGCTAAAAGTCCTAAAACCCCGCCCGTAACGATAGAGGCTATCGCCCCTAAAATGCTAAAGATATTTCCACTAAAAACACCCTCGACAAATCTTTGAAGCCACGATTTACCCTCTGCTTTTCCTAAGGCTGTTGCAATGTGATAATATTTATCTTGCGGGATGTTTAGCTCGTATTTATCGATAATGCCTCCCCATTGCCTTAAATACTTATCGCGGACTTTTTTCCATTTGTTGAAAAGTCCCATTTAAAAATCTTTTAACAAAGCTTTTTAAACAGAGCATTTTTATACGCAAAATAACGTGCACTCTCATCATCTTTTAAAAAAATCGTATCGCCCTGATGAAAAATATATTTTTTGCCCTTTTCATCGCGGTGCTCGTAGTTTTTTTCTCCCAAATACTCAAAGCTCACAATATCGATAAAATGCCTTTTTTGTTTAGGCGTTTTAGCTTTTGGCTTTTTTTGTTGA
Organism: Campylobacter cuniculorum DSM 23162 = LMG 24588; assembly: GCF_002104335.1. Lineage (NCBI taxonomy): Bacteria > Pseudomonadati > Campylobacterota > Epsilonproteobacteria > Campylobacterales > Campylobacteraceae > Campylobacter > Campylobacter cuniculorum. The sequence goes on along the minus strand of NZ_CP020867.1, from coordinate 257,948 downwards.
GTGTCGCTGTTTGATGTGTTTTGAGTCTGTTCTTGTTTTTGCTCTTTTAAGCTCTCAAGCAAGGCGTTAAACTCTGTTTTTAAAGGCTCATCAAGCTTTGAGCTAAACTCTGCAAGTTCATCCGCATTTGCTTCTTTTTGCAATAACGCGTCAAACTCCTCTTGCAAAGACGCGTTTAAAGCGTCTTTAAAATGTTGAAGTTGTGCTAAAACCTCCATTAATCATTCCTTTTTTTCAGTTCATCGATTTTTGATTGCACTTTATCTTTAAATTCTTTTAATTCGCTCTCACTGCGATTTAAAAAATCATCGATTTTAACGGCATTGTTTCTAAAAATCAAAAACCCCAAACCTATGCCAAAAAGCACACACGCGACATATAATATAAAATCAAACATTTTTATCTCCTTGTTTTATTTGATGATAATAATAAGCTGCCAAACCGATACAAAGCATTAACGCAAAAAAACACAAACTCATCATTTTTAAGCCTCTAAATTATCGATAATCTCTAATTCTACATTTTCAATTTGCGTTTTATCCAAAGGGGCGATTTCATACATCAAACGATAAAAATCACCGCACGCGTTGCGGCTGTTTGTAATGCCCTCACTGCTGCGTCCATAGCCTAAAAGTTCGCAACCTATCGTATCTTTTTCTGTATTGCCCCAGTGGATTAAGATGCGACGCGTTTTATCCACATCATCACTTGTATTGCCGTCGCTTTTGTCATTATAAATGCAAATGAGAGGCGTGTTAAAATCCACCTTTAAAATGTCTTTTTGCAGAGTGGAGCTGAATTTTGGGCTTAAAAAATATTCAAGCTTATATCGTCCCGAAGGCAGGGCTAAATCCTCGCCACTTTTTAAACCTGTTTTTGAGTTGCAAAGTTCATCGCATTCAAAAATCACTTTATCCGCTGCCCCCGCTTGTTCGTTGATGGCAATCACACGCACACGTCCCAAACGACAAGTCTGTCTTAATGCGTCTCTTGTGATTTCTATTTTAAATCGTGCCATTTTTCATCCTTTTTTTAAAATAGCGTTAAGTATAAAAGATTTTTTAATGAAAAAATAGGGTTAAAAGTTTAAAAAGCTTGTTGAAAGGCTTTTAAACTTTGTTTTTAGGATTTTTTAAGTCTTTTTTTGCGTTTTATTTTTAAGAGTTTTTGACTTTGTTTCTTCATCGGCTTTTTTTGCAGATAAAAATAGTCCTTAAACGCGTTTTTGAGTGAAAACAAGCAAAAGTTTAAAAAATATTTTTGCGTTTGTCCCCAGTTAAATAAAACCGCACGACATTTTTGCAAAATTTGCTGTGTTTTTAGTTTTCATTTAAGCTTATGTTTAAAAAATATGATATAATTATATTATAAGGAGTTTATAAAATATGACTTATGAATGGGATGAAGTCAAAGCACAGCTTAACATCGCAAAGCACGGCGTGAGTTTTGATGAGGCAAAAAGCGTCTTTAATGATGAATGTGCTCTTGTTATGTTTGATGAAGAACACTCAAGCGATGAAGAAAGATTTTTGCTTTTAGGACAAAGTATAAAAGAAAGGATTTTGCTTGTTGTGCATTGTTATAAGCAAGGCGACATCATTCGCATTATTTCAGCAAGAAAAGCCACCAAAAAGGAAAAAAAGCAATACAAGGAGAGATTATGAAAAAAGAGTATGATTTTTCAAAAGCCATTAAAAACCCCTATGTTGATAAAAGCCTTAAAAGGCAAATAACGATTAATTTAAACGCAAAAGTGCTTGATTATTTTAAAGAAATGGCTGAAAAAAAGGGCATACCCTATCAAACTCTTATCAACATTTTTTTAAATGATTGCGTGGATAAAAAACTTGATATTGCCGTTATTCAAAAGCCTTAAATTGTTTTTTATCATTGATTTTTAAACAAAGCCTGAATTTTGATAAGAGAGAAACAAAAAGCAAAGTGCGACTAAAAAAGCACAAAAGAAGATAAAAACCGCACAGACTAAAAAAGCAAAACAAACACAAAATGCAAACAAACAGACTAAAAAACGCGTTTAAATCCTCCATTTTGGAAGGCTTTTAATGCGCGTTTTATTTAGTTCTATGTGTTCTTTTGGGGGAGCAATGACTTCATTATGAGCCAAAGCCGAAGCTATCGCGTCAATGCAGTCATCTTTTCTAAAAGGTTTTTCGGGGTTAAAGGCTAAGAGTTCTTTTTTGATTTGGTTTAAGCCAAATGCATTATGTAAAAACACGAGATAGCCGGTGTTATAAAAGGGTTTTAAGGCTTTGATTTTTTCGACTTTGCTGATTTTTCTTGACGGCGTGTAAGTTTTAATCGTGTTAGTAATGAGCTCTTCATTCTTACTTTTAAGCGTTTCATTCACTCTTACAATCTCTTTTAAAAGCAGACGATGCAAGGTTAAGCCCCCGCCGTCGCTTTCTATAAAACACGAGGCTTTTGGATAGCTTAAAAGCGTTTGAATGATATGCCTTATTGTTTGCTCTTCATCCCAAATGCCATAAAAGCAGTTTTTCACCACATAACGTGCGCTTTCTTTAAAATTTTCAACACCTACAACCACAATCGCTCTATTATCAGCCTTGACATTAAGACTTTGTGCATTATCGATAAAAATATAATCTTTACACAAACCCACTTCATAACTTGCTATCTCTTTAAAATATACGCTCTCAAAAAATCCGCTCTCACTTGCTTGAGGAATCTGTAAATATTGAGTGCTAAACTCATCATCGCCCATTTGAAGCTTTAAGCTTTGAAGCTCTTTAAGATTATGCCTTTTAGGAAAAAGAGCCTCATTTTTTGCCCTTGTATAAGAAAAATTAGCGATTTTATAGGTTTCTTCTGTATCGTTTAATGCACTTAAAGTGATGATGTGCCATTGTTTAATAATCTCTTGTTTAAAATTCTTTTCATCAAGCAAAAAACCGCATAAATCTTCATAACCTAGCCTTTGCATTAAAATGGTTATATTGCTTTGATTATCCTGCAAACGGCTTAAAACGCTTTCTTTAAAATTTTGATTAACAAGGTTTCTTGCCGTTTTACTCACCATTTCGCTCACTTTGATCGGATCATCGATGAGAATTTGATGTGCATGAAAACCTGTAATCGCACTTTTTAAAGTGGTTACAAAAAGCCCTCCGCCTTCTTGTAAAATAAACTCACTTGAATTATCTTGCAAAAAATGGAATTTTTCTTTAAAAATGCTTTGCATAAAGCCAGATTTTAAAAGATCGCGGACTTGATTAGAGATTTTTTTGCAAAGTTCATCGCTGTAAGAGATATAAATAAATTTACGCTTTCTATCTTGAGCCAAAGCCCACGCTATAAATGTTCTTGCGATAGTTTCTGTTTTACCATAGGAAGGGGGCATGTTGATCATTAAACGCGTCAGCGGGTTTTTTGTCTTAAACGGCAGAGTGTGTTCTAAAATCTTGCATAAATAATCAAAATGCCAGTTATCCAAAAACACCGCTTTATTATACCTTTGCCATTTAAGCTTTAAAAAGGTTTTGAGATCGCGTCTTGCTAACTCTCTTAAAGCAAGTTCTTTTAAAGCGGGATTGTTTTTAGTCATTGTGTTTTATCAGCCCTTTTTTGCAAGTTCTAATTTTGACTCTGTTGCGTTTTGCTCTTGCAAAGCGTTTTCTTCTGCGTTCGTTTGCTCCGCATTTGAATTTTGTGCGTTCGTTTCATTCAAAACCGCGTTTTCTTCGCTTTTATCTTCGATTAAAGCCAGAAGCTCATTTGTGCTTAAGCTTTCAAGCTCTTTTTCAAGCGGAGAGTTTAATGCCTTGCTTAAAATCTTATCATCATAGAGATTTTTTTGAATGTTGCCGAGCATATTAACATATTTTTCACTTGCAACGATAAGGCTGACATTTGCTTTGCTTTGTCTTTTGCTCAAAGTCCGCATCTTTAAAAGCTCTTCTTTAGCGATTAATGCCCCCTTTATCATCTCTTTATGCAAAAAATCGCTATTCATCATCTTAAACAATAAATCATCACTCACGCCCTCTAAAATCTCATCAAGTTCGCTTAATTCTGTGTAATGATTAAGATTAAGATTGTCTTTGAGATTTTGTTTAATCTGTTCTTTATTTAAGTGTAAAATACTGCCAAACTCTGTTTTTAAAGCCTCTTCTTTGATGTTTTTTTTGCATACTTCATCGAGGGCTTTGCCCATAATCCAGCCTTCATTTTTTATCCACACCATCAAAGTGCGATATTTAACATCAAATCTTTGTGCGAGTTCTTTTGCACTCTCAAAATGCGTTTCAAAATACAAACGCATTTTTTCTTTTAAGGCTTTATCAATCATAAAAAATCATTGCCTTGAAGTGGGAATCAAAGACGCGTTAAACAACGCATTTAAATCCGCATTATTCGCATTATTTTTCATATTCTCGGCTAAAGGATTGTAAGCAGTGGCTTGAAGTTTTTTTAAATCCTCTTTTTCTTGCGTTGTTTGATTGATACTTCTTGTATTTGCAGCATTGAGAGCCGTTGCGGATTTTCTTGCATTAATCTCACTTTCGGCTTGTCTTTTTTGCAAGGCTTTATCCTCATCAAAAGAATCGATTTGTTTGTTTAAGAGTGTGTTTTTGCTCTTTTCATTTGCGATTTGCGTTTGCGTTGCTTCTTGTTTGAGATTAAACTCTTCTTCTTGCATTTTTTCTTTTCTTGCATTTCTTTGATAATCAATGAATCTATCAAACACTCCGCTCGAGTTTTTTGCGAGATTGTTTGCTGTGTCTGCAAAAGAAGCGGCTAAATGTCCTATGATTTGCGTTTGTTGTCCTGTTGATATCGGGTCTCTTGCCATAATTCAACCTTTCTTTATTTTTTTAAAAAACTTAGCAAAAAAACTTTTTAAAAAATAGGGTTAAAAGCTTTAACCCTATTTTTTCATTTGAAAAACTCCTAAAATCACGCAAAAAATAAAATAAAGGTTGTGAAAATGGAAGAATCAGCTTTAGCGACAAATATCGCACAAAATGCAACACCCGCTGCAGAAGGTGGCACGAACTCAATGCTGTCTTTTTTTGATGATTTGGGCGGAATTGGGAAGAGTTTAGAGGGTTTAGGGTCTTTAGCAAGTATCGGCACGGGAATCTATGGAATGTTTTTGCAAAATAAGGCGTTAAATCTGCAAAAAAAGGCTCTCAATCAAGCACAAGCTCAACAAAATATCGAAAATGAACGTTGGAATAAAAGAGAAAACGAACGCGTCAATGCAAACGCACAGATTAGTCAATCCGCTACCGCGTGGAATGATAACCCTATGCAAAGGGAATAAAAATGAGTGTCAGACGTTTTTGGAAATTTTTTGACTTTGCGAAAGAAAATCTTAAAAGCTTTAATTTTACAGACGATAAACTCTATACTTTTGCGAGTGAATTAGCTTTAAAGCTTGTTGAAGTGCATTTTAAAGAAAAAGAGAGTGCGTTAAATTGTGAAAAACTTGAAAAAGAACTTGAGATTTTAACTCTCAAAACAAAAATGGAAATCCGCCACATTGAGCTTGAAACGCTTAAGTCTTTGGTGCAAGCGGAGTCGATGGTGCGAAGCGTTGGGGATAATGCCGTGATAAACCGCGCGAATGCTTATGTTGGCTTTTTGAATGTTGTTGGAAATGCAAGTGAAGGTGCAGCGATTGCTAGTCATACTGCAAATGTCGTTGCGGAGATAAAAAAGATTAGCGATACAAATCTTATAAACACTTACACAAACATACTCAATAATATAAGAAATAATCTTTTAGGCAGTTTTGATAAAAGCGGACATATCAAAGAATGCTCTATCATCGCCCCACGAACGGAGATTAAAGTCAATGAGCCTTTAGAGATTTTAGGTTTTAGCATTTACAATCAAAATGAGCATATGTTTCTTATCGATGATGAAGAGGTGTTAAAGGATTCGCAAATTTTGCTTTTTTCAAGTGAAGAAGAGGGTGAAAAGGAGATTGTTTTTAAGGTGAAAAATGATTTAGGCACTTGGCTTATGGATAAAATAATTATTACTATCACAAAAGAATAAAATCAAAGGCTTAAAAAAACTTATATTTTTAAAATGAAAATGATAATCTTAAAAAAATAGCAGAAAAAGAGAAGTGAAAAAAAGAGAGGTTAAAGAGCAAAAAGAGAAAGTAAAGAGAGCAAAAAGAAAAAGAAAGAGAGGAGAAAAAACACTAAAAACAAAGCCTTAAACATCGTTTAAAGGTTTTAAAAAGGCTTTGAAGTTGTTTTGAAACAGAGCTTAAAAGGCTTTGAAAGCTTTCAAAATGAAAAAGCGTTTGAAAAGCACACAAACACCCCGATGAAAAGGGCTTAAAAAGCAAAAAGAAAAAGGAAAGAGCAAAAAAACAAAAGAAAGAGTAAAGAAAAAGGAAAAAATAAGGAAAGAGCAAAAAACAGACTTAAAAAAATAAAGCGTTTTTATAAGCTTAAAAACAGAGCTTAAAAGGTTTATGAAAGGGCTTTAAGATAAAAAAATTTTCATAAAGCCTTGAAAAATATAAAAAAGGGAATGCATGAAAACTTTGAAAAAAACTTTTTTTATCCTGCGTTGGTTTCTCATCGGAAAAATGCATTGCGATGTGCCACTTTGGTGTAAAAAAATGTTTAAAACCATCAATTGTTTTTTATGGCTCATTATCCTTTTTAGTGTCATTTACACTTATGTATTTTTGATGTTTTAGGGGGGGGGATATGCAAGAACTTATCAATCATTATCTTATTTATTTAGAACTTCTGCCTTTGTTGTTTATTGGAATCATTTGCGGGGTTTATAATTGTTTGCATTATAATGAATATAGCGAAGAAAATCAACAAGTTCTCACTCCTTTTTTACTCTTTATCAAATACGCGACCTCTTCTTGCGTTGTATCCTCTGCGATTTTTTTTATTCTTGATTTGGCAAATATTTCTTACGAAGCACGGGTTGGAATCGCCGCTTTGGTTTCGTTTTTAGGCATTGATAAAGCCATTGAGATGATAGAGAAAATTTTGAATTTAAAAAATCATGTCAAATAAAAAATCAATAAAGGAGTTCTCCGTGAATATTATTCATCTTAGACGCGTTTTGACAAGACTTATTATGGCTTGTTTTATTTTTAGCTTAGCACTCAATCTTGTTTTATGTTATAAGCTTAATTTAGCCAAAAAACTCCGTGCAGATTGTTTTCATATGCAAGAGCACGATGTTCATAATATCATCTTTCATCACAAAACTCTTTTTTTGATAAAAATGCGAGTGAGCTTGAAACTTTTAACCCTATTTTTTAAAAATGAAAAATCCTAAAATAAGCATAATTTTTACAAGGAGTTAAAAAATGGATAGAGAAAAAAAAGAATTCATCGACCCATTTTCAACGCAAGAAGATGAAGCAGCATTAAAGGCTTTAGAGTCTGAAATCGCACAAGCGAGTCAATCTTTAGAGAGTGATTTTGCCAAATTTGCAAGTGGAAAAATCGATGAAAGAATGGAGGAATTGTTTTTTGAAAACAAAGAAGAGTTTTTTAAGCAAGTTTTGCAATGGCAGAATGAATTTTTAGGCGATTATCGCTCAAAAATTCAAAAACGCGACGCGTTAAACAATGACATTCAAATCAAAAAGAGCTTTTCAGCCATTGAAGCGGCACAAAAGGCTTTCGAGGAGGCTCACCCGGACGTTGATGTTGAAGAGCTTTTGGACTTTTATCAGCAAGATTTACCACCCCGGCTTAAAAATGAGTTGGATAAAGCCAAACCGCAAGACTTTTTCGAATTATTGCTTGAGTATTTTTCAAAGGCGTCAGACAGGGCACAAAATGCAGAAAAACAAGAGCAAACAGGCTTACCGAAAAGACTCGAGGGCACAAGTTCAGGTGTGCAAGAAAATGACTCGGGCGATGATTTAGTCACAAATCGCTATTGAATCTTAAAAAAAGGAGTAAAAAAATGGGAACTCAAAGAGTGAAAAATGTTGTTTATTGTGCTGAATCGGTGATTGATTTAGCAGATATGAAAGAAAATAATGCTTATGATGCCCTTTTGGTGCCAAAGGGTGCAAGTATTATTCAGCTTTTAGTGGAGGTGCAAAACACGAGCGGAAGCGGAAGTGTTGATGTGAAGCTCAAAGAGCAAGATGTTGCATTTTTAGAAAATGTAAGCTTGGATTCTACTTCAAAAGATAGTGCTTTTATTAATTCTTCAGTGCATACGATTAGCCAAATGGTGGATATGTTGAGCGTTGAGCTTAAAAGTGGAGCTTTTACAAGCGGAACGGCACGCGTTAAAATCGTGTATTTTATGCCGAGTCAGATTTTAGTTGAATTTTAAAAAAGGAGCAAAATATGTTAAACGAACTCAATAAAATCAATCTCAATCAATGGAAAGAAAACCCAAATATCAGCGTTGAGATTGCAACCATCATCGAAAAGGCAAGTTGGCAAAGAAGCCCTTTTGAGCCTTTAGTAGGACGCGGACAAGATAGAGGCATAAGAACTTATCTTACTAAAAATGGAGAGCCTTTTAGACCGCGTTTAAAAGCCGCTTTAACAGGCGATGGCGTTGAGGGTAATACAGACTTTGAAGCGAATTTGGATAATTTAGAGATACTCTCTCAAACAATTTATCCTAAAATCGTCGGCAATGCGTTAAAATCACAAGTGAAGCATTATCAAAGTATGGAGCAAATTGATTTTATCAAAGAAAGCGTGCAAAGTTTGACTGATTGGATTACGAATAAAAGAGATCGCAATTTTATCACAGCTTTAAGCAATGATTTAAGCAATGCGGTTATTTGCGATAGTGCAAGCTCTTTCAAAGATACAACAAGTGAAGCGAGTGTGCAAGAGGCGAGTAAAAAAATCGTTAAAGGTGATGTGTGCAATGTCAAGGCTTTAAGACGTGCGATAATGATGGCAAGAAGTGGCATTAATTATCAAGGCAAAGACGCGTATCCGTTAAAACCGATACGCTCTGCAACGCATACGCTTAATGGCTTAAATGTGCAAAATTATTCTTATATCATCTTACTTGATACCTATCAAATCAATCAGCTTAAAAACGATCCGGAGTGGATTGCGATGCAAAAAGTCGGTGTTCGTGGTGATAAAAATAATCTTTTTACCGGACTTATCGGGCTCATTGATGAATGTCCAGTTTTGGATATGGGCGTTTGGACAGATACGCAAGTGGGACTTTTAAACAGCGAAGTGAGTGAAGCGAGTTTTAGGGCAAATATCAATCCCGCAAATGTCTCAAACATCACCCCGCCGAGTGATTACGCAGGAACACAACCCGTTTCAATCGGTTTTCTCATCGGTGCATCTGCTCTTGTAATGGTGGGCAGTGATAAGGTGAATTTTTATATCGATGAAGCACAAGACGCGGGACGCAAGATTTTATGCGGATGTGATAGACTTTTAGCCATTGCAAAAGCAAAATTTGAAACCACTCAAGGCATTTTAAGCCCTTATTCAAATACAGACTTTGCAACCATCGGCATTATTTCAAGCAAAGAATAACACACAAAAGGCTTTTTAAAGCCTTTTTTTGAAAGGTTTTTAATGGATTATGCAAGTGTAGAATTAGAAAATATTACGCAAATTGTTGAGAAGTTAAACGCTTTATTTGAGAGTGCAAAGAGTGAGTTTGACACACAAAAAAAGAGTTTTAAAGAAGAATTAGACGCGATAAAATCAAAGATGATTAATGATTTGGTGTTTGAAAATGCGAAAAAGATTAAAAATGAGCTTGACACAAAAAAAGAAGAGCTACAAACTTATATCATCGCACAAACAGCACAGAGTTATGAGGATAATAAAGAGGATTTAATCAAATCTATCAATATCGATTACGACGCGTTACTTTCACAAAACGCAACGCAATTTTTAGCCCTTGCACAAAAACAACTCAACGCGGCTTTAGACAATGAGTTTAAAAAAGAAAAATACACAAACATTTTAAAGACCTTTGAAAAAGACGCTTTAAATGCTTTAAAGCACACACAAGAACGATTCAATGAAGACTTAATCGCCCTTGATTTAAAGGCTCTTGCGACCGCTTACATTCAAAAACAAGTTCAAAAGGATTTTAAGACTTTGGAAGCGTTGGTGCTTAAAGAGCAAAAGAGTGAGATTGCGAAGCAATTACTCAATCATTTTTTACATCAAAACGCAACGCAAGAACTCATTAAAGAGAGTTTGTCTGCCATTTTAGAGCAAAATTTTACGCAAAAGAGTTTAAAAGAGCACATCGAAGCGAGACTCATTGACATTAATCATCATTTGGTAGATAAGATTATGGGAACACGCGAACTTTTTAAGACAAATTTCATTCAAAATCTTGTCTTAGCGTCTTTGTCTTTGAAAAATGAACTTTCTTTGATTTGTGAAAATATGGACGCGTTGAATCGTTTAAAGGTTAAAGAAAAGGGCATTGAAGATGAGACTTTGCATTTTCAAGGTAAGTTAAAGGTGGAGTGAATGGATAATAATGATTTAAGCAATTTTCTCATCCCGCAAGAGCAGGACGCGGACACAACGCAAGAGACAAGCAAAGACTCAAAAGACTCGCAAGACGCTCAAAACAACGCAGAACAAAACAACGCTCAAGAGTCGCAGGTTGCTTTGACGGGAGTGCCTTATTTGGATCAAAAAATCCAAAATGGAACTTTGAGTGCTTACGATGCCTATTTGGCAAATAAATATTTAGGTGTGAATATCGGGCAACTCAATCTTAAAGCAAATGTTGATGCACAGGTGAAAGGGGATTTAAAACATACGAGCATCACACAAACAACGAAAGAATTAGGACAAATGCTCACCAGCTTACGCGATAGCGATGAAGTGCTTAAAAGAAGCGATTTAGCGGGTGTTTATAATGGACTTGTTACAGGTTTAAACAAAAAAACAGGCGGTTTTATCGGGCTTGATGATGAACGCGCTAAGCTTGACTCGGCTGTGATGAAAATGACCTATGGAGTCGCTGGGGCGATGAATGATGGCAAGGCGACAAATGAGAGTCGCAAAGAAGCAAAAGAGGTTTTCGGGGCGGGTTTTCGCTCTCAAAAAGAACTCGTTGCAAGAACCGCACAAGCAAGGGAAGCAATCTTAAACCGCGTTGATTCTTTGTTGGCTGATTTGGAAGCAAAAGGCGGACAGATAGGACTTGATACGCAATTAATCAATGAAATTAAGGCTCAAAAGAAAAAGCAAAATTTTCTTAATTCACATCTTTATGGAAAAAAATTCAATTTTGAAACTTATGAAAAAAGTGTTTATGATGATTATATTAAAAATCAATTCATAAGGGCAAAACGATGATTAAAATGAGTGATTTACTCACAAATATAAGAGCAAGGCTAAGAGATACAAAAGAACCTTATCGCTATGAAACAGCGGAGATTTTAAACGCGATAAATCATGCATATTGTGATTTAATTTATCAGTTTAAGCTTAATGTTTGCAAGTTTGTCAAAGAGCTTAAACCTAATGATTTCATCTTTCACGCACCTAAAATGGTGCTTTCTTTTGAAAAAGCCTTTTTAAACGCGAAGCCTTTGCCCTTAAAAGCTTATGATGATAAGGCTTTGAGTTTGCAGATTTCATCGTTTTCAAATTTTCAAAGTTTTGCGGTTTTACCTAAACATCGAGCGAATGGAACTTTAGAGGTGTATTTAAATCTAGCTAAGGCTTTAAATGAAGAGAGCACACTTGAGAACGGGGATTTTTTGAAAATGGCACTCATTTATAAAAGTCTTTCTTTGCTCTTTCAAATCGAAAGCAACGAGGGCAATTTGCAAAGGGCGGGTTTTTATGAAAATGCCTTTAAAAAAGAATGCGATTTTTTAAGGGCGACTCTGTCCTCACTCACGGAAGCAAAGAGCTTTCACAGCCCTTGCATACAATATTAAAAAGGAGAAGACAATGAATGAAAATGTGAATGCATTTAGAGAAAAACTGAATGATGAAGCGTTAAAGAGTGAGTTTGACTCTTTGCTTGAAAGTTTAGAAAATGAAATTTTAAGCGATGAAAATGTGAATGCATTTAGAGAAAAACTGAATGATGAAGCGTTAAAGAGTGAGTTTGACTCTTTGCTTGAAAGTTTAAAAGCAGAACAAAACACTCAAAAAGACACAGCACAACCAGACTTGCAAGAGAGTGAAAAACAAAAAGACCCGCAAAGTCCGCATATTGAGCCTTTGCCACAATTTCAAAGCCCACTCATTGACACAAAAGAGGTTGAAAAACGCGAGAAAAAGAGTTTTAAAGACGCTTTGAGTGAAGCGTTAAATGATAATGTGTTTTGGTTAGAACAGATCAAAATGACACTTTTAAGCGTGAATGAGCTCTATAAAAATTTTGAGAAATTAGAGCAGCATTATCAGTATGATTTTAAGAGTCACGAGCTCATCAAAACACAAACGCAAAGCCTTTATGATGAAGCCTTAAACATCTTTTCACAACTGCAAACGCAAAATGAGGCTTTGAATGAAAAAATCGCAACACATACGCAGGATTTAGTTCAAACCAAAGAGTCTTTAGTGCAAAGTCAAAATCAAGCCTTAGCCCTCATCGAGGAGATAAAACACATCAATAAAGAAACAAAAGAAAGTGCGGGCGAGGTGATTGTGTTTAAAAATACGATACAAGAAGCCATTAATCGCTTGGATGAAGTCATTGAAACGAACGCGGCTTTAGAGCAGAGCATCACAGAGGGGCGCGAACTTGTGCAAAGTGCTAAAGATGATTTAAACAACACAATTAAACAAGGTCAAGATGATTTAAACAACACAATTAAACAAGGTCAAGATGATTTAAACAACACAATTAAACAAGGTCAAGATGATTTAAATGCTGTAAAAGAAAACCTTGAAACCTTCAAACAAGAAAAGATTAACGAGATTGACGCGGCTTTGAATGAAATTGAAACGCGTCGCGATGCAGCGATGAATGCCTTTGATAATGCAAAGGCTGATTATGAGCACAGGCTTGAAGATTTTGCCAAAAGAATCGACGCGTATTTGCCAAATGACAGCGATGAACAAGAGCTTTTAATTTCTGCAAATAACGCGTTACAATCCGCTCAAAATGCCCTTAATGCCCTTTTAGATGAATTGATGGAACTTTATAATCAAAATGCGGTTTTAACGCACAATGCGGAGGATTTAAAGAAAAATTATGATGAGACTTATAAGCATTCTTTGCAAATTTACAATATGAAAAATGATTGTATCTCAAAACTTGCTCTTTGTGTTGAAACGAATGCCTTGCTTGAGAGCTTTAAAGAGACTTTGAATGATGAGGCTTTGCGTTTTGAGTTTGACGCGTTGGTGCGTTTGATTTTAGACAATGTAAAAGGAGAAGACAATGAATGAAAATGTGAATGCATTTAGAGAAAAACTGAATGATGAAGCGTTAAAGAGTGAGTTTGACTCTTTGCTTGAAAGTTTAGAAAATGAAATTTTAAGCGATGAAAATGTGAATGCATTTAGAGAAAAACTGAATGATGAAGCGTTAAAGAGTGAGTTTGACTCTTTGCTTGAAAGTTTAAAAGCAGAACAAAACACTCAAAAAGACACAGCACAACCAGACCCGCAAGAGAGCTTAAAAGAACTTTTGCCCCAAATGAGCGAGAGCTTAGAAAATGCAGAATCAATCGTGCAAAGTTATGAAAGTTTTAAAACAAAACTCACGCCCGAACAGCAAGAATCTTTAACTTTGCTTTTTTCACGCGTGATTTTACGCGATGAGGACGCTTTGAATGCAAAAAAAGCCCAGCTTGAAAATGAGCTTTTACAAGATGAGCAAACACTTAATACGCTTAAAACGCAACAGAGTGAAAACGCAGAGCAACAAGAGCAATTAATGCAGGATTTAGCAGAAAAAAAACAAGAAATCGCAACGCAAGATGCTCTTTATAAAGAAAAAGAGCAAGACGTTAAAGACGCTAAAGAAGCCGTGAGTAATGCCCTTTATCCTAAAGAAGCCCAGCACGGAGCAACAAAGGCTTATGTGGATAAATTGCATAAAAGCACAGAGTTTTTATTTGATAAATGCGGCGATGTTGCAAATTTGAAAGAACCCGATGAGCTTGAACTCTCACAGGTTGCAGAGCTTGAAAATGACATTGCGATAAAAAACGCACAAATCGCTCAAAACAACGCTCAAAAAGAGCAGTTGCAAGTTAAAGCTGAAGACATTCAAAAAGATTTAAGTGCTCTTGAAGACGCTTTGAATACAGAAAAAGAGAATTTAGAACGCAAAATCGCACAATTTGAAGCCTTGATTGTGTCTTTGAATGCAGAAAAAACCCAGCTTGAAACGGATTTGCCAAATATTGAGAGCACATTAGAGGAGTTAGAACTAAGCATTACAAATCTAACGACCGAGATAGAACTTTGCGAAGACAATGAGCTTAAAGCCTCAAAGGAAGCTGAACTTGCTTTAAAAACTTCACAAAAACAACGCAATGAAGAGTTAAAGCAAGAAAAACAAAGCCGTAAAGAGGAGATAGAAATACTTTTAAAGCAAACAAATGATACAGATTTGCCTTCTGCAAAAACCGCACTTTCAAAACTTGATAAAAAATTGCCTTGTATGTTTTTTGAGATTGCAAGATGTGAAAGTAAAATCATTGAAAATGAACGCAAAATCGCAGGACTTGAAGGTGAGATTGAGACTTTAACGACTCAAAAGAACGAAGCCACAACGCAAAAAGGCATTTTAGAGACCGCCCAGCAAGATACGAGTGAGATAGAAGCTCAAATCGCAGAGCTTGACGCGTCCATCGCTCAACGCTCAACGAGCAAACAGGCTTTAATAACAGAAAATGAGACTTTAAAAGCAAAAATTACAAGCACAAAAGAGCAAATCACAGCGGCGAGTAAGTTGTCAATGCTCACAAGCTTACTCACTGAAAAAGAACAAGCCTATAAAGATAATAAAATCGCTTTGAGCACACTTGAAGGCGAGATTACGACTTTAACGAGTGAAATAGAAACTTTGCAAACGCAAATCGCAACTTTAAAAACAGAGCTTGAGAGTGCCGATGAAGAGACAAAAAGCACAAAACAGAGTGAGCTTGAGAACAAAGAGAGCGAACTTCAAACCAAAGAAAGCACTAAACGCATCAAAGAATCGGACAAAGAAAATAAACTTGCTTTAAAAGAAGAGCTTAAAGCCTTTGTTTTGCATAAAAGAGAGCTTAAAAAGGGCATTGAGACTCAAAACACAGCCATCACAACACAAAAAGGCACGATTGAGAGTTTAAAAACAGAGCTTGAGAGTTTGCAAACGACTTTAAGCACTTATGAGAGCGAACGCAATCAATTAAACACAGACATACAAGCCTTAAAACAAAGCATTGAGACAAAGGCGGATGATTTGGATGAGGCTTTGGACGATAAAGCGTCTTTAGCGACAAAACAAGCCGAAGTTAAGGCTAAAAACGAACAAATCCGCTCACAACTCAAAGCCATCGAAAAACAAAATGAAGCGATAAAAAATGCGGAAGAAACGCTTGAGAACTTAGAGCTTGTGAAAGAAAATTTTGAGATAAAAGCACGTTATGAAGAGCATTGTGAAAGCATTGAGGATTTAGAAACAGAGCTTGAGAGTGAAAAGAGCACACTTGAAACAAAGACTCAAAAGTATAATGAGCTTAATTTACAAATAGCGATGTTACAACTACAGATTAAAAACACGACCGAACAAAACCCAGACAGCGAGGATTTAACGACTTTAAACGAGGCTTTGACAAATAAACAAAGTTTAGCTCAAACAGCAAAGAGTGAGCTTGAAACTTTACAAGGCACAATCGCAGAGCACACTTTAAGCAAGGAAGAACACGAGCAAGATATGCAAAGAGAGAGTTTGAATCATCATTTAGTAGAGCTTTATGATGAGAGTGTTGCCCTTGAGCAATCAAACGCGTCTTTAGAGCAAGACATTAAACGCTTAAGGATAAATATCTCTTATATCAAAGCCCCTTTAAAAGAGGCGTTTAAACTCAATGATGTATTGCAGGTGCATCATTTGTTTGCGTTGAGTGAAGAGCAAAGAGAGACTTTGATGATTGATGATGATGTGATTATTGATTCTTTAGTGAAGCAAGTCATTGAAAAACTAGGGGGGGGGCTTGAAGACGCTTTGAATGCCTTAAAGACAGATTTTAACACGACAAAGACAAACTTAGCTAAAACGATAAAATTCAATGGCGAGGCTGCAGCACTTGAAGCGATGAATGCGGTTAAAACACAATGGACGGGTGCGTATAAAACCGCAACGCAAGCTGTAAAAGTGAGTGATATAACAAATTTAATCACTTATTTTGTAACCCAGACAACAAACATACAAAATAAATATAAATAAGTGTTTGTTTTTGTGAAAAGGGCGTTTTAAATGCGTTTAAAGGGCTTTAAAAGGGGATTTAATGCTTTTGGAGGCTTTATGTTTTGTGAAAATTGTGTGAAAATGCGAAATAAAACGTTACACAAACGCAAAAAACATTAAAAAATGCGGTTTAAAGCATTGCAAAAAAACACTAAAAGGAGGGCAAATGTTTTCTTTGAGTTCTCTTATAACGAGTTTCATTGATATAAAAATAATGATTATTATCGCTTTGGGGGTGTTGTGTGCGATTTTTTACACACAAAATGAGCTTTTGAGTGCGGATTTTCAAAAAGAGCAGCTTAAAAATTTGCATTTGCAGAATGAAAAAAACGAGGCTTTAAAACAGATTTTAGCACAAAATGAAGCGATAGAGAGACTTAAAATCGTTTCTTATGAACGCGATGAAGTGGCGATGGAAGCGTTAGAGCGGATTGATTTTAAGAAAGATGAGCATTTGGGGGCTTTGCAAAATTGTGAAAATGAGCTTAAGAGCTTTAAGGATTTATTTAATGTTTTAAGCAAGGCAAATTAAGTTTTTTTGGTGTTTTTGTTTATGAGTTTTATGAGAGGATGTGAATCACTCAAACATTAAAGACGCTTATATTTCTACCTAAAGGGGCTTAAACATTTTTTAAGTAAATGCTCTCACTCAAAGCGGAAAAATTTTGTGAAAAAATGTTTGAAAAAGCACAAACTCAACTCTTGAAATGGCTTTGTTGCAAGATGTGAAGCTCTTTGAGGTGAAATTTTAAAGGTTTTTAGCAGGGCAAGAGATGAAAAAGAGATGAAAAAGCGGGATTTGAGGCTTAAAAGAGCCTTTGAAAATAGGCGAGGAGTTTGAGAGTTTGAGAGTTTGAGAGTTTGAGAGTTTGAGAGTTTGAGAGTTTGAGAGTTTGAGAGTTTGAGAGTTTGAGAGTTTGAGGAGTAAAAATGAAAACGATTTTAAAATTTATAATTTTTTGTTTTGTTTCTTTGCTTTTAATGCACATATTTTTAGGTTGCAGTGCAAAAAAAGAGCTGATGATAAAAACAGAATATCAAGAGGTGAAAGTGCCCATCAAATGTCCGCTAAAAGTCCCAAAAAAACCGCGATTTAATAATGATTTAAGCAGTGCGAAACGCTTGAGTACTTATTATTTGGAAGTGGAATACATCGCTAAAAGTTGCACGAGTGGCGAGTGAGTTTAAAAATGTCATAAAATAAAGGAGTGTTTTAATCTCTTTTGGCAGAAAACTAAGCGTCTTGATTGTTTTGCTTGTCAGTTTAAAAATCGCACAGAATGCAGAACAATCAAGATTATCACGCTTTTGCGTATGAAAGGATGAGGCTTTAACGCCTTGCTTGAGAGCTTTAAAGAGACTTTGAATGATGAGGCTTTGCGTTTTGAGTTTGAAGCGTTGGTGCATTTGATTTTAGACAATGTAAAAGGAGAAGACAATGAATGAAAATGTGAATGCATTTAGAGAAAAACTGAATGATGAAGCGTTAAAGAGTGAAAATGATGAGATTTTAAGACGCGTTTTATTCTGTGCTTGAAAGCTTAAAAATCGCATAAGAGCAATATAAAAAAGAGCAAGAGAGTGAAAGACAAGACGCTGATAATGCAGACGACGCGTTGCAAGGCGATAGCACCCACAAAAAGACAGCCCTGAAAGTCCGCAAGACTCTAATCCTTTTTTGAACCTTTTAAGCTTGGTTTTTTAACCTTAAAGACTCAAGCTCCTGCTTAAATTATTAAAGACACAAACTCACATTAAACTTGATTTTTTGAGTCTTTGCCACAATTTCAAAGTTCATAATCCTTTTTTTGAACCCTATAATCCTTTTCAAGTCGCCCCACAGATGCACAAAATGAAGCGTTTTGTGCTTTTTGTTGCGTTTTCTAAGTCGCCCCACACAAGAGCGAGGGTATATGAAAACAAAAAAATAAAAAATGTTTGTTTTTTGATTTGACTTAAATGGGCTTTATCGGGCGTTATTTTGCGTTTTGTGAAAAATGTAAAATGCAAAACTAACTTTTAACCGAAATTATGCTTGTGGAGATAACACTATATGGAAATATCATTATACTCTAGCTATCTATCGCAGAAATAAGAAGCCTTTAGTGTCTTTAGCATTCACTTCTATGCGTCTTTAGTGCTTTGGTGTTTTGCAATGTTGAAAGCCCTTAAAATCGTATTTTGGTTTGTATGCTTAAGCTTATGGTGTTTTTGAGTTTTGTTGATAGCCCTTGACAAATTAAAAATTTTATTTTAAAATAGGAGATATTTTTAAAGCTTGTTTTAAGAAAAATTGTCTTTAATGGCACATTTTGGCAGAGCTTTAAAGCGTTCTTTGATTTTTTATATCGATTAAATACCTATTAAATGGGTGTTTGATTGTTTTTTTAAATATGTTGTAAAATCTACAATTGAAATAATTGAAATTAATTAAAATGGGCTTATTTGTGGCTTTTGATAAATTTTATTAATTTCACCTTGTTTATATTTTAAAGAATACAAAGTTTTAAAAGCAAGTCTTGGAAATGAAATTCTCGCCTATGCCTCCTTTTTCTTACACAAGGACTTTTCTTATTATCATCTTAGTGCTAACACTTTAGAATCTCATGCTAATGCGGTTCTTTTGGATTTTTTCTTTGAATATGCTTCACAAAAAGCTTGTAAATTTTGTATTTTAGGAGGAGGATTTAAAAAAGATGATTCTTTGTTTGATTTCAAACAAAAATTTTCTACTCTTTACACTTATTTTAATACCGGTGGAATCATTTTTGATGAGCAAAATTACAAAATTCTTTGTAAAAATTTTCATAATCCTTATTTCTTAAAATATCGCTATCATTGAATGTTTTTAAGTTTAAATATAAGCTCTTATACAGAACATAAAACTTGTCAAAATGTATTTTAGATAAAACTTACATTGATAATTTTTGCAATTTTTTAACTACAGATAAAAATAGCATTTACTAAAAATTCTTAAAAAACTTACGATAAAAAACAATTTAAAAAATTAAAATACACTCTAAATTAAACAATAAAGTTATGAACCTTGGATTTATAATACAAAATTGATTTAATTTTAAATGCTATAATCCTTTTAAATTTAAGTCAAAGGAAAAATTTGAAAAGACTTGATAAAAAAGAAGCTTTAAATTTGCTTAAAAATAGCTCTTTAGTTGAACTTGGAGAAAGAGCTTATGCAAAAAAACTAGAACTTCATCCTGAAAAAATCACGAGTTTTATTGTGGATAGAAATATTAATTATACCAATGTTTGTTGTATTGACTGCTCTTTTTGTGCTTTTTATCGCCATCATAAAGAAGATGATGCTTATATTTTAAGTTTTGAAGAAATAGGCAAAAAAATCGAGGAATTAGAAGCCATAGGCGGGACGCAAATTCTATTTCAAGGTGGAGTGCATCCTAAGCTTAAGATAGAATGGTATGAAAATTTGGTTTCTTGGATAAAAGAGCATTACCCTAATATCACTATACATGGCTTTTCTGCGGTTGAGATTGCTTATATTGCCAAAGCTTCTAAAATTTCTATCACCGAAGTTTTGCAAAGACTTAAAGATAAGGGGCTTTTTTCAATTCCCGGAGCGGGGGCTGAAGTATTAAGCGATAGAGTAAGAAAACTCATTGCTCCGAACAAATGTGATACAGCCACTTGGCTTGAAGTGCATAAAAATGCTCATAAAATCGGTATGAAAAGCACAGCTACAATGATGTTTGGAACCTTAGAAAGCGATGAAGAGATTATAGAACATTTAGAATATTTACGCAATTTACAAGATGAAACGCAAGGATTTAGAGCTTTTATCTTATGGTCTTTTCAAAGTGAAAACACCAAACTCATTCAAGATTATCCTCAAATTCAAAAACAAAGCTCAAACAAATATCTAAGACTCCTCGCAATTGCAAGGCTTTATTTGGATAATTTTAAAAATTTACAAAGCTCTTGGGTCACGCAGGGCTCTTTAATAGGACAACTTGCTTTGAAATTTGGAGCCAATGATTTGGGTTCAACAATGATGGAGGAAAATGTCGTTTCTGCAGCTGGAGCGAGTTATAAAATGAATCAAGATGAAATGATAAGATTGATTAGAAATTTAGGTGAAGTTCCTGCTAAACGCAATACAGCTTATGAAATTTTGGAAAGGTTTTAATGCAATATTTAGAGATTAAAAAAATTAAAATTCCTTTTATTTTTGAAGAAAATAGGGATTTTCCTATTATTATTTTAAAGCTTATTTTTAAAAATTGTGGCAGAAGTTTTGATGAAGTGGCTGGACTTGCAAGAATGTTTGCAAAACTTCTTAATGAAGGTGTTGATGATAAATTCTTCAAAAATTTAGAATTTAAAGCGATTAATTTAGACGCAAATAGTGGTTTTGAAAACTTAGAAATCAATCTTTCTTTACTCAAAGAACATAAAAATGCAGCAGCTAAAGCCTTATGTGATTTGCTTAAAAATCCACGTTTTGAGGAAAAAATTTTAAAGAGAATCAAACTCAATTCTTTGGGCGAACTTGCGAGTAAAAACAGCGATTTTGATTATTTAGCAAAAAATTTACTCAATTCTAAAATTTTTGATTATAAAGAATTCCAAAGCCCTAATGATGGAGACGAACAAAGCATCCATTCTATTTCTCTTAATCATCTTAAAAACTTTCATAAAAAACACATTCATTTAAATAATCTTATCATCACTTTAGGAGGGGATTTAAGTCTTAATGAAGGTAAAAATTTTGTCTTAAAAATCTTAGAAGGGCTTGATAAAGGCAAGACTCTTGCAGATAAAACTTATCATCTTAATTCAAAAAATCAGGATGAAATTCTTATAAGAAAAGAGAGCGAACAAGCTTATATTTATTTTGCAGCACCTTTTTTTGCAAATTTCAAAGATGAGGATTTGCATCTTGGAAAAATTGCACTTTTCATCTTAGGACAAGGCGGATTTGGATCAAGAATTATGGAGGAAATTCGTGTGAAAAGAGGCTTGGCTTATTCAGCCTATGCGATGTTAGATATGACTTTATCCTACAAACGAATTTTTGGATATTTGCAGACCAAAAATGAAAATGCAAACGAAGCTAAAAACCTCATCAGAGAGATTTTTAAAGATTTTATTCAAAAAGGAGTTGATGAAACCAGTCTTAATCAGGCTAAGAATTTTATCATCGGCAACACTCCTTTGCGTTATGAGAGTTTGAGCAAGAGATTGGCTCTTTCATTGAGCGAGTATTATCAAGGTTTGCCATTGGGGCATTACAAAAAGGAGCTTGAAAAAATTCAAAAAATTGAGTTAAAAGCACTCAATGCTTATATAAAAAATCATAAAGAACTCTTAAATTTAACGTTTGCAAGCATACAAAATGAAGGTTAAAAGCACAGATTTTGAATTTTTTAAGAAACTTAAAATAAAAAGCGTGATTGATTTAGCTTTGATTTTACCTAAAAAGATTGAAAATTTAAATCTCACCCCTAAGCCAAACCCGAATGAAATTTGCACTCAAAAGGTTCAAATTAAAAGTGTGGGCTTTAAAAACAACCAACTTTTTGGAATTTGCGAATGTAAAATGTGGAATCAAGAGCTTTCTTTTGTGTTTTTTAATGCGAACAAATGGCATCATAGCCTTTGTAAGATTGGAGCAGAATTGATTTTTCACTCAAAACTTGTTTTTTTCAATCAATCGTGGCAATTTAACAATCCTAAAATTCTCAATGAAGCAGGTGGTTTTGTGCCCAAATATCAAATTCAAAGCATTAAAGACAGCACGATTAAAAATCTCATTCAAAGCTATGTCAATTTTGAGAATTTAAAAGAAAGTCAAATCGATGAAAAATATATCCATTTTCTTTTAGCCCTTCATGCTTATGATGAAAAAAGTTTCGCAATGTTTCAAAATTTAGAACAATTTTACGAGAATTTAAAATACATTGAAATGTATAATTTTCTCAAAAGACTGAAAACAAAAAAAATTCAAAAAAAGAGTTTTGAGCTTGAAATTTTTGACATTCAAACTTGGCTTGAAAACTTACCTTTTACGCCCACACAAGATCAGCTTAATGCAATCAAAGACATTAGAGAAGATTTGCATTCTAAAGAAGCTAAAAGACGCGTGATTATGGGAGATGTGGGCTGTGGAAAAACTTTGGTTTTATTAGCAGCTGCTTTAATGGTTTATCCTAAACAAGCAATTTTGATGGCACCCACAAGCATTTTAGCCTCTCAACTTTTTGAAGAGGCAAAAAAACTTTTGCCCGAATTTATGAATATTGCTTTCATTAAAGGAGGTAAAAAAGATAAAGGCTTAGACGCACAAATCCAACAAGCACACTTAATCATCGGCACACATGCACTCATTTACCACACCGGTTTTCAAGCGGTTTTGGTGATGATTGATGAACAGCATCGTTTTGGTTCTGCACAAAGACAAAAAATTCATTCTCTCTCAAGTGAGGGAGAGTTAAGCCCTCATTTCATCCAATTTTCCGCCACCCCTATTCCAAGAACTCTAAGCATGATACAATCAGAACTTTTAAATTTTAGCTTTATCAAACAAATGCCTTTTAAAAAGGAGATTAAAACATTTTGTATCAAAAATGAGGATTTTTCAAAGCTTACTGAAAAAATCAAAAAAGAAATTTCACTCAATCATCAAATCATCATCATCTACCCTCTAGTGAATCAGAGCGATAAAATTCCTTATTTGTCTTTAGAACAAGCTAGGGCTTATTGGGAGAGTCATTATGATAAGGTTTTTGTAACGCATGGAAAAGACAAGCAAAAAGATGAAATTTTACAAAAATTCAAAGAAGAAGGAAATATCCTCCTTAGCACTACTGTTGTAGAAGTCGGAATTTCCTTGCCCAGATTGAGCACCATTGTGATTGTTGGTGCTGAAAGATTGGGGCTTGCAACCCTACATCAGCTTCGCGGGCGCGTCGGCAGGGTTGGACTTAAAAGCAGCTGTTATCTTTACACCAAACTTAAAAACATTCCACAAAGACTTGAGGAATTTGCTCTGACAATGGACGGCTTTAAGATTGCTGAACTTGACCTTAAAAATCGATTGAGCGGAGACCTTATCGATGGTTTAATGCAACACGGAAACGAATTTAAATTTTTTGACTTTTCTAGCGATGAAATGATTTTACAAAAAGTCAAACAAGATTTATCAAAATCTTGATGTATCAATGTCCCCCAAATTTATAAAGCATATTTTGAAAATGTGAAGCAATCATATTTGCTCTTTGAAAAATCACATTTTTCATTTCTTCATTATAAAGAGCATTAAGACTTTCTTCGAAAAGACCAAGCCAAACACCAAAAAATTCTTGCGGAAAAGGTGGCAAATCAAGGTGTTTTTTCAAAGGTTGCCCATTATAATCACCCAGACCCAAAAGCATTCCTTTCCAAAAATTTCCAATCTTTGCTTTATGAGCTGTCCATTCTTCATCGCTTGTTCCAACAGAAGCGTTAAAAATAGGAGATAAATCCTTATCTCTTCGCACTTTCTCATAAAAAATTTCCATAAGTTTTCCAATCGATTCTTCGTTGATGGTTTCGTATTTCATTAAAACTCCTTTTTAAATTTTTATAAACGCGTAAATATAACAAATTAAGATAAAATAAATCTTATACTTTGATTTAAAAATTTCTATATCAACAAATTTTTAAATCAAAGTATAAGTAAAATTGTATATTTAAGGAATTTAGAATTTATTAACATAATTAAGAGTAAAATAGCATTAAAAACGAGGGTGAAATATGGATTTAGATTTTATGTTAAGCACTCTTCCAGCTTTTGTAAAAGCAATGTGGCTGACTATAAAGCTTAGTTTTTTTGGCATAGTTTTTTCTTTTATCATCGGTTTGTTTTGTGTTTTGATGGGTTATTTTAAATGGCATTTTTTAGAAAAAATTTGTAAAATTTATATTGAATTTTCAAGAAATACTCCCCTATTGATACAACTTTTCTTTTTATATTATGCTTTACCTAAATTTGGCATTCATCTTGAAAAGATTTACGGACTCAATCTGCTTTGTTTAAGTGTCGATGAGAGTTTGCGTCCCTCTTTTGCTTGTGCGGTCGTCGGACTTAGCTTTTTAGGAGGTTCTTATATGGCTGAAAGTTTAAGGGCAGGTTTTGAAGCTGTGAGAAAACAGCAATTTGAAGCCGGGCTTTCTTTAGGCTTTAGTCATTTTGGAAATTTAAGATACATTATCATGCCTCAAGCTTTAAATATCTCTATGCCAAGTTTGAGTGCAAATATTATTTTTTTAATCAAAGAAACTTCTGTAGTCAGTATCATTGCACTACCTGATTTAGTGACTCTAATGACAAGCCTTAATTCCTTAACCTATAAAACAAATGAACTTTTATTGATGCTATTTTTAGGATATTTGTGCATTATCTTGCCCCTATCTTTTATCTTATCGAGAGTAGAAAAAAGGTTAAATTATGCTTGAAATTTTCAATTCAACAAGCATTTATAGACTTTTTCAAGGACTTTTAATCACGCTTGAAATTTCTTTTTTAAGCATACTCATCACTTCTTTTGGGGGACTTATTTTAGGAATTTTAATGAGTCTTAAAAATCGCTGTATTTATACAATATGCCGCTTTGGACTTGAATTTGTTAGAGTGATGCCCTTGCTTGTATGGCTTTTTGTCGTGTATTTTGGCTTTTCAAGATGGTTTGGTGTGCATTTTAGTTCTGTAACTTCTGCAGTCGTGGTTTTTAGCATTTGGGGTTGTTTTGAAATGATGGATTTGGTGCGTTCTTCTTTACAAAGCATTCCAAAACATCAATACGAATCAGCAAGCTCCTTAGGACTTAGCAAAACTCAAAGCTTTATTTATGTTATCATCCCTCAAGCGGTGCGAAGACTTACGCCTGCGAGTATGAATCTCCTCACGCGTATGATTAAAAGCACAACTTTTGCCTATTTAATTGGTGCAGTAGAGCTTGTAAAAGTTGGACAGCAAATTATAGAATTGCATAATAAAAATGACTTTGCTCCCTTCATGATTTATGGAGTGATTTTTATCATTTATTTTTTGATTTGCTATCCTATCTCTTTGTATTCTAAAAATTTAGAGAAAAAATGGAGTTGATATGGGTATTTTAAAATTAGAGCATTTGTATAAAAATTATGGAGATATTGAAGTTTTAAAGGATATTAATTTAGAGATTGAAGCCAAAGAAGTTGCAGTGATTTTAGGACCTAGTGGTTGTGGTAAATCCACGCTTTTGCGTTGCATTAACGGACTTGAAGAATTTAAAAGCGGGACCTTGTATATTGATAATGAAAAAATCACTAA
Source organism: Campylobacter cuniculorum DSM 23162 = LMG 24588 (assembly GCF_002104335.1). Taxonomy (NCBI): domain Bacteria; kingdom Pseudomonadati; phylum Campylobacterota; class Epsilonproteobacteria; order Campylobacterales; family Campylobacteraceae; genus Campylobacter; species Campylobacter cuniculorum. The sequence continues at coordinate 232,228 of NZ_CP020867.1, read as the reverse complement.
GGATTTTAAAGAATGGACAAGAATGCGTCAAAAAATCGGAATGGTTTTTCAATCTTACGAACTCTTTGAACATTTAAGTGTGCGTGAAAATATACTTTTAGGTCCTTTAAAAGTGCAAAAAAGAAACAGAGATGAAATTCTAAAAGAAGCTAAAATTTGGCTTGAAAAAGTAGGTTTAGCACATAAAATCGATGCTTATCCTAGAGAGCTTAGTGGCGGACAAAAACAAAGAATAGCCATAGTGAGAAGTCTTTGTATGAATCCAAAATTAATGCTTTTTGATGAAGTAACGGCTGCACTTGATCCTGAAATCGTGCGTGAAGTTTTAGAAGTGATTCTTAATCTTGCTAAAGAAGGGATGACCATGCTCATAGTAACACACGAAATGGGTTTTGCTAAAGCGGTTGCAGATAAAATTGTCTTTATGGATAAAGGGCAAATCATAGAGCAAAATACTCCAGATAATTTTTTTAAAAATCCTTATACAACAAGAGCAAAAAGATTTTTAAATTTATTTGATTATCATTAATTGAAATTTGTTAAAAAAATCTTTATTTTTGCTATATTTTAAAATTCTGCAATTTTATCATTACTAAACTTCACTTCATTTTTACAAGATAAATTTTTATATAAAAATCCTAAATTTTACAAATTAAACATTATTTTTAAGTGTTGATTTATTTTTTTTTTTTTTTGTATAATGTTGCGTTTGAAATTTACAAACTAAACTCATAAATAAAGCTTTGTTATAAAAAGTGAAATTTATCGGAGATTTTTGATTTTAAGGAGAGCTTGTGAAAGGTAAAATTTTAGGTGCAGGTGCAATTAGTGGTGATGATGGCAAACGTTATTATTATGAAGAAAATGAGTTAAAAAACGCAAAAGAAGGGCAAAATATCGAGGGACTTGAGGTTGATTTTGAAGTGATTGATGGTAAGGCTGTAGGTGTTTTTATCCTAAACAAACCTAGCTTTTCAAGCAATTTTAGCTCTTTAAACGCCTCTTTTAATGCATCTATGACAAATCTACCAAATATCGATACAAAATTTGTATTTTTAGATTTTAATGCGGTAAAAAATTTTATCTTTGCTCCAAATATCCATTCAATGAAGTTTTTTGCACTCTTAACCCTTATATGTTATCTCATTACAAATTTGTTGGCTAAAAGCTTTGTATATGGAGGCGGTGCAAGTGCTGCATTTTTTTATATTTTTGGAATTTTAAGTCTTGTGCTTGGGCTGTGGGTGAATTATTTGCTCTTTCAAACAAGTAGCGATAAAAAACCACTTGTATATTTTATTTCTTGTGTGATTGTCGTTGCGGTTATGGGTATTTTGCTCAAAACTCTAGCGGATTCTCTTATGATGAGTATGTTTGGCGGAAGACTTCCTTATTTTAAATTAACGCTTATTGTCTTGCTATTTATTGCATATGCAGTGCTCATACTCTTATGGTATATAAGAGTGGGAAAAATCACAAATGAAAAATTCTTTATGTATAGCTTGTATGCACAACTTGCAAGTTATGCTTGTCTTATCATTATGATTATTATGCTTCTTTGTCGTGAAGAATTTGGCATTTGGTATGATTTTGCAGTTATTTGTGCTATTGCCTCCTCTGCTCTTTTGGCTGTAGCATGGCTTAAATTTAGAGAGATTCACACTATAAACTAATCCTAGCTTGGATTTCAAAGCCAAATTTTATCAATCAATTTCATCAAAAAGCTCTTTAAAACTGATATTTAAACTCTTGCAAATTTTATATAAATGTTCAAGATTGAAATGTTTTCCATAGCGATTATTTTCACAATTTGAGTAAAAAGCTACGGATTTTATACCGATATCTAAGGCTAAATTTAATTGAGAAATTCCTTTTTCTTCTCTTAATTTTCTTATTTTTGCAGATAATTTTTTATGAAATTCTAAAATTTCTTTTTCTGTAGAATTACTAAAATTTATTTTCATCATTTATTCTATAGGATAAGCTAAAATTAAATTATATAGAGATATAATTTTCTTATCTTTATCCTATAGGATAAATTTTAAGGAGTTTCTATGAATATAAAGAATATAAAAATCATCAAAAAAACAGGAGGGGAAAGAATTTTTAAAGCTCCCGTTTTTCCAAAATTTAAAACAGAGGGAGAATTACTCGCTATTACAATAATTTCTAATGAATTTTTACACATCAATCAAAGAAATATACCGAAAAATCTTAGGTTTTATTGTAAAAAAATCGATGAGGAAAGAGTGAGGAATTTTTTAAATGCAATGACTGATGATAACGTCCTTAAAATTGAAGAGGATAATAATCTAAATTTTAGTTTTGATGAAAACATTATATAAGGAGAAAACATGAAAACAATGATTTTATTTTTGGCATTAGGGGTGAATTTAGCTTTGGCTGCTTTTGAATTGACTTCTGAAGATTTAAGTTTAGGATTTTTAAAAGCTGCATTAGCTGTTGCACTATTTAGTGGATTTATAGCAATTATTAAGATACTATTAAAAAATAAATAAATTTATATCACTATTTTCAAATCAAATTTTAAAAGGGTGAAAAATGCTTTGGACTATTATAGGGATTATGGTTTTTATTATTTTACTCATAGGATTTCTTCCCTTGTGGATTAGTATTATTGTGTTTCCTTTAGAAATTATAGCATTTTTAATTAATAAAAGAGAGGAAAAAAGGAGAATAGAAGAAGAGGAAAGAAATTTTAGAAAGAGGGTAGAAGAAGAGGAGTTTTTAAGACAACAAAAACTAAAAGAAAAACAAAATCAAAGTCTTTATGAAAAATCCTTTGTTAATTTTAATAAAGAAACAGAAAATCATCAAAATGAGCAAAATCTCTTACCTAATGAGTCAGAAGAATCAGAAAACAACTTAATTTTTTGGTTTCGGCTTAGTCTTGGCTTTATTACGATTTTTTATTTAGCTTTATATTGCTTTGCAATTCTACACAAATAAAACATTTTTTGCGGGTCATGGCATTAATCTTATTTTAGTTTCATAATAAATCCAAATTATATTATAAATCTATGAGGAATTTTCTATTTTTGCATAAATCCTAAGCAAACTTTTAAACTCTTTCTTATATAAGGCGTTTGATTTCAAAAACACATTTTGCAATTTTTCAATCATACTATGCTTAAATCACAATCACTTCATTTTCAAGTCTTACACCAAATTCCTCAAACACTCTTTTTCTTGCAAGTTCTATGAGATAAATCGCATCTTCAAAACTTGCATTTTTTTTATTGATGAGAAAATTAGCATGTTTATCGCTAATCATTGCATCATTTTTGCAAAAACCTTTAAGTCCCACAGCTTCAATCAACCTGCCCGCAAAATCCCCGCTTGGATTTTTAAAAATCGAACCAAAAGACGCACCTTGAGGCTGATTATCCCTTGTATTTTTTAAAATTGTATCTTTTTGTGCATCAAATCCAAAATAAAGTTTAAATTTCGCACTAAACATAGGTTTTTGAAGAGGATTGAAACGATATTGAAAAGCTATATTTTGTTTAGGAATTTCACCTTCAAAACTTTCAATACTTTGCAAATGTTTGCTGATGTTTTCATCTTTTAAACCCGCATTCATTTTTAAAAGCCCTCCGAGTACTCCGGGAATTTTGCTTAAAAATTCAAAGCCTGCGAGTTTATTTTCTTTTGCAAAACGATACATTGTGCTTGATTTTGTTGCACAGCCTATCTTTAAAATATAAAATTCCCTATTCTTCTCTAAAATTTCGATAAAATCAAAATTCTTGCCTAAAATTCCAAGCTTTTTAGGGTTGTTGCTGACAAGTAAATTATTTGCTCCACCGATTAAAAAACCATCAAAATCGCATTTTTGTTCTAAAATTTCAACCTCAAATTGTGAGCCTATTTTTACAGAGCTGTATTTTTTAAAATCTATAATCATTTAATAAAACTTGGAATTTGATTGATAATACCCGAAGTAAAATCCACCATAGTCGTAACCATCCAAGGCATTAAAAAGATAATCACCACAACCACCAAAATAATCTTTGGCACAAAAGAAAGCGTCATTTCATTAATCTGAGTCGTTGCTTGAAAAATACTGATTAAAAGTCCCGCAATAAGCCCCGCTAAAAGCATAGGCAAAGAAAGCATAAGAGTGGTTTTAAAAGTTGAAACCCCAAGTGCAACTAAGGTACTTTCTTCCATGTTTTCTCCTTTTTAAGAATTTCTTGCATTTTCGTATTCTATAGGGATTAAATAATCCTTTGCATCGATAATTTTATCATAAAATTTATATTCATATCCTAATTTAAATAAAGCATTCACTGCTGCAATTTGCGTTTGACTCATAGAAATGGAATTTTTATTGGCATACAAATCCAAATAATGTTCAAGTTTTTCTTCATTGACACGGATGAGCTTTCTTTCCATTAACATAGCGGCTAAAATTTTGCGATTAGAATCAGCAAGTTCAACCGCCTTACTCAAATCCCTTTCAACCTTTATCGCATCGCTAAGAGGCAAAGAGCGTCTTAAAGCCATTGCACCCAAAGGCAAAGGCAATTCTTCTTGAATCAATTCACGCCAAATATCCCAAAGCTCAGCTTCAACGCACAAATTTTCATCAAATTCCAAAATACTCTCATGTATCAAAACTCCCGCATCCACCTCATCATCAAGCACAGCTTTTTCAATCTCTAAAAAATTTTTATACGATATACGTGCTTGTTTATATTTCATACGAAAAATTAAAGCATTTGTCGTATTTGCACCGCTTAAAGCCACTTTGAAATTTTTTTTAAGCTTTGTGCCTTTTTTTTTAATAAGCTTAGGTCCATAGCCCTCTCCAAAACTTACAGCTGTGCGTAAAAGAGCGTATTCTTTAGCGATTAAAGGATAAAGTGCAAAAGAAATTGCTGTGGCATCAAATTCATTTTTTAGGGCAAATTCATTTAAGCTCTGTATATCTAAGGCTGAATTTTCATAAGAAAATTCATTTCCAACCCAACCAAATTTGATAGCCATATACATAAAAATATCGTCTGCGTCGGGAGAATGTGCGATTTTAATTTTTTTCATCATTAAGCATCCTAAATAATTTCTCTAATTCTAGCAAAATAAAACATTATTTAATTTTATTTTGTTAAAATTCTTTGATTTAATTTTTAAAATTTTGAGGACAATTATGGACGATAATAAAAAAAAATCTCTCGATGCAGCCTTAAAAAGTCTCGATAAAGCCTTTGGTAAAGGCACAATCTTAAGACTTGGAGATAAACAAATTGAGCAAATTGATTCTATAAGCACGGGTTCTGTCGGACTTGATTTGGCTTTAGGAATCGGTGGAATTCCTAAGGGAAGAATCGTTGAAATTTATGGTCCTGAAAGCTCGGGAAAAACAACTCTAACTCTACATATTATAGCAGAATGTCAAAAAGCGGGTGGAGTTTGTGCCTTTATAGATGCTGAACATGCCTTAGATGTCAAATATGCGAAAAATTTAGGCGTGGATACAGACAATCTTTACATTTCTCAACCTGATTTTGGCGAACAAGCCTTAGAGATTGTTGAAACTATAGCGAGGAGTGGGGCTATTGATTTGATTGTGGTCGATAGTGTCGCAGCCTTAACACCAAAGGCTGAAATTGAAGGTGATATGGGTGATCAACATGTCGGACTTCAAGCAAGATTAATGTCTCAAGCTTTAAGAAAACTTACAGGTATAGTGCATAAAATGAACACAACCGTGATTTTTATCAATCAAATTCGTATGAAAATCGGGGCTATGGGTTATGGTACTCCAGAAACCACAACGGGAGGAAATGCTCTTAAATTTTATGCTTCAGTGCGTTTAGATGTTAGAAAAATCGCAACCTTAAAACAAAATGAAGAATCTATCGGCAATCGCGTTAAAGTTAAGGTTGTTAAAAACAAAGTGGCTCCACCTTTCAAACAAGCTGAATTTGATGTGATGTTTGGGGAAGGTTTGAGTAAAGAGGGTGAGCTTATTGATTATGGAGTTAAACTCGATATTATCGATAAAAGTGGGGCATGGTTTTCTTATAAAGATAAAAAATTAGGACAAGGCAGAGAAAATTCTAAGGCTTTCCTTAAAGAAAATCCAAAGCTTGTTGAAGAAATCACAAAAGAAATTCAAAATTCTATGGGCATAGAAAATGTCATCAGTGCAAGTGAAGATGAGGAGGAACAATAAAATGCTGACGATAAAAAATATTAGAGCTTATGAAATTTTAGACAGCAGAGGCAATCCTACAATCAAAACTGAAGTGAGTTTAAGCGATGGAAGCATAGGAGCAGCTATAGTCCCAAGTGGTGCAAGCACAGGTTCAAAAGAGGCTTTGGAGTTAAGAGATAAAGATGAAAGATTTGGCGGAAAGGGTGTGTTAAAGGCTATAAAAAATGTCAATGAAACAATAGCTGATGCTGTGATAGGACTTAATGCTTTCAATCAAAGCACACTCGATGAAACTTTAAAAGAACTTGATGGCACAAAGAATTATTCTCGTTTGGGAGCAAATGCAACTTTAGGTGTTTCTATGGCAAATGCTCGAGCAGCAGCAAATGCCTTAAAAATTCCTTTATATAGGTATTTAGGTGGAGTTCATGCAAGTGTTTTGCCTGTGCCGATGTGCAATATCATCAACGGCGGAGCTCACGCTAATAATAATGTGGATTTTCAAGAATTTATGATTATGCCTTTTGGTTTTACTTCTTTTAAAGAAGCTCTACGCTCTGTTTGCGAAATTTATGCAATTCTTAAAAAAGAATTAGCAAATTTAGGGCATTCAACTGCTTTGGGTGATGAGGGAGGTTTTGCACCAAATTTAGCAAACAATACAGAACCTATCGAGCTTTTAATGACTTGTATTAAAAAAGCAGGTTATGAAAAAAACATCAAACTTGCCTTAGATGTTGCAAGTACAGAATTTTATAAAGATGGAAAATATCATTTAGAAAACAAAACTTTTTCAAGCGAAGAACTCATAGAAAGATATGCAGAACTTTGCACGAAATATCCTATATACAGCATTGAAGATGGTTTGGCGGAAAATGATTTTGAAGGTTGGATTAAACTTACAGAAAAGCTTGGTAAGAAAATTCAACTTGTGGGAGATGATTTGTTTGTAACTAATGAGGAAATTTTAAAAGAAGGCATACTTAAAAAAATGGCAAATGCTGTGCTTATAAAACCTAATCAAATCGGCACTCTTACGCAAACAATGCGTACCGTAAGACTTGCTCATAGAAATGATTATAAATGCATTATGAGTCATCGTTCAGGTGAAAGTGAAGATGCTTTTATCGCCGATTTTGCAGTGGCTTTAAACACGGGACAAATTAAAACAGGAGCCTTAGCAAGAGCTGAAAGAACTGCTAAATACAATCGCTTATTAGAAATTGAGCTTGAAAATGATGAATATTTGGGAGAAAAACTCTGAGTGATTTATTAAAAGAATACGACGAGAGCACTAAAAAAAGTAGTTTTTATACAGCTGTATTAAAGATGATTTTTTGGATTTTTTTGGTTGTGATTGGGGCAATTTATCTAGGAAATATGCTTTTTGGGCAATACTCTTTAGATACTATGCTTTCTTTAGAAAAAACAAAAGAAGAATTGAATAAAAAAATCATTTTACTCAAAGAACAAAATGCGAAAGCACAAAAAGATTATTTTGAATTGCAAGGATTGTACTCAAATGAAAATTAAAATTTTATTGATTTGCCTAATTTTGCTTAACATTCTTAATGCAGATGAAAATCCTTTTCAAAGCGAACAAAATCTTAGCATTATCACTCCACCAAATTTTCAAAAAGATGAAGTGAAATTTAATTCTAATGCTAGAATTTTAAAAAGTGTAACTTTTAATTATATCAATCTTGATGGTAGTGAGAATGCTATCACTTTAGATATTAATAAAAGCATTGATTGGCACGATACTTATATTATCACGCGTCAAAATAATCCAAACCCTTCCAAAATTTTAGATGTTTCAGTAACCATACCTGAAAAAAATGATTTAAGTGCTGAAAGCAATGTCTCTCTTGATTTAGAACTTCCTGAGCAAACGGGTAAGATTTATGATTTTATCGCTTATACCACTTATAAAAATAAGATTAAACTCAATACAAATGATGAAATAATATCTGATTTTTCTATAGGAAATCCAAGTAAAATCATAGTCGATTTTAAATCAAATGCAATTGCTTTAACTAAGAATATAAGATTGAATCATTCTTTGTTTAAACGCATTGATTTTGGCTCTCATAAAGGCTATTATCGTTTGGTGATTTATCTTGATGGTAAATATAATTATAATATACAAAAAGACTCTAGCGGATATTTGATTAGTTTGCAATGATTTTTTTAAGAATGAAATTTTAGAAATTCAACACGGGTTTTTTAAAATTTTAAAGCTATTTTAATAAAAATTGCAACAAAATAAATTGAAAAGATTAAGAGAAAAACTAAAAAATTAATCTTTCAAACTAAAAATTAAATTTTCTTTAGTTATAAAGCTATGGTTTTTTGCTTTGATGATTTTTATTCTTTATCAATGAGATTTAAAAATAAAAACTTTGTTTATATATTTTGGTATGTTTTAGTTTGAATTAAAATTCAATTTTCTTTGTTATGTTCTATTGTAAGGAATGTGCTGTAAAAAAATATTGAATAAAGTTTATTAATAAAAAAACATCATTAATATTAAAAAAATTCCTTAAGGGACTTTAAGCTATAAAAAAGTATAATTGATGATTTTAAGACTTTATCCTTAAAAGACTTGGCTTGTTTTAAGGAGGTTAAAAGATGAATGAAATTTATTTTCTAATTATTCTTTTAATCGTGTTAATTTTAGTTATAAAAAACTAAAGATTAACACACTTTAAAAAAATAAGCTAATTTAATTATAGTCTTACCTTGCTTAAGTTAGTCTTAAAATACTTTAATTTTTCAAGCTGAGTCTTTGCAAGGTGAGGCTTAGCTTTTGAGTTAAATTATTTTAAAAAACTAGAAAATTAAGAGATGAAAAACTAAAGAAATAAAAAATCTAACTCAAAAATATTTAAAAAATCGCAACAAAATCAAATCGTATTAAAGCAACAACGATGGGTTTTGAAAAACTTTTTTGAATTTAAGCTCTTTTGAATTTAAGTTTTTTTGACTTTGCAGAAGAAAATTTTGCTTTAAATGAATACAGCAAAATCAAAAAATAAGTTAAAATAAAAATTACAACAAAAACAAAGTTGATTAAAAAAACCAAATTGACTTATGCTAATGTGATGAATTTTTTATTTCCTCATCTTAGTGCTTTAAAATCTTTTTTTTGTTATTTTGCTTCTTAATGCATTAAAGAAATGGGTTTAATGATAAAAAATCAAACGATGATTTTATAAAACTTTGCTTTAATGATTTAAATAAATCAAAAATATTTTACAAGAAAAGTTATAATTTTTCAAAGCACAATCATCAAAGTTTGTTTTAAATTCTATAAAGAAAATACAAAAATATAAAAAAAATCTCATCTAAAATTCAAGCAGAAATAAAATTTTTTAATCTTTTAAACATGATAAAGAAAATTTAAATCTTTAAAACCGGATAATGATATGAAATTTGAGGGCTTTATTGTATATGAGTTATCCTCAAAAACTTATATTTTCTAAAAAGTCTATATGATCATTTTTTATACAAATCAAATCCAGCTGAAAATCACTTAAATCACCTTTTTTAAGCCTATAAAATTCTATGGTTTTTAAAAGTTTTTGATATTTTTTTTCATCGAGTCGTTCGGAAAGTTCATAATCTTTTTGCGTAAATTTCACTTCTATAAAATGCAAAATTTTGTTTTTTTGGGCAATAATATCAATTTCACCAAATTTTGAATGAAAATTCCTTTCCAAAATCTCAAAACCTTGTTTTTTTAAAAAAACACAAGCCTTATCTTCACCTAAAATTCCGCTTAAATATGCTGATAAACCCATTATTCTATACGCATCATAAAAGGAGAGGTTTTAATAAATTTTTGCTTTTTAAGAGTGTGGATTAAATTCTTAATGCTTTTTTCAAAAGTATGATGAGTTGTAAAAAATAGAGTGCTGTATGTTTCATCCGCTTTAGGTTTTTGTAAAAAACTATCGATAGAAATTGAATTTTCACTCATCATTTGAGTGATTTTAGACAAAACACCGATTTTATCTTCAACCTTTAATCTTAAATAATATTTAGTATAAATATCTTCAATAGGCAATAAAGAATACTTCATATCGCTCTTAAAACCAAACATAGGTGTCTTAAGCTGACCCCTTGCAATGTCTAAAAGATCACTTATCACTGCACTTGCTGTGGCTAATCCTCCCGCTCCCGCTCCATAATATAAGCTTTCGCCAAGCATATCTCCTCTAATACTTACAGCATTCATCACTCCATCAACCTTAGCAATCATCTCATTTTTAGAAAGCATAGTCGGATGCACTCTTAACTCCACCTTAGAATCTTGAGCTTTAGCAACACCTAAGAGCTTAATCGTAAAGCCAAATTCATTTGCAAAATACACATCTTCATTGCTAATTCCGCTAATACCCTCAATCAAAATATCCTCAGGAACAGCTCTAATCCCATAAGCAATACTTGCTAAAATTAAAAGTTTATGGGCTGCATCAAAGCCTTCAATATCAAAACTTGGATCAGCCTCTGCATAACCAAGCTCTTGAGCCCTTTTTAAAACCTCTTTAAAATCACTCCCTTTTTGACTCATATGGGTTAAAATATAATTGCTTGTGCCATTTAAAATTCCTTTGATATTTAAAATATGATTTGCACTCAAACCCTCTTTTAAAACCTTGATTATAGGAATGGCACCCGCAACACTTGCCTCATAACCAAAGGCTAAATTTGAAGCAAGTTTTTCAAGCTCATAACGATGATAAGCAAGCATTGCTTTGTTCGCTGTAACGACATTTTTTTTCTTTTTTAAAAGTTGTTTTATTATCGCAAAAGGTTCTTTAACCCCACCCATAAGCTCGACAAAAACATCAATATCTTTTCGGTTTAAAATTTCATCAGCATTTTGAGTGACGGGGATTAAAGAATTTTTTTTAACGCTCCTCGCTAGAGCAATCACAGGAATTATATTTTGTCCGCATCTTGCCTTGATGATTTTCTCATTTTCGATTAAAGCTTTTACAACAGCACTTCCAACAGTGCCATAGCCGAGTATTGCAACTTTCATTATTCTTCTTTTAAATATTTTTTGATATTTCTAGCAGCTTGTCTGATGCGGTTTTCATTTTCTATCAAAGCAATACGAACATATTCATCTCCCGCTTCTCCAAAGCCTATGCCCGGACTGACTGCGACATTAGCTCTTTGCAAGAGCTGTTTAGAAAATTCCAAGCTTTTTAAATGGGCTTTATTTTGAGGAAGCTTTGCCCACACAAACATACTTGCACGCGGTTTTAATAAACTCCATCCCGCATTATCAAAAGCTGTCAGTAGAATTTCAAGCCTTTTTTCATAAATTGAGCGAATTTCATCGACACAACTTTGATCTCCGTCTAGGGCGATTGTAGCAGCAACTTGTATAGGAGTGTACATTCCATAATCAAACCAAGATTTTATTTTTTTAAGAGCTGCTATGAGTCTTTTATTACCCACAACAAAACCTACACGCCAACCCGCCATATTATAGGATTTTGAAAGGGTGTAAGTTTCTACTGCAACATCTTTTGCACCCTCAACTTCAAAGATTGAAGGAGTTTTGTAATTTCCAAAGGTCAATTCAGCATAAGCAATATCTGAAATCACATAAAATCTTTCTTTTTTTGCCACAGCAATCAATCTTTCATAAAAACTTTTCTCTGCTGTAATTGTAGTGGGATTGTGTGGAAAATTTACAACAAGATATTTAGGGCGTGGAATGCTTTCTTGTAGGGTATAATTTAAACTTTCAAAAAATTTATTCTCATCAAGTTCAAATTTCTCATTATAAACTAAAGGCATCTTAGCCACATTGCCTCCTGCAATGATAAAGGCTTGAGTGTGGATAGGATAAGCAGGAGTTGGCACGATTGCAACATCAGCGGGGTTGATTACCGCTCTTGCTAAATTCACAAAACCTTCTTTTGAACCCATAGTCGCAACCACTTCGCTTTCAGGATCTAAACTCACTCCATATTTTCTTTTATACCAATTACAAATTGCAAGTCTTAACTTATAAATTCCCATTGAAGTTGAATAACCTGAAGTTTTATCTTTATTTGCACTCTCGCAAAGTTTATCAATAATATGTTGTGGAGTTTTTCCATCGGGATTTCCCATAGAAAAATCAATAATATCCTCTCCCGCTCTTCTTGCTGCCATTTTAATCGCATTAACTTCTGCAAACACATAATTTGGAAGTCTTTCTATGGTATTAAAGCGAATTTCATCAAACATAATTTTACCTCTTAAGTGTTATTTTAAGTCCTCTTCTAATATTATCCAAACTATACATATCGCTAATGATTGCATAAACTGCACCGCTTGGAATGATTTCTAAAAATTCATTATTTTTCACCTCACTCTTAACACCCTTAATCAAATTTAAATTCTTATCTAAAAATAAAACTTTAGGAAACCAATTATCTGCTTCATTTGCTTCAATCGCAAGACTTGAAGCATTTTTTAAAGATAGAACATAATCTTTTAAAGGTTTTTCTAAAGATTTTGGCACATTTAAATCGAGATTGATATTTGTCTTAAGTTTTGCTTTGTTAAAATCCAAGTTGTATTCATAATCATAACTTCCCACGCGTTTAATATCTTTAATATAAACTGAATTTGATTTTAAAAGCGTGTAAAAAGTCCCCGGATCGAGAATGTATTGAGACTCCACTTGTATCGTATAATCAATCTCGCCGTCTTTAAGAAGCAAATCCGTAGGGATAAAATACACATATCCTGCATCATTTAAAGCATCATTGATGATTTTAAAAAACAAAACCGCATCGGCTTTTGCCTTAAAATTAAGCCTTAAGCTTTGCGAATTCTTAAGAGCAAGATTAAGCAAAGAATTTGTTTTTAATATCCTAGAAATTTTATCAATATCCAAATTTCCATTTGAATCTGTATAGCTTTGCCCAGAAAATAAAAGTTCAAGTTGAGTTTTTTTACTAGAATTATTGACGATATTTTTGGCAAGTTCCAAACTTGAAAGAGCAAAAAGCTGACTGGATAAAAGAAAGATTAAAAGGATTTTTTTTACCATTCTTTGCCCTTATTAAGCTTCATAAATTCAGCCAAAGTAATGCTTTTAATCTTACCATCTTTAATCAAAAATCGCTTTGAAGTTCCAGCAGGAAAATTCTCTTCTTGCCCCTCTTCATTAATCACATTTAAAGCTGCAGCACCGGTTAATATAAGTCTGTCTTTGTCTAAAGAAATATTAAAATCACCCTCTTCAACAGAAGTGGTTTTCCTATAAGTGTCCAAATCAATGAGTCCGACCCATATTTTCATATTTGCTTTAAATTCAACTTGTTTTTGAGCTGAACTTAAATTTTCCTCTGCAATCTCCGTATTTTGAGTGATATTTTCAAGATTTTGGTTTTCTTCATCGATTTTCATTTCACTTGTTGTATTGTTTTCTGTATCATTTTGAGTTGTATTTGCGTCTGCACTTGTCTCATCTGCATTTTTTTCATCAATATTTTCTTCATCTGTATTTGGGCTTGTATTTTCTTCATTTTCAACGATTAAAACATCGTTTTTTAAATTTTTAAGATTAAATTCAGCTTCATTGACCATATTCGTTACGGAATTTACACTAGCATTATTTTCTTCATTGTTAAAAAAATCTTTGATTGAATCAAAATAATACACTCCCGCTGCTATGATTGCGATAAAAACGACGATTATAATTATAGGCAAAAAAGAAAATTTCTTTTGAGGATAGTAAGAATCAAGCTTAGGTGTGATTGTGTTGTTTTTACTCTTAACCAAGACTTGAATATTATTTTCATTGAGATAATTCTCATATTCTTCTAAAAAATCACCAAAATCAAGCTCATACTCACGATTTAAAATTTTGATAAAGCCTTTTACATTAAAACGTCTTAAAGTTTCAAAATCCTTTTCCACTAAAGCCTCTAAGAATTTTACCTCGATTTGAGTTTTTATCGAAACTTCTTTGAGATTTAAATCCTGTAATTTTTTCCAATTAAGCATTCATTATCCTATCACAAAGTATTGCAAAGGCTGCACTGACATTAAGACTATCAAAGCCATTTTTCATTGCTATACCTAAGCATTCATCGCATTTTTTTATGATTTTATCTGTCAAACCTAAACCCTCGCCACCCAAAACCAAAACTTTTGGCTTTTTTGAAATTTCTAAAGTATGGACTAATTGACCCTTACTATCACTTGCATAAAGATAAAAACCTTTTTGCTTTAATTCATTTAAAACACTAAGAATATCTTTACACAAAGCAATAGGAAAATCCATCGCTGCACCGCTACTTGTGCGAATAACGCCTTCCATAGCAAGTTTTTCACCAATATAAATCAAACCCTCTGCTCCTAAAGCATAAGCTGTTCTTATGATAGCACCGATATTTCCCACATCACTCACACCATAGAGTATAACAATAAATTTTTTCTCTTTAAGCTCGCTCAAACTTACGAATTCATAGTCTTTAATCTCAAGTAAAAAACCTTGATGATTTCCACCTCTTGCATAAGCCTGTGCTGTTTTAAAATCAAGCTTTTTAATCTTAAAACCATAACTTAAAATTTTCCCAAAGGTTTTTTTATCGCAATCCTTTGCTAAATAAAGCTCATTGACGCACTCTTTGTGACGCTCTAAAATATAAAAGAAAATCTGCTTACCATAAACCAACATTGAGAAATTCTACCTAATTTTAACTTAAAATTAATTTTTTATAAAATTCTTTTGGGCTTTTTCCGCTCATTTTAGCCAAAAGTTTGCTCTTGATTTTTAAAGGCAAATCAAGCTCTAAAATATCTTTTTCGCATAGGGTGTTTGTATTAAATTCCTGCTTGAAATTCCCTTGCACAACAAGAACCCACTCCCCTTTTAAATTTGCATTT
This sequence comes from Campylobacter cuniculorum DSM 23162 = LMG 24588, assembly GCF_002104335.1. Lineage (NCBI taxonomy): Bacteria > Pseudomonadati > Campylobacterota > Epsilonproteobacteria > Campylobacterales > Campylobacteraceae > Campylobacter > Campylobacter cuniculorum. Next base: position 217,134 of record NZ_CP020867.1, on the reverse strand, counting down.
TCAAGTTCTTTTAAAAGCTCTTTTGCTCTGCCTTTAAATTGAGTTTGAAATTTTTTGCTGATTTCTTTAATGGCAAAAAGCTCTTTATTTGCGTCTAAATTTGCAAGTTCTTTAACAAGGGATAAAATTCTTTTTGGAGATTCATAAACAATGCTAGGATAGGGATTTGATAAAAGTTTTTCTATATCTTTTTGACGCTCTTTTCCTCTATGAGCTAAAAATCCCATAAAAATAAATTCTTTTTCACAAAATGAAGAACTTACAAGTGCTACTAAGGCGGCATTGGCTCCGGGTAATACCTCATAAGAAAGCTTGTTTTTTAAAGCAAATTCAAGCAAATATTTCCCCGGGTCGCTAATTGTTGGCATTCCCGCATCGCTAACATAAGCTGTATTTTTATCAAAAATACTTAAATCAAGTTTTTCTAACAATTCTTTTTCATTGTGAGAGTGTAAAGAAATGAATTTTTTAGGATAAATCTTAGCATTAAATCTGGTATTAAGAAGAGCGATTAAAGATTTGCTTACTCTTGTATCTTCACAAAATAAAAACTCGCAACTCTCTAAAACACTCAAAGCTCTAAAGCTTATATCGTTCAAATTTCCTATAGGTGTAGGAATAAAATAAAGCATATTACTGCATTGAATATTTTTTCTTAAATTTCTCTACACGACCTGCTGCATCGACAATTTTTTCACTTCCTGTAAAAAAAGGATGGCAATTTGAGCAAATATCCACTCTAAGCTCACTCTTATTTGACTTTGTAACAAAAGTATTTCCACAAGCACAACTGACTTTGCATTCTACAAATTCTGGGTGAATTTCTTTTTTCATAATATTTCCTCGCATTTTAAAAACTAAAATTATATTAAAATACAAATAAAAAAAATATAAATTTTATTTTTTTAGATTGAAATTTTTGCAGCCACAGCCATAATAGCACTTTGACTCCTTAAAATATAAGCACAATCTAAACAAATTTTTCTTTTAAATAACAATTTTTCTTCCTCACTAAAACCCCCTTCAGGTCCTATAAAATAGAGTTTATCTTTGTCAAATTCTTCTTTTTTTCCGCTAAAATCAACCAAAATCGTATGGGGATAAGCTTTTAAAAAATTTTCTATGTCATTGAAAATTTCAATCTCCATTTTAAAACTCCTTCCGCATTGCTCACAAGAATTTATAAGTATTCTTTCAAAACGATTCTTATCGATTTTAAAATTTCTTTGAGAAAACTGCGTATAGACTAAAATGAGTTTTGCTATGCCTATTTCATTTAAAAAAGCTAAGGTTTTTTCTAAAATTTTAGGCTCGATGACTGCTAAAGCTAAAGCTAAATGATTCTTTGGCATAGGCACAAAATCGCTTTTTACAAGCTTTAAAACGCAAGAATGTCTATCAAGTTTTATCACTTCATAGGAAAATAAATATTCGTCGTTTAAATTTCTAAGCTTTAAACACTCTCCTAATCTAATGCGACGCACTTTAAGGTGTGAAAATTCCTCATTTTCTAATTTTATCAATTGTGCTCCGCTATTTTTATGATACAAAAATTGCATTTATAAAACTTTGTAACTGATAAAAGGCAAAATGAGCAAGATGATTTCAGAAAGTAAAACGATAAAACTAAGCAATCTAAAAACCCTATAATGTCTTATTTTTCTTGCTTTTTTAAATTGAATAAAATGAAAAATTGCCAGAGAAAAAATCAAAATCCAGCATAAAATCATCAGATAAATATCAAAATTCATTGCAAAATGATTCAAGGCTAAGAGCAAAGCTCCTGTAAAGATTATAAAGGCTAAGAAAATATAATAAATGGGCAAAAATAAACGAATTTTTTTAATGAATTCAAATTCAGTTTTAAAATTTCCTTGAGTTAAAGAGAGATAAAAAAGCATTAAAAATCCCGTTGCATAAAGACTATAAAGATGAAAAGCTACAATAAATTCGTATATTTCTTCATTCATTTATTTCCTTTACTAATAAACTCGGCTAAATTTTCAATCTGTCTTTGACTAAGTTCTAAAATATGATTCTTGTTTTTATCTTGTTCTAAATCATTAAGCCTTTGTATCAAGCTCTGTTTGTCTAAATTTTTAATCGCCCTGCTTCCATTAACCTCAAGTTCTGCTTTTTTTCCATGACAAGAAGAACATTTTTTCTTATATAAAGAATTCACAACACTTAGATTAAATCCTAAATCTGTAGCATTTTCCTTAACTTCATCTTCAATCGGCAAGGGTAAATTTGAATCACTGATTTGAGTCTTTTCATCATTTTGCTCAATTTGCACAAGTTCTTCTGTGGAATTTTGTTCTTTAACCAAATCTTTTTCTTCACTTTGACATGCACATAAAAAAAACAAAACAAATCCTATAAAAAATATAAATAATTTTTTTTTCATCAAACCTCCTTAGGATTTATAAAAATATAAGAATTTTTAAGTTTCTCAAAAAAATCCTTATCCTTCCATTCACTTTTTATCGCAGGTGAAAATTCTATGTCCTTAAGCTCAATCTTAGGCAACAATTCGCTATAGGCATCTTCTCTAAATCCTTGTGCATAACTCTTAGCTGTTTCATGTATAATAATGCTTTTTAAATTCACACCTTTTTCGCCATTAACCATTTTTGTTTTTTTAAGCAAGGTGTCAATGAGTACGAAAAAAATTCTTACAAAATTTTCTGCACTGACATTAAGGGGTAAGAGTATCCAACGCGAAGAATATTTTTGCATCTGTTTTAAATACGCTTTATCATCTGCACTAAAAAGTGTTATAGCGTGATCAAAACTATCGACAATTTGTTTAATCTCTTGTTTTAAAAGTCCAAAATCATAAACCATGCCCGCATTATCCAAATACTGACTTTCAAGTAAAATCTCAATCTTATAAGAATGTCCATGTATGCTGGTTTTGCATCTTTTAGAAGAACAAAAACGAACAATGTGTGCGTTTTCAAATTCAAATATCTTCCTAATAATCATACACCCTCTTGCTCTCCCCAAAGTCTTATATGAATTCTATCCGTATAATTATACCCATTTTTTATGCAAAACTCTACAATTTTAAGTGCATTTGCTCTTAATTTATCCTCATTTTCTCCCAAAGGCATACAATAGACCTCATTAGGAATTTGACTCACAATTTCATCAATCTCACTTGCACTCCTTTGAATGCTTTTTGAATCTAAAACAAATTTATAAAAACTTTGAGTATTTTTAACAATGCTTTCAATGGCTTTAAAATTGATTCTTTTTTCTTTAGCAATCCCGCTATTGCTAAGTTTTATACCCAAAGCAAAAATACATTTTTTATATAAAGGATATTTGTTAAAATCAAGCTCAATGCTTCCATTGCTCTCAAAATGCACCTCTAAATTTGCATTCAATAAAAGTTCTATAAAATTTATAAATTCTTCATCTTGATGATGGATTAAAGGCTCACCACCGGTAATGACAATGATAACACGAAAATCTTTCTTAAGCTCTAAAACCCTTTCAAAAAGACTTTTAGAATCATAAGTTTGCGATTCAAATTCCTTAGTAAAAACCGCCCTTAAAGTATCGCAACCTTGTAAAATCTTGCCATTTTTTTGCCTCTTAACTCCAAAACCTATGCAATTTAAATTACAACCCGCAAAGCGTATAAAAACAGCCAATTTTCCAGCAAATTTCCCCTCACCTTGAATGCTTAAAAAACTTTCTACAACTTGCAAATTTATCCTCCGGTTTGATAAAAAGCTCTTGAAGAAATTTGATTGTCTGTTACGCTCCATCGATTTTTTTCAGGCTTGTTTTGAAGAACTTGTTTTAAAATTTGAAAAGCTTTTTGCATATCTTTTTTTCTCACCGCCTCTTTGATACTCAAAGCTTCGTCGTGATATAAACAAGGGATGAGCAAACCATTTGCACTCAATCTTATACGATTGCAAGTATCGCAAAATTCGTGGCTATGCGGGTCTATTATACCAAATTTATAATCATTTGCAGTGTATAAAGTTACCGGAGATTTTTCAGCTTTTTCAAGAAGAAAAATTTGATATTTTTGACTTAAAATTTGTAAAATCTCATCCCTTTTCAAACCTTTAAGCTGTCCGTAAGCATGATGATTCTCCATAAATTCTATAAAACGAATTTGTATGTTTTTACTTTTAGCGAATTCCAAAAGAGAACTTAATTCATTTTCATTAAAGGTCTTTAAGGCTACGGTATTGAGCTTGATTTTAAAATCATATTTTAAAGCCTCTTCAATGCCTGATAAAACGCTACTTAAGACATCTTTTTGAGCTAAAATTTTAGCCTTTTTAGAATCAAGAGTATCCAAAGAGACATTGATACGCTCAAGTCCTGCATCTTTAAGTTCTTTCGCATAATCTTTAAGCAAAAAACCATTCGTAGTCATTGCTAAATCAATATCTTTTTTATAATCCTTAATCATCTTAATGAAAACACTCAATTCTTTACGCAATAAAGGCTCTCCGCCCGTTATGCGAATCTTAGAAATTCCCTCATCAATAGCAAGTTTTATGAAACAAAACATTTCTTCAAAACTTAATAATTCCTCTTTGGGAACATAATCAAAAGGAATTTTTGGCATACAATAAAGACAACGAAAATTACATCTTTGTGTTACAGAGATACGCAAATAATCGATTTTTCTCCCAAATTGATCCATTAACATCTTTGCAACCTATTTAATCAGTTTTTTAAATTTAAGCACAAGTTCTACATTTCCTGTCCCTATCCTTAAATCTTTTGCGATTTGTTCTATACTCTTTCCCTCTTTAAATAAATCAATGATTTTTTGCTCTTCTGTATCATAATTTGGAGTAAGTTTTGTCATACTTTGTGCTTTTTGCTCCAAATTTAAAATACGATTTTGCTGTTCGTTTTGAAATTCCTCAATGATATTTTCCATACCTTGAATGCTTTTTAATACGGGTAAAATTCTTTGAGTGAGTTCTTTTTCAAGCAGAATTTTCATCTCATCTTTTAAAAGCTCTAAATTATAATTTTCATCATTATAACTCGCGTCTGAATTTTCCATTTTTGACAAGAATTCTTTTTTTAAATAATGAAGCTCTTTTGTTATATCCTCCATTGCATTTTGAAGTTTAGCGATTTTAGCCCCATTTTCTCTATCTTTGATATTCATATAAGCTAACATTGCAATCAACAAAACAATCACAAAAACCAAATAAAGCACATCTTCGCTCATCAATCCCCTTTCTTACTTCTTATCATATCTCTTTGAATTTCAACCACAAAAGCATCATAAATGATTCTATCTTCAGGTTTGATTTTAATCATTTTAGCTAAATTTTCGCTTTGTGCTTCAATAAAAAGTGCTATTTTTTGATTATTAATCTCAAATCTCATATAATATTGCTTGTCTTTTTCCAAAAGAGGTTCTAAAAAATTTAAATATTCAAAATTTAAAGCATCAATAATTCCTTTTTGAGATAAAGGTAAAAGTTTATCTTGCTCACTTAGATTGTTTTGAAGCCTTGCAATATCCTCTTTAAGACTTAAAAGAAGTTCAAAAATTAATTTTTCACTCTCTTCAAAATCAACTTTAGAAGCAAGTTTTTTCCATTTATTAAGCCTTGAATTAATATTAATATTAAGATATTCTTGTAAAAAATAACTATCATTTATATCGCAACTTTGAAACTCTGCACTCAATCCGGCTTTAAAAAGATTTAATTGCATAATAAATCCACCCACATAAAAATAAAAAATATTATACTCAAATACCCATTTAAGGTAAAGAACGCTCTATCAATATGAGAAAAATTTTTACGCACGATTTTATGTTCGAAAAATAAAATCAAAGCACAAATGACAATCCCTAAAAAAGCCAATTTCCCCAAAGGAGCAACCCAAGCAAATAAAAGCCAAAAAATGACAGCTAAACAATGACAAAAAGCAGAGAAAAAAAGAGTGGCATTGCTTCCAAATTTCGCAGGTATAGAATGCAAACCCACTTTTTTGTCATACTCCATATCTTGCAAAGAATAGAGCAAATCAAATCCAGCTGTCCAAAAAGTAACACCCAAACACAAAAGTATGCTAAAAAGATGAATTTCTCCCATCACAATCACACTTCCAGCAACCGGAGCAAGTCCTAAACAAAAACCCAAAACCAAATGGGCTAAAGAACTAAAACGTTTAAACGCTGAATAAAAAGCTAAGATAAACAATACAGGAAAACTAAGATAAAAGGCTAAAGGATTGATAAAATAAGAACAGAATATAAAAATCAAAGCATTGATTAAAATAAAAATCCAAACGCTCTTTTTGCCTATGCGTCCATCGATATTTGGACGCTCTTTACAACGTGGATTGTCCTTATCTATATCCTCATCCATCAAACGATTGCTAGCCATTGCGAAATTTCTTGCACTCACTGCACAAATGATACCTAAAATCAGAGCTTTAAAACCAAACCAGGTGCTATCATTGACCATCTTTGATGCAACAATCATCGCTGTGAATAAAAAAGGTAAAGCAAAAACTGAATGTTTAAAAACAATCAAATCCAAAATGTCTTTAAATTTAGTCCAAAAAGTCATTCTTCACTCTTTTAAAAAAATTTGCTATGATTTTACTAAAAATTTTATAAATTTTAGGAAAAATTAAAAATGTTTTTTGAATTTGCACTTATAGGCACAACAGCAAGTGGCAAAACTTCACTCGCAAATGCTTTAGCAAAAGAATTTAAAGCTGTCATTTTAAGTCTTGATAGCCTGTGTGTTTATAAAGAAATCAATATCGCTAATGCAAAAAGCTCTGCACAAACTTTAAAAGAGCTGGATTATTTTGGTGTGAATTTATTGAGTGTTTGTGAGCATTTTAATGTGGCTTTATTCATCAAAGAATACGAAAAAGCTAAAAAAATTGCAAAAGAAAAAAATACAGCCTTAATCATTACAGGCGGAACGGGTTTTTATCTTAAAACAATGATGCAAGGATTGAGTGCAAACATAGAAGAAAGACAAAGCTCGTTGAGTAATGATGAAATTTATCACCTTTTAAAGACGATTGATCCTCAATTTAAAATCGAAAAAAATGACACCTATAGACTTAGAAAATGGCTTAATATTTATGAGAGTTGCAATGAAATTCCGAGTGAATTTTTAAAAAGAACGCGAAAAAAAGCTGTGATTGAAGAGCTTTTGATTTATGAAATCATTTGGGATAAAGAGCTTTTAAGAAAAAACATTCAAAAGAGAACTCAAACGATGCTTAAAAATGGACTCATTGAAGAAGCAAATCATCTTTTTAAAAATTTTAATCCGTCTTTAAAACCTTTAAACTCCATAGGACTAAAAGAGTGCAAAAGTTTTTTAAAGCACGAAATTTCTTTCAATGAGCTTGAATATTTGATTAACACTCACACCGCACAACTTGCAAAGAGACAAAGAACTTTCAATAAAAAATTCCAAAGCATTCCTTTAGAATTTGACAAAGCCTTTGAAATTCTAAGACAAAAACTTAAATCATTCTCCTAAAATTTGATTCTTTTGGCGGCATAAATCCTGCCAACTTGAAGTCGCATTAATATCAAGACATTCCTTAAGGCTTTCTTTTTGCAAGGCAGTATTTTGTAAAGCTTCATACACTGAACTTTGTATGAATAAGGCTCTGGCTCTATCCTCTGCAGAAAGTTTAAGCTTTAAAAGGTCTTTTAAAATATTTAAAGCTTTATCATTTTCATTGACATTTTGCAAGGCTTGCAAATACATGAATTCTAATTGAGGGCTAAAAAGGTTAATTCCTCTGAAATTTTGATAATCAATAGCCTTTGGAGCATAGTTTAAAATTGTAGTTTGCATATTATGATCAGAGGCAAAACCAAGCAAAGCATCATAGGCTTCAACCATATTAAAACTCATAGGAAAGGTTTCTAAAATTTTTAAAATTTTAATGGCTTGATTATAATCATTTAAACGCAAAAGGGCTAAAAATTGCAAATAATACGCCTTAAAAAGCTCCTCATCGCTTTTTAAAACTCTTAAATTGATAATATCTTGAGCAAGATTGATTGTCTGTTGATACTGCTTATTATCAAGGAGTATTGAAGCCTTTTGCAAACCATAAAAAATCTTATCTTCATCGAAATTTTCATTCGCATAAGCTAAGGCTTGTTCCATCTTAGAAGTTCTTTGTAAGCAAGAGAGCATTTGTTTTTTATTCTCAATCTTTTGTCCTAAATTATAGGCATTAAAACGTGTAAAAATTTCTACAGCCTTAATGCAATTATCCGCTTTTAACTCATCATTTAAGGCTTTAATCGCAGAGTCTTCTAAGAAACGCCTTGTATCGGGGAGTTTAGAATCTTCAATTTGTTGTTGATAGTCTAAAATAGCTGAAAAATTTCCTTCTTTATAATAGAGTTTAATGTCCTCATCTAAAGCCCTATGAGCAATATTTTCATCCTCATTAGCATATTGTTTCATCAGTTCTTTGTAGCGTTGATGTAAAAAAGTTGCGTTATTATCATTGAGATTAAAAAATACTTCATCATTTGCTTTTCTTATCTCTTCTAAATACTTTCCATCTAAAAATTCATCCATATACAAATCAAGATATTTTTTAGCTTCATTTGATCTTGAAGTTTGAGCCAAAGCTAAAGCAAAATCCTTCAAAGCTTCTTCATAGCGATCATCAATCTTTGGCATATTTTTAAAGGTGTTTTCGTAAATTTCAGCACTTGTATCAAAAATTTTATTTTGATAAAAAAGCTTTGCAAGTTCTAAAGACCTGCTAATATCCTTACCAAAATAAGATTTATTTGCTTTAAGAATGGTGTTAATGTATTGAATGGCTCTGTTAGGATTTGAATTTAAAAGCAAATCTTTAGCCAAAGACATAGTAGCCCTTGCGGCAAGATTTAAATCTTTGGTATTAAAATAAATATTTTCATAGATTCCAATAGCTCTTTCTCTTTCACCTAAATTATAAATATAATCCGCATAATCCAAACGTGAAAGACTTGTAAAATGTTCGTTTAATTGTTGATTATTAATCAAGGACATTGTATAATCCACATCAGCTCTTTGAGAAAGTGCAATATAAGTTTTTAACATAATATACAAAACTTCGGGATAATTTTTATCGCTTGTAAAGGTCCTGGTCCAATTCTTAATATCTTCTATCATATTTTCCAAAATTTCTTGATCTCTTACATCAGAATTTTGAGCATAAATTTGACTCTGTGCCCTTAATTTATAGAGTATAAATTCACTCATAAAAATACTATTTCTATAACGATTGATAGCATTTTGTGCATCGGTTATGACTTGGGGAAAATTTCCATCTTCGTATTCTTGTTTGATACGAAGATAGGTATTAATATCTGCACTTTGAGGAATGATGACGGGATTTGAATTTAAATCAAGTGCTCCCACATAAGGCAAACTTTCATGCGGAAAATCCACATCAAAATCAAGTCCATCATAATGATTTACACCAAAGAGTTCAGGAGCAAAGATAAAGGTAAATTTTGTAGATTGAGGTGAATTTGAAGGGCTGATTTCTTTATCGATATAAATATTTTGTGATGAATCAAACATTTTTGCTTGCATTTTTGGTAAGATTAAAACCTTAATTTTTAATTCTTCTTTGATAAATTTTAGGTCAAAAAAAGAAAAACTTTGGTCTTTTAATTCATTATCCACAACGCCGGGAATTTCACATTCAAAATGTGTTTTAGTATCAACAAAAACACTTCGACAAGTGAAATTTTGGTCATTTGCAATATGCAAGATGGCAAAGGGTTGATTATCTTCACGACCCGTATTTAAATTAAGCTCAAAACCAAAAAGTTTTAAAAAACTCAAAGCAATCAAAAATAAAATTCGTTTCATAAAACAATTATAGCAAAACTCTTATAATATCAAAAATTTGCATTCAAAAATTTCTCTATTTTAGATGATTTAAAGAAACATGACTAATAATACCGCAAAAATACTTACACACACACAAAGTGTTAGAATAAAATTTTGTCTAAAATCTAAACGCGTATAAGTTTCTCCCTCGCCTTTTACAAAAAGAGCGTAAATGATAACCTTTAAATATCCATAAAGCATAATAACCGAACTCAAAGCAATAAAAAGAGCTAAATACCAATAATTCGCGATCATAACCGAATTTAATACAATCAATTTACCCCAAAACACTCCAAAAGGAGGGATTCCTGCTAAAGACAGCACACAAACACTCAAAGAAATTGCTATAAGAGGTTTTTTAAGCAAGAGTCCTTTTAAGGATTCACAATGCGTATTTTTATAGGTGCTTAAAATCAAAAACACTCCATAATTGCTAAAAGCAAATAGTCCCCAATACCAAAATAGCCCCCAATACCAAAAAATAAAGAACGCTTGATAATTAAAAATCCATACTTGATGATCAAGCAAAGGAATAATGTTTGCTAATACAAAAGAAGAATGCACCACAGAACTATAGGCAAACATTTTTTTTACATCTTTTTGCGTTAAAGAAGCTAAGGCTCCTACAAGCATAGAAAAAATTGTTAAAACCATTATAATATATTCAAATCCATTTGTTTTTGGTTCTAAAAACATAAAGATTCTTATCACAACAACAAACATAGCAATTTTTGGCACAACTGAAATAAAAGCGACCAAATTTGGATAAGCAGCATAATACACATCTCTTAGCCAAAAATGAAAAGGGGCTAAGGAAAGTTTGATTGCACAAAGAACAAAGATTAAAACTCCAGCACATGAAAGCAAAATATCATCATTTGAATCTTGCAAACTGATTATTTCATCAAGACTTAAACTGCCCGTTTTGATATAAATCAAAGCACAAGCTAAAGCAAAAAAACCTGAACCCACAGCTGCAATGCTAAAATATTTAATTGCTGCAGAGATAGAATTTTGCGTTCCGCGTATTGCTATGAGAGTATAAAGAGCCAAAGATGAGCCTTCAAGCCCTATGAAAATTAAAACCAAATTTGAGCTTGAAACCATAAGCATTAAAGAAGCAATCATAAAAAGAAATAAAGCATAAAATTCACCTTGATTCTCTTCTTTTTCCATCAAAAGATACAAAAAAGAAAAAAGCAAAATAAGTGAAGAGAACGCAAAAGAAAGAATATCGTTATTTAAAGTCCCTAAAAAAGCTCCTTTAGAGCCTTGAACATTGATATTATAAAGTATTAAAAAAAAGCTTACAATCAAAGATAAAGCACTGATGCCAACGAAAAAATTGCGATGAAGCTTATAAAAAGCCGAACAACACAAAAGAACAATACCCACACCAATCAAAAATAAAAAAGGATAAGATAAAGAGATATTTAAAATTTCAAAATCCAAATCATTTAGCATTGCTTTCTCCTATTTTAGACAAAAAATCTAAAGTATTTTGCTCAACTGCTCTTAAATTCATAATTTCTAACAAAATTTTTGCATCTTTTTGGAGGGGATCTAAAAAAATTTTTGGTGCAATTCCTAAATAAAAAATTAAAAACACAATAGGAATCAAAGCAAGAGTTTCTCTTAAATGCAAATTAAATTTTGCGATTTCTCCCTCTTTTTGCATAAAAAATATTTTTCTAAAAAGATTTAACATATAAACCGCTCCCAAAATCACTACAAATCCTGCTAAAAAACTATAGAGTAGATTAAGTTTTGCAACCCCTAAAAGAATTAAAAATTCACCCACGAAGGATAGAGTTAAAGGTAAAGATACACTCGCTAAAACTAAAATAGAAAAGAAAATCGCAAAAGAAGGGGCATGGGAGGCTAAAGAATGATAGAAATTTAATTCCGTAGTTTTATATCTTTCATACAAACTTTGTGCCATTAAAAATAAAGCCGCAGTTACAAGTCCATGGGCAAACATATAAAACACTGAACCGCTAAGGGCTAAATCATTGAAAGAAAAAATTCCAAGTATCATAATCCCTATATGAGAGATAGAACTATATGCGATGAGTTCTCTTAAATCTTTTGCTCTAAAAGCAATCAAAGCACAATAAATCACACTCACTATACACAAAGCGGCAATCAATGGTGTAAAATATACACTTGCATCCGGAAAAAGTGGCAAACAAAATCGTAAAAAACCAAAAGGTGCCATTTTAAAAGCCACAAGCATTACAGAAACCAAAACCGGTGCGTTTGCATAGACCTTTGGAGCCCAAGTGTGAAAAGGAAAAAGTGGAGATTTAATTGCAAAAGCGACAAAAAACGCCGCAAAAAGGAAAAGCTGTTCTTTAAAACTTGCTGCAGAAACATTGTTTTTCCAAATCTCTAAATCAAAAGTCCAAATATTTAAAAGCGTACAATTTAAATATGCAAGATAAATCATTGCAACGAGCATTAAAATTGAACCCGCAAAAGCATAAATGAAAAATTTAATCCCAGCTCTAAAATCTTTCCCATAAACTCCTATAATATAAATGAGTGGTAAAAGAGAGAATTCCCAAAATACATAAAAAAGCAAGGCGTTTAAAGCACTAAAAAGTCCCATTATGGCAAATTCTAAAAAGAAAATTGCACAAACCATAGCCCTTTTTTCAATTTTTAAAAATAAAAAAGAAAGAAAAATGATTAAAGAAGAAAGGAGCATTAAGATTAAAGCTATGCTATCAACACCAATGTGATAATTAAAAAGGTTTAAAATTTTAGAACCTAATTTAAAATCAAAATTCACTCCATCTAAATAGTCTATAAAAATTTTTCCATTAAGCACTAAAATCATCAAACTGACGCCAACACTAAAAATTTTAACTCCACCACGATTTAAAATAAGCACTGCAAAGGCAGCAATTAAAGGAAAAAATATCAAATAATTTAGCATATCAAACCACCCATACTAAAAGAAGTAAAACGATAAAAGCACCCACCAAAAACTGAAGCATTAAAGAAAGGCTATTTGGCATTATGATTCTTTTTGCAAGCAGATTAACAAAACAAGAAATTTTCTCAACACAAGCATCAAAAATGTAAATATCGCAATGTTTAAATACGGAACACAGATTAGAAAAAATATTGACCATAAATTCTTGATAAAATTTTGGTATAAAATAATCATTACTTAAAAGTTTATAGATACTTTTCTGTTCTATGCTAGGCTTAAACCAAGATTTTTTATAGGCTATGATAACTAAAAGCACACCTAAAATTGCTGCTGTGCTTGCTAGAATCATCACTAAGGTATTTTGTGCGTTAATAAGGACTAATTTAGTCTCTATGTATTCAAAAAATTTATGTTCAAAAAAACCTGAAATTATGGCTAAAATCACTAAAGGACTCATGGCTAAAAGTGCTATTTTACCGGCTTCGTGCGGATGTAAAGAATGCCTTTGCGGGGTAAAAAATACAAGCATTAAGAGTCTAAAACTATAAAATGCAGTCATAAAAGCAGCGATTAAAAGCACTAAAAAAATTCCATGATGAAAAGAAATAAAAGAATAACCCAAAATTAAATCTTTTGAAAAAAATCCAGCAAAAGGATAAATTCCTGCTAAAGCCAAAGAACCTATTGTCATAAAAATTGCGGTGATTTTTAAAGGTTTATAAAGTCCTCCCATTTTTTTAATGTCTAAATTATCATTCATAGCATGCATAACATTTCCCGCACCTAAGAAGAGTAAAGATTTAAAAAACGCGTGAGTGACTAAGTGAAATAAAGCGATTCCATAAGCTCCAAGCCCAGCTGCTACAAACATATAACCCAGCTGTGAAAGAGTAGAATACGCAATAATACGTTTTAAATCATTTGCGACTAAAGCCATAGAAGCAGCAAAAAGAGCCACAAAAGCACCGATAAGAGAGATAATATAACCCACTTCAGGTACTAAATCATAAATTGCATTTGCACGAATCACCAAATACACTCCCGCTGTAACCATAGTCGCAGCGTGAATGAGTGCAGATACAGGAGTAGGTCCGGCCATAGCATCTGCAAGCCAAGTATGAAAAGGAAATTGAGCAGATTTTCCCATAGCACCGATAAACAAACAAGCTGCTATGAAAACTAAGGCTGAATGCTCTACACTTGAGACTGAATTAAAAACTTCTTCATATTGTAAGCTTCCCACTTGATAATAAAGCCAAAAAATTCCCAAAAGCATTCCAAGGTCGGCAATTCTATTCATTATAAAAGCTTCATTTGCTGCAAAAGAGTACCGATCGTTTTTATACCAAAAACCTATGAGCAACCAAGAACAAAGCCCAACACCTTCCCAACCAACAAAAAGCCCTAAGAAATTATCACTCATAACTAAAAAAAGCATAGAAAAAACAAAAAGAGCCAGATAGGAAAAATATTTATTAAAGCCTTCATCATCTTTCATATAAAAAATACTATAAAAATGCACTAAAGAAGCGACAATCCCTACAACACTCATCATCACTAAAGAAATGCTATCAATACTAAAACCAAAAGAAAGTCCGATAATGCTAATCCACTCAAAAAGAATGATATTAAAACTTTGATTATAAAAAAGCAAAATCAAAGAGCTTATAGCACTAAAAGAAATCAATAAAGAACAAATATAACCCAGAATAATTCTCTTTTGACCTAAAGAAAAAAACGAAGCAAACAAAAAAGCCACAAAGGGGCTAAAAAGTGAAATTAAAGCTAAATTCTGCATCTTAAGCCTCTACTTCTTTAAGGCTTTTAAGCTCTAAAGTGCCTTTTTTTCTATACCAAAGCACACAAAGAGAAATTCCAACAGCCACCTCGCAAGCTGCAACACCCATTATAAAAAGTGCAAAAACTTGTCCATTTAAATCATTGTGCATTTTTGAAGCGGCGATTAAAGCTAAATTTGCACTATTGAGTAAAATTTCGCTTGAAATAAAAAGCATGATGAGATTTTGTCTTTTTAAAATTCCTATAAGACCTATCACAAACATCAAAATAGCGATGATAAAATATTTTTCTATCATTGTTTTTCCTTAAGAAGATCTTTATGAGTGAGTAAAATGGCACAAACAAGAGCAATTAAAAGCAAGATTGCAATGAATTCAAAAGCTAAAAGGTATTTAGAAAAAACTGCAAAAGCAAGTTGTTTGTTTATATCAAAGAATGCAAGTTCTTGTAAAGCTAAATCTGTATCGATGTTTTGAATTTTAAAGCCACTAAACATAGCTAAAAGCAAAAAGGCACTCAAAACAATCAAGATAAAAAATCTTTTTTTAGACTTTAAATTTTCTTTAAATTCTTTAGAAGAGTCAAAAAACATCATTGCAAAACTATAAAGCCCTAAGACAGCCCCGCTATAAACGATGATTTGAATCACTCCTAAAAATTCGGCATTTAAAAGGAAATAAAATCCTGACAAGAAGACCATTCCCGCAGCCAAAGCTGAGAGAGCATAGAGCATATTTTTACTTAAAACGGCTATTAAAAAAAAGCCGAGTACTATCACAGAAAAAAAATAAAATGCTAATTCCTCTATCATTGCACTTTTCCTTCAACTTCTTTAGGTGAATTATGTAAAACACAGCTTTTTTCATCGCATAAATGCTCTTCTCTGGACTTTAAAACATCATAATAATTAGGTGTTTTTTTAACAAAATCATCGGCATCTTTTCTAAGACTTCCAGCACCCTCAAATTCAACTTGATTCTTAAGTTTATCAATGGGAGTAAGAAAATCTTGTTTATAACCAAAATATGATCTTTGTTCGGCTGCGTTTTCGTATTCTTTTCCATGAACAATAGCAAGTTCAGGGCAAACTTCAGCACAAAAACCACAATAAATACAACGCCCTAAATTAATGCTATAATTTCCAACTTTTTTCCGTCCCTCTTCATCTAAAGAAGTTTCCATTCTTATACAATTACTGATACAAATTTTTTCACAAAGCCCACAACCTATGCATCTTTCATTTTCGCTTTCTATAAAACGCATCAATCTATGCACAGCTCTGTATCTTTCGTTAAGTTCCACTTTTTCAAAGGGGTATTTGATAGTAACGCTATTATTTCTTTGAAGCATTTGACGCATCACTACAAAAAGCCCCACAAAAAGTTCAAGTTTAATGCTTCTATATAAAGCTTGAGAGATTTTTTGCCAGATTGTATTAGGATTTTTTCTTTTTTCATCAACTAAGTAATAGTTTTTCATCACAAAATCCTTTAAACTAAAATTGCTAAAGCAGTGAATAAAAGATTAAGCACCGCTAAAGGAATTAAAATCAAATAACACATCTTCATCACTTGATCCGGACGAAGTTGAGGAAACGCTGCTCTTGCCCAAAAATACCAAAAGAAAACAAAGCTTGATTTTAAAATCATCATAATCCAACCCGGAATAATCCAAAAATCATTAAACCCCCCTAAAAACAAAAGCGTAATTAAGAGTGCTCCGGCTATCATACTTGTGTATTCTCCGATAAAAAACATACTCCAACGCAAACCTGAATATTCCGTTCCATAACCTGCAACAATATCCGCTTCATTTTCGGTTAAACAAAGAGGAGTTCTATTGGTTTCAATAAACAATGCAATCACAAAAAGCACAAAGGCTAAAGGTTGTTTAAAAATCAACCACGAAAATAAACCATCATTTTGATAATGATTGATTTCAACTAAAGAAAAAGAACCCGTCAGCATAACAACAGCAATCAAGGCTAAGGCTCCAACACTCTCATAAGAAATGATTGCTACCAAAGCTCTTGCACCACCTATGATAGAGTATTTGTTATTGCTTGCAATTCCACCCAAAAATACAGCATAAAAACAAAGCCCAGAAGTGCCGATGATAAAAAGTAAAGCCGCATTAATATCTGCAATAATAGGTTTAATGGTATGTCCAAAAAGAGTGAATTCAGGCAACATTGGAATGGCTGCTAAAGACACAAAAGCACAAATAGCTGCAATCAAAGGAGCAATAGCAAAGATAATTTTTTGCGAATTTGAAGGGATAATATCTTCTTTCGTAAAAAGCTTAATCATATCCGCTACAAGCTGAATGAGTCCAAAAGGTCCTACCATATCAGGACCTACGCGTCTTTGAAAATAAGCTAAAATCTTTCTTTCTGCATAGGTTGCCAAACCAGCTAAAGAAGCAAAAATCGCTAATACAATCAAACATTTTATAAAAGTTTCAAGAGCAAAAAAAGCAAAATCACTCATTGTTTATTCCTATTTTTGAAATTTCAGCACAAATAAATCTTTCATCGAAAAATTCCAAAGTATCCATTTTTTCATCAAAATATGGCAAATAAGCTCCTGTTTTAATATCTTTATCAACCTTAATGCTTAAGCTTAACTCTTTGTTTTTAAGTTTAAGTTTAATCACTTCTTTATCTTTTAATCCCAAATTTTGTGCTAAATTTTCTCCCACTCCCAAAAAAATAACTTCATTCAAGGCACTTGAACGATTGGAAAATCTACCAAACTGATAACTAGGATTTGCACTATAAAGTAAAATTTCATTTTCTTTGGGCTCTAAATTTTGAAGCTCTGCATTGGGTAAAATCAATTCTAATGAAGCTTTGTTTTTAAAGGCTTCTAAATTTAAAAGATAGCCTCTTTTGTTCTCTCCTCCATTGGTATAATGATTTTCTAAACTATCAAAATCAAGCGGAGAAAAGCCTTTATTAATAGGAAGTCGCTTGGTATAAGAAATCGTATAAGGCTCATCAAAACCTAAGGCATTGGCTAAATCATTGAGAAAATAACCTCCAAATTCTAAGGCTGCATTTGTAGGAACAATTCTTTTATCGTAATTTAAAAAGGTCCCCTCTTGTTGATTTAAGCTTGAACTCGCCAAATCACTATACTCTTCATAAGAAAAACTAAAATCTCCCTTTTCGTTATATCCTAAAATTTTACCCTCACTCGTTTTTGTCAAATCGCAAAGCAAAGAAACGCCCAAAGTATTTGTATGAGTAGGATTTAAAAAGATTTTAAAAGGTGTTGTTTTTTGAATGAGTGCTAAGAGTTTTGCTAATTTTAAAGCATCTTTATGGAAATAAAAATCACTTCCTATCACTAAAACAAAATTATTTTTTTTAAGGAGTAATTCTTGCAATTTATCCTCATCCAAACCTAAATTTTTAGCAAATATTGAACGGCTTACTTCTATATTTTTTTTAATTTTTTTACTGATGGTTTTTTTAACTTCTTTTTTAATCTCGTTTCCATTTTCATCTTTTTCTAAAACTTCTTCTGTAATCTCCTCATTAACACTTTCTTCAATTTCTTTTAATTCTTGAGTTACAAAAGAATTGAGTTTGTTTTTTATTTCTTCATCTTGAGTGAATTTTTGAAGTAAAAAATATAAAATTTGTTCCTCTTGTCCGCTTTTATGGATACAAGAAATAAAATTTTTAGAGTATTTTTGCACACCTAAATCTTCTAAAGGATGAAAATAAAGCCCCGAGCCTTTATTCATCACTAAAGCATTATTGATTTTATAACTTAAAGTTGGAGCATCATATCTTAATAAGGTCCCACTGACGACTAAAAAATCACTCTTAACAATATCCTCGCTTGTTGCATTATAAAATTCGCCTGCATTGAGAATGAATGCTTCTAAAAAAGTTTTAAAAGCCAAAGCTTCATCATTGATTAAATTTAAATTGAATTTATTTTTGAGATTCTGTAAAATTAAAGCCTCTTCATTTGTAATAAAGCTGTTGAATTTAATATTTTTAATTTCACCTGTTTTAATAAGATTTACCAAAGTTTGAAAAGCCTTTTCGTCCTTTTTAGCTTCATTTTGTGTATCATAACCATATCTTGCAGCCTTATTTAAATTTGCAAATGCAAAATCATTACTCACTCTATAAATTTTAGGTTTTTGCACACTAATACCACTTTGTTTTATATCATAATACATCAATTCACAATCACTAGAATGCGGATTTGAAGCTGGAATTCTTTTAAGCTCCCAAATATTTGATGTGTATTGAAACCTAGCTCCAATAAGAGCTCCGGTAGGACAAACACTCGTGCATTCTCCACAAAAAGAGCAATCCAAAACATCCCCCTTTGTAGGAGCAATCAAACTCTTTTGAAATTTTGTCCAAATCGCGTAGGCATCTTTACCCATAGTTTCTTTAAAGGTGCTATCGACGCTATCGCCTCCTCTTGGAATCGTTTTTAAAGCACTTTCGCCTATTTTATCCTTACAAACCGTAACACATCTTTCACAAACAATACAAAGTGCGGGATCATAATTAATAAAACCCCATTTTTTATGAGGTTTATGTGTATCTTTAATCCAATGATTTTGTATATTTACCCTTGCCTTATGTGTGAAATTTTGTAACTCACACTCGCCTGATTTATCACAAACTCCACATTCTAAAGGGTGATTGATACAATAAGCTTGCATGATTTCATTGCGCTCATCCCATAAATTTTGCAAATCACTTTCAACAACCATCTTATCTTTAGCCTTAGTATTACAAGAATAAACCTTTTTTCCATCAGCTTCAACCATACACATACGACAAGCCAAAGTAGGACTACAGCCACTTAGATAACAAATCGCTGGAATAAAAATATCATTTCTTCTCGCAATATTAAGGATATATTCACCCTCGTCAAAAAAGCATTCTTTGCCATTAATGGTAATTGTCACTTTATTTCCTTTACACGAATCTGAACAAAATCAAAACCCGAATTTTCAAAATCTAAAAATCCTATAGTGCCTTGTAAATTTTCATCTAAACAAAGCTTTGCTTTAAGATTTAAATTCTTTCCAATGAGCTCAACAATTTGATGATTTTCACATTTTGCAATCTGTAAAAATTGTTGAGAACACTGCAGGACATTTTCTTCGGTTTTAACCCTAAAAAGCACTAAACCATCGTAATTATCAAGTTCTTTCAGTCCATTAAATTTTGCATTTGTAAAATCTTGTTTTTCTTCTTTAGAGTTTATGATTTGAAGTTTAAATTCTTTGCTTAAAAAATTTAAAAAATACTTAATATTCTCAAAATCTTTATGAAATTCTAAATTTGCATCAATAATCAACCATTTTGCCTGTTTTAAAAAGGCTAAAAGCTCTAAAGCTTCCTCTTCGCCTAAGCAAGATTCTGCACTCAAATAACCCTCATCAAACGCTTTAAATTGACTATCACCTTGTAATTTACAAAGCAGAGCTAAGACAAAAGAAATGCTTGCTATCTCGCATTTATAAAATTTTGCATGAAGTTTTTTGTCTTCAAGACAAGAAATATTAATATTATCCCCTTTAATTTTTTCGCACAGAGCTTTATTTTTAAGGCTTAACATATCTAAAAAACAAAATGCTTTTTCATAACTCATATTTTTTAAACCTTTTTTATGACTATAGTCCAATCAACTTGATTAAATTTCAAAGAATTTAAAAGCTCACAACCTTGTTCCTTAACAAAAGAAAAACTCTTTTCAACTGCTGAAAAATCTCCAATTTCAAAAAGTATTACCAAAACTTCATTAATTTTTGCTTCTTTGATTGTTTTTGCTAAATCTTCAAAAAAATCTTTACTTTTCCTTAAATCCACCCTTCTCATCTATCAATCTCACCTAAAACAATATTGACATTACCCATAATCGCTACAACATCAGCCAAATAAGTTCCTACAAGCATTTCTTCAAAAAATGCACAATGCCAAAAACTCGGTGTTCTAGCCTTAAGTCTGTAAGGTCTGCTACTTCCATCTGAATGGATAAAAAAGCCAAGTTCGCCTTTAGGACTTTCGGTTGGGACATAAACTTCACCTTGAGGAGGTTTAAGCCCTTGAGTAATTAAAACAAAATGTTGCATCAAAGAATAATTTTGAGTTAAAATTTGCTCTTTAGAAGCACTCACATATTCTGGATGATTGCATAAAATTTCAGGGGGAGTGTCTTTATAAAGCACACTGCATTGTTTGAGTATCTTTAAACTCTCGCGAAATTCTTGCATATAAACCTTATATCTGGCATAAGAATCTCCTTGAGTCGCATAAGGCACACCAAAATCAAGCTCATCATACAATAAATAGGGCTCCTCTTTGCGAATATCGTATTCTACTCCACTTGCTCTTAACATCACCCCGCTACAGCCCCAATTTAAAGCCTTTTCTTTGCTTACAACTCCTATATTTTCAGTTCTTAAACGCCAAATTCTGTTATCATCAAGCAAATCTTCATATTCTTTAACAGATTGTGGAAATTTTTGACAAAAGGCTAAAAGTTCCGTTAAAAAATCTTCAGGTAAATCAAGCATCACTCCGCCTATTCTCATCGAAGAATGAGTCAATCTTGCTCCACAATACTTCTCAATCAAGTCAAGCACATATTCTCTGTCTTTAAAACAATACAAAAACACGCTCATCGCACCAATATCAAGGGCATGTGTGGCGAGCCAAAGCAAATGCGAGGCAATGCGATTAAGTTCTAAAAGTATCATGCGAATTACAGCTGCACGACGTGGAATTTCTAAACCGCAAAGTTTTTCTACCGCAGCACAATAAGCATAGTTATTTGCAGAAGCGGCGATATAGTCCATTCTATCTGTGGTGGGGATAAATTCTTGATAAATCATATTTTCAGCCATTTTTTCCATACCACGATGCATATAGCCTATACTAGGACAAGCTTTAACAACTTGCTCTCCATCAAGCTCCAAAATAAGACGCAAATTCCCGTGAGCACTTGGGTGTTGCGGACCTAGATTAATAATCATCTTTGAGTCTTCTTGTTCAAAAACTATATTTTCATAATAAGGTTTTAATTTGCTAGGAATTTGCATTTTAACGCCTTTGATTTAAAATTTTTGCTTGATTGCGTTTGACTTTTTTAACAAAAAGCACCCCTTGTTCTTCTTGATATTCTTGTTTAAAAGAAAGCTCTTTTGGAGTATCATTCTTTTTAACCTCGTGATAAATTCTTGAAAAATTCAGAGTATCTTTGTCATCGGCAAAGCCTGGATCCCTTTGTTCTTCTCCTACAATTTCGCGATATTCCTTACCAAAAATTTTATCAATCTCATACCATCTTGCAAATTCATCACCTTTTAAAGGATAAGTTTTTAATAAAGGATGTCCAAACCAATCATCAGGCATTAAAATACGCTTTAAATTAGGGTGATTGATGATAAAAATTCCAAACATATCATAAATTTCTCTCTCACTCCAATTTGCTCCTTTAAAAACACAACTCACACTTTCTAATTTTTCTTTAACCCCTACAAAGGTTTTAACACGTACTCTTAATCTCTTACTAGGGTTTAAAAGCTGATAAAAAACTTCAAAACCATTTTTTTGTGCAATAAAATCAATTGCACTTGCTTCAGTAAAAGCCACATAACCTAATTTTTTAAGCATTTGCAATACTTCAACATTATCTTGTTTTTGAATTTCTATCACCCAAAAATCAAGTTCTATGAAAGAAGATAAAATTTTAAATTCATTTTGAAGTATTTGAAAATCTTCTTTAAAAGCACTTTCTTCTACTTGAATTTTTGGAGTATGAGGAGCGTGATAAAATCTATCTTTATAATAATTTTTAAGTTGAGCATTCTTTTTATCACTATAGGGTCTCATCATACCAACCTTTTTGGTGCAATTTTACGACTTGCTTTTTCTTTTCTAATCTTTTTTTGCAAAATCATTAAAGCAAACTGAAAACTTTCAGGACGCGGGGCACAGCCGGGGACATAGACATCTACAGGAATGATTCTATCCACACCTTGAACAGTTGAATAAGTGTTAAACATACCGCCGGTATTTGCACAGCTTCCCATAGAAATCACCCATTTAGGATCAGGCATCTGATCATAGAGTCTTCTTGTAAATTCAGCATGTTTCTTACACAAAGTCCCAGCGATAATCATCACTTCAGAATGTCTAGGACTTGCTCTAAAAATTGTCCCAAATCTATCAAAATCGTATCTTGAACCGCCTGCTGCCATCATCTCAATCGCACAACAGGCGAGTCCGTAAGTTAAAGCCCATAGAGAATTACTCCTACCCCATTGCACAAGTTTATCCACTGTGGTTAAGACCACAGGCAAACCCTTAGCATAATCTATCTGATGCTCTGCCACTGAAATGCTCCTTTTTTATAAGCGTATAAAAAACCAATGCCTAAAAGTAAAATAAAAATAACAACCTCCCAAAGTCCAAACCAACCTAAATCTTTAAAAATTAAAGCCCAAGGAAATAAAAACACAACTTCAATATCCAAAAGTATAAAAACAAGTGCGACGATAAAAAATTGCGAGTTGATTTTATTGGCTTGTTTTAGAGGGATAGGACCACACTCGTAAATTCCGAGTCCTAATTTTTTACGATTTCTTGCAGCAAGCGAATTTCCAATTTTAGAAGCTAAAAAAACGAGAGTAAAAAAAATCACAGCTGAAAAAATTAACATTAAAAAAATACCAAAATACGGGTGAGCCGTGCTTATATGAGACATATTTTCTCCCTATTTATCAATAAATAATTCTACTTAATTCATTTTATCTTAAAATTATCTATAATAAGCTTAAAATTTTAATTTTTATGGTAAAAAATTAAAATTTCATTTTTGCATATTTAAAATTTCTTAAAAATTCCTCTTGATGCGTGATAAAAATGTAAGAAATGAGATGTTTTTCTTGATATTTTTTTAAAAAATGCAAAATTTTTTCTATGTGGATTAAATCAAGAGAACTTGTAAGTTCATCTAAAATTAAAATTTTAGGTTTTAAAATTAAAGCTCTTATAAGACCTATTCTAGCAGCTTCTCCGCCACTTAGTTGCAAAGGTTTGAGTCTTAATAAATCTCTATTGAGCCTAAAAGCAGAAAAAAATTCAAAAATTTCTTCCTCATTTCTTTTCAAATTAAAATTATCATACACATCAAAAAGAGAAGTTTTAATGTATTTATAAGGATTTAAAGCAAGTTTTTGTTCTTGGAAGAGGTATTGAATTTCTTTTCTTAAATTTTTATTCCACTTTTGAGTGTGCAAATTTTTACCCTCATATAAAACCTCTCCAGCACTTGGAATTTCAAGCAAACATAAAATTCGAGCCAAAGTGCTTTTACCGCTTCCACTTTCTCCAAAAATTGCTAAATTTTGCCCTATTTTTAAAGAAAAATTAAGATTTTTAAACACCGAAATGCTTTGCTTTTTCAAATACCAATGTTTTTTAAATTCGTAACTCTTGCTTAAATTTTTGACTTCAAGCATAAAATTCCTTATAAGCTTTAACCCAATCACTAGAAATTTGGAAGAATAATTCTGTAGAAAAATTCTGCAAAACCTTACCCTTGCCTAAGAGCAAAATTTCATCGCTTAAATTTTTAGCTAAATTTAAATCATGGGTGATAAGAATTAAATTTGTTTGTTTTTTAAATTGTTCTAAGAGTTTGAAAATTCTAAGCTCATTTTCCTTATCCAAAGAAGAAGTAATTTCATCACAAATGAGATATTCAGGCTCACAAACTAAGGCAAGAGCCAAATGAACGCGTCTTATCATTCCAACACTTAATTGATGGGCATAAGAATGCCATAAAAGATCTAAATCTTTAAAACCTAAGCTTTCAAAACATTCAAAAGTTTTTTGTTTTCTTTGTTTTTTATCCAAATTTGTATGAGTTTTCAAAACGATGTGAAACATATTTCCTACATCTAAAAAAGGATAAAAACTTGAATGTGCATCTTGTAAAATCAACGCAACCTTACTCCTAAATTTTCCTAAATCTTTCTCTTTAAGTTTTAAAAGCTCTTCATCTGCTATTAAAAATCTTTTTGCACTTAATTTATAATTTTCATCAAAAAGTCGTATTAAAGCACGACTCAACAAACTCTTTCCCGATCCACTTTCTCCTATAATCGCTAAGGTTTTTTTATCTTCTAAACTAAAGCTTATATTATCTAAAAGCTTTTTATTTTTAAAACTTAAATTTAAATTTTCAATAATAATCATAAATGAATTCCCCAATATTTTTGTAAAAAATTGCTAAGCCAAAGCAAAGGTAAAATGAGCATAAGAAGTGCTAAAAGCGGAAAAACTATAACCCACCACGCCCCCATAAAAATCGCTTTGCTTGCATCGTTTAGGATATTACCCAAACTTGGAATGTCAAAAGGCAGTCCCAAACCAAAAAAGCTAAGAGTGGCTTCTGTGCTTATGGCATGAATGATATTTAAAACAAAAAGCAAAAAAAGCAAGGAGAAACAAGGGGGAAGAAGTTCTTTAAAAAAAGCCCTTATTTTAGAGCTTCCAAGCACAAGAGCAGCTTCATAGAACTCAAGTTTTTCTAAGGCTCTTAACTCACTTTCAAAAAGCTTAGCAATGAAAGCATAATGCGAAAGTGCTATAATAAAAATCATACTGATAAAACTTCCTTCTATAAAACTTTGAAAAAACATCATTAAGAGTAAAGACGGCAAAGCCAAAAACAAATCTAAAATTCTCATAAAAAAATTATAAAAAAACATTCTTGCGAGCAAGAGATAAAAAAGAGCGAAAACTAAGGCGAGTGATGAAGCACAAACCCCTATAAAAATAGAATTTCTAAGGGCATAAAGTACTCTTGAAAAAAGATCGCGTCCTAACATATCGGTTCCAAAAAAATGATTTGAATTTGGAGCGAGATAAAAACTTAAAAAATCACTCATGCTTGGATTATAAGAACTGAATTTTGGTGCAAAAACCAAAAAAATCATCAATGCAAAACAAAGATAAATCCTAAACATTAACTACCCTATCTAATCTTGGATTAATAAGTCCGCAAAGAAAATCTGCTAAAAAAGTAAAAAAACTTACAAGCAACACACTGATAAAAACTAAGGCTAAAACCACTGGATAATCCTTAAGAATAATGCTTTTTATCAAAAGTTCTCCCACTCCTGTATATGAAAATACGCTTTCTACGACATAAGCTCCCATAATGAAACTCAAAGCACTCGCTCCAAAATAAGCAATCATAGGATTTAAAGCATATTTAAGCACAAAATGAAAATAAATTCTTTTTTTACTCAATCCTCTCGCAAAAGCATTTAAAACAAAATTTTGTCCAAAACTTTCAATCAAAGCATTGCGTCCTATACGCACAAAAATTGCCAAATGCGATAAAACAAGCACACTAACGGGTAAAATTAAATGTTCAATTTTATTGAAAAAATCCTCTTCAAAACCCAAATCACTTGTGCCAGAAATTGGTAAAATTTGTAAAAAAACTCCAAAAATCAATATAAAAATAATACAAAGAGCAAAAGAAGGCAAGGCAAAAAAACTTATACATAATAAATTAATCATCTTGTCTATAAATCTCTCTTTATAGATTAAAGAAAGCAGAGATAAAATAATAGAAAAAACAAACAAAAACACCAAAGCACTTAGAGTGAGAAATAAAGTATTTGGCAAACGAGTTTTAAGCAAGTCTATAACCTTTTCTCCGCTCACCATAGACACCCCAAAATCTCCTTTGAAAACCTTTAAAAACCAAATTTTATATTGAGTGAATAAGGGTTTGTCAAGATTTAAATTCTTTTCAATTTGCTCTCTTACTTCTGCACTTATGGTATTAAGCCCCTCTAAAGCTGCATTACCCTTGCTATAATGCAATAGGACAAAACACAAAAAAGTACTCAAACAAGCAATCAAAATACTCCATAAAAATCTTTTTAACACTAATGTTTGCTCCATTCATAAATATTCCATGAAAAACCTACGCCATGATGCCCTAAAATTCTAGGTTTAATTCCTTTAATATCTTTATTATACACAAAAGCAAAATCTAAATACACAAGAAAGATAAAAGGAGGATCTTCACTTAAAGCATCGATAAATTCTTTATAATACCTTTTACGCTCTTCTTGATTAAAAGAAATTCGGGCTTTAAAAAGACTCTCATCAACTTTAGCATTGTGATAGTGTCCAAAATTCCAGCCTTTAGAATTTAAATGAGTATCACTAGAGCTTGTAAAAACATTAAAAGTATGAAAATCAGGGTCATACGGACTGCCCCAACCGATTAAAAAACTATCCACCTTAGAATAATCAAAACTTCCTGCAAGTTTGGTAATAACACGAGTCTTCACCCCAAGTTTTTTAAACTCACTCTGTAAAATTCCAGCCAAAATCACACGCAAAGGGTCATTACTCATCGTATAAATATCAAATTTTAAAATTTTAGAATCTTTTTCATACAATCCCTGTTTATTTTTGCTAAATCCCGCTTCTTCAAGCAAATTTTCAGCCTTTTTTAAATCATATTCAAAATGCTTAAAATCTTTAGGATTAGCCCAAGAAAGCTCCAAAGGATGCGTTGCTATAAAACCATAGCCATATAAAACATTTTTTACAATCATTTCCCTATCTACCGCATAATTCAAAGCCAAACGCACTCTTTTATCCTTGAAAAATTCATTTTCAAGATTAAACATCAAAGCCCTATAATCTGCGGATTTTTCCCTTAGAATTTCAAAGCGAGAATCTTCATTAAAAACTTTAAGCAAAGAGCTTTCAATCAAAGCGGCATCAATTTGAGAATTCTTAAGGGCTAAAGCTGCAACACTAGGATCTGCAATATGTTTTAAAATCAAATTTTGAGTTTGCACCCGAGCTAAATGATAATTTTCATTTGCCCTAAATTCCATATATTCACCCTTTTTCCACTTCACAAATTTAAATGGACCTGTTCCTATGGGATTTTGGTTGAATTGTTCTGTATTTAAATCTTTGTTTTCAAGCAAATGTGCAGGGATTATGCCTATACTCAAAGCATCTAAAAAGGCAGGATAAGGATTTTTGAGTGTGATTTTAATCTTATAAGGATTTAAAATTTCTATCTTTTCAAGTTCTTCAAATCTTATTCTTAAATTCGAGTTATTTTTAGGATTTTTAAAGGCTTCAAGACTGAATTTAACATCTCTTGCATCAAATTTAACTCCATCGTGCCAAAAAACATCGTCTCTTAAATCAAACTCATAAACAAGCCCGTTTTGACTGATTTTCCAAGATTTTGCTAAATCTCCTCTTAAATTTAAATTTTCATCAAAACGCGTCAGTCCCGAAAATACAAGTGCAATGGCTACGTCATGATCCTCGCTAAAAGCAGGATTGATACGAGAAATTTCATTTTCTACTGCAAGAATGAGCGTGTCCTTTTGAGCTAAAAGACTTGCAAAGCTTAAGCATAATAAAATCAATATCTTTAGCATAATTTCTCCTATAAATTTAATATTATAGAATAAAATCAAAATTAATGTAAGCCCTCTATGGGGATATAAAATTTTGATTTTTCAATAAAATACCTAAAAATTCAACTTTTCAAAGTGTATTTTGGTCTTTAGAATTAAAAATTTAAGCTCATAATTTGTTTTTTTTTTTTTTGATATAATAAAAACCTTAACAAAAATATATTTTTTATTAGGAGTTAATTTATGGAGATTATCGTTAATAAGCATTTGGTGGATTTTTTCAATAAAAACAAGCTTTATAGTGGTATAAATGGGGTAAGATTTAAAGAAAATGATAAAATCATTGTCCCAAATGAAGGGTATTTAGAGGAGTATAGCTCTTTTAATCAAGGCAATGTTTTATGTCAAATGGGTGCTTTTTCTTATAGTAATGCAGCCATTGCTAGAACAGATTTAAAGATTGGCAGATATTGTTCTATTGCTGCTCATCTTAATTTTAGAAAAACTCATCATCCGCTTAATATCCTTTCAACTTCATCATTTACTTATGATGGATATTTTATAATTTTTAGAAAGGCTAAAGAAGTCTTTCAATCAAATTTTCAAACTCAAACTTATAGAGATTTTGTTGTTGCGGATAAACCTACGATTTTTATGGATGATGTCTATGTTTGCACTAATGCTTGTTTAAAACCCGGAATCACTCTTCATACGGGCTGCGTTGTAGGACAAAACGCTATGGTTACAAAAGATGTGCCTCCCTATGCTGTCGTAGCTGGGAATCCGGGTAGGATTGTAAAGTATCGTTTTGATGAAAAAACTATAGAAAGACTTTTAAAATTAAAATGGTGGGAATACAATTTTTGTGATTTTGACAAAATTGACTTAAAACTTGATATCAATCACTATCTTGATAAACTTGAAGCTCGTATAGAAAACAAAGAAATTTATCCTTTTAAGCCTAAAAAATTTGATTTTCAAGAAATCATTGAAATAAGCAAACATAAA
Organism: Campylobacter cuniculorum DSM 23162 = LMG 24588; assembly: GCF_002104335.1. Taxonomy (NCBI): domain Bacteria; kingdom Pseudomonadati; phylum Campylobacterota; class Epsilonproteobacteria; order Campylobacterales; family Campylobacteraceae; genus Campylobacter; species Campylobacter cuniculorum. The sequence goes on along the minus strand of NZ_CP020867.1, from coordinate 188,019 downwards.
ACTCAAATTTCTATTAGCAAGGCTATAGAAAAATCTAAAATTTTAAGTGCAAAAGCTCAAATTCATAATCATCTTTCTTATAAACTTGGAAATGCTATGATTAAAAATTCTAAACATTTCAAAGATTATATAAAATTGCCTTTGACTCTTTTAAATATCAATAAAAAACATAAAAAAGAACAAGAAATTTTTAGAATAATGACTCAATTTAATCCATCTCTTGCTTTACCTAAATTAGAGCAATGCAGTGATTATAAAGAAGCTTTAAAAGAAAAAGAATGCTTTACCTATAAACTCGGTCTTGCCTTAATAAAAGCTCATAAAAATTGGCACAGGGGGGGGGTATTTGAACTTTTTTCTCAAAGAGCTGCCTAAACTCAAAAATCAATATAAAAAACTCAATAAAAACAAATAAAATTTTAATATCGAGCAATAAATCAAACGAGTGAATCGCCCGAGTGCTAAAGACATTTGGGCTTCTTGTTTCTACGATAGATAGTTAATATCTTACCATACTTTGATACCCCACTAATCTGCGTAACTTCAGATAATCCCTATCCTAGATTTATCTAATTTGATTTTATATCTATCATCAATGTTTCTTATATTGATGGCAACATTGAGGTTTCTTATTATGTTTTGTATAGAGCATTAAAAATCTTTTGGTTTTTTAAATGCTAAATTTCTAAACTGATTAAACGAGCTTAAAAAATTAGCACCTAAATCTTCATTTTGAAGATTTAGGCTACAAATTCAATGAAAGCCATTTCCGCAGCATCACCGCGACGCATTCTTGTCTTAATGATTCTTGTATAGCCTCCATTTCTTGTTTTAAAATTAGGTGCGATGTCATTAACAAGTTTATGAGTACTTGTTTTGTCCTGTAAATTTGCAAAAACCACTCTATGAGCATTTAAATCTCCCAATCTGGCACGAGTGATGAGTTTTTCTACATAAATTCTTAATTCTTTAGCCTTTGGCAGTGTTGTTTCTATTTTACCGCTTTTTATAAGGGCTATAGCTAAATTCTTAAGCAAAGCCTTGCGATGTGAAGAAGTTCTACCAAGTTTTCTGTATCCATGTTTATGTCTCATTATTTATCCTTCATGTTGTGCTTTAAGTTCAGCAATTTTCTTTTCAAGAAGTTCTCTATTGTCCCCTAATTTAGAACTTCCTATAGGAAAACCTATGCTTTCCATAATGTTTTTAATCTCATCTAAGGATTTTTTACCCAAATTCTTAAGACCAGCCAATTCATTGACACTCATTAGGGCAAGTTCTCCTATATAGACCACTCCAACCTTTTCAAGACAATTAAAACTTCTCGCACTTAAATTTAAATCAGCAATATTTTGAAGTAATTTAGTGCTTTCTAATTCATTGTTTGAGGCTTGAGTTTTGATGATATTTCTCACATTAGTAATTTTATCAAAGACGGATAATTGTTTATACATTGCTTCTAAAGCATTTTGAAAAGCCTCGTTTGGACTGATTTGTCCATCCGTTGTAATGGTTAAAATGACCTTTTCATAGTCTGGATTATCTTCAAATAAAACCTTTTCTATATCGTAAGTCGCTTCACGTACAGGAGTAAAAAAAGCATCCAAAGCAATAAATTTAGAATCGTTTAAAAGTTCTTTGGTTTCTTCGCTTGGCACATAACCTATACCTTTTTCTATCACAAGAGTGAATTTAAGCTCTGCATCCTCATTGATAGTCGCCAGATACGCATCGGCATTTACAACTTCAACTTGACTATTGCTTAAATCCTTTCCGTGAATTTCCTTAGGTCCTTTAAAGCTAAATTCTACGCTCTCTTTATCTGAATTACTTTTGAGTTTAAAACGCAATTTTTTAAGATTGATAATAAAAAAGGCGACATCTTCAAGCATACCATGCATACTATCAAATTCATGAGTCACACCCTCAATGTGAATAGCTGTTGGAGCATAACCTATAGTGCTGGTATAAAGCAAACGACGCAGAGGATGAGCCAAAGTGATTCCATAACCTATCTCAAAAGGCCAAGCACTGATTTTAGCCACAGTATCACTGATATTTTCTATGGTAAATTCTGTTGGCGTATAAGCAGATGTTTTAATATTCTTCATAATTTAGCCCTTATTATTTTGAATAAAGCTCGACGATATATCTTTCCTCTACTGGAATGACAACTTCTTCTCTTTCTGGATTACGTGTGAAAATTCCAAATCTCTTGTCCTTTTCAACATCAACCCACGCAACAATGCCTGTTTGTGCTGTAAGTTCGATTGCTCTTGTGATTTGAGGATTATTTTTGCTTTTTTCAATCACCTCAATTTTAGCCCCAGCTTCAACCCGATAACTCGGTATATCCACTCTTTTTCCATTGACCAAAATATGTCCGTGAGTGACAAGCTGTCTTGCAAATCTTCTTGTTGTCGCAAAACCCATTCTATAAACCACATTATCAAGTCTTTGCTCTAAAAGCTGTATCAGTAAAACCCCTGTATTGCCTTCTTTTCTTGCGGCTTCACTGAAAAGTCTTCTAAACTGCTTTTCACTCACTCCATACATAAATTTAGCTTTTTGTTTTTCTCTAAGCTGAAGTCCATATTCGCTGATTTTACCTTTTCTCGCTCCGTGTTGTCCGGGTGCATAGGGACGTTTATCTAAAGCACTTTTACCTGAAAGTCTTCTTTCACCTTTCAAAGCTAAACTAACACCAAAGCGTCTTTCTAGTTTTTCTACGGGTCCTCTATATCTTGCCATAATTTTCTCCTTATATCAAACACGACGACGTTTAGGTGGTCTGCAACCATTATGAGGTAAAGGCGTGATATCTTTTAAGAAAGTTACCTTAATCCCTTCAACAGCCCCAACACTTTTAACAGCAGTTTCTCTACCGCTTCCAGGTCCTTGCACTTTAATGCCTACTTCTTTTATGCCGTGTTCTTTTGCTTTGTTTAATGCATCTTCTACCGCTTGTTGTGCTGCATAAGGCGTTGATTTTTTAGAACCTTTAAAACCAAGTCCCCCTGCACTGCTCCAAGCAATAGCATTTCCCATTTCATCAGTAATTGTAACCATAGTATTGTTAAAGGTTGCACTGATATAAACAATACCTTTTGCTATATTTTTTTTAGCAATTTTTTTCTTAACAATCTTTCTTTTTGCCATATTTTAATCCTTTAACACTTCTTATGATTTTGCACCAACTGTTTTTCTTTTGCCTTTACGAGTCCTCGCATTAGTTTTTGTTTTTTGACCGCGTACAGGCAAACCTTTTCTGTGTCTTAATCCTCTATAATTCCCTAAGTCCATAAGGGCTTTTATATCCATAGCCACTTGCTTTCTAAGATCGCCCTCAACCCTATAATTTTCTTGAATCTCTTTACGAATCGCCGCAGCTTCATCTTCGCTCAACTCATAAACCCTTTTATCGTAAGAAATTCCTGTTTTATCAAGAATTTTTCTTGAAGTAAAAAGACCTATACCATAGATATAGGTTAGCCCATATTCAATTCTTTTTTTCTTTGGTAAATCCACACCTGCAATACGAGCCATATCTATCCTTGTCTTTGTTTGTGTTTTGGATTTTCGCAAATAATGCGAACGATACCTTTGCGACGAATCACTTTACATTTGTCGCACATCTTCTTAACCGATGCCCTAACTTTCATAAGTTTCTCCTCAAATATATAAATTCCACTTCTTGATTGTGAATGCATCAGGTTAATGAACCAACTATTTTCAAAATAAGTGGTGAATTTTGAAAACACTTCTTTGTAGTTTGATGCATATATCACAAAAAATTCTAATTATATCTAAAATAGCTTTTAAATAACTTAGAGTTTTTTATTTATATCTAAAAGTGATGCGACCTTTATCAAGACTATAAGGCGTTAATTCAACTTTAACCCTATCTCCGGGCATTATTCTTATATAATGCATACGCATCTTTCCTGCAATATGACAAAGAATCACATGCTTATTGTCTAATTCCACTTTAAAATTTGCATTAGGCAAGGCTTCAATCACATTGCCATCAATCTCAATCACATCATCTTTTGCCAAAATTCCCTCCTTTATTTAAAAATTTGTTAAAATTATAGGCTCTGTAAAAGGCATATGAGCCCCTAAAATTTGGATGTTTTTATCTTTAAATTCTTTAAAAAATTTCTCCCTTGTTTTAATGGCTTCTTCTGCATCCACATCAAAACTGACAGCAATTTGGGGATGTTTAATTTGCACATCAAAAGCATAGACTAAATCCGCCCAAAAAGCGAGATGATTGCCTATCATAATGATATTATGCCCCGGAGTGTGTCCATAAGCAGCTATGGCTTTAAGTCCTGAACCCTCGATGATTAAATCCTTATCATGAGTAAAAAACTCTATATTTTCTAGCCTTTCTAAGGCATTTTTGATGGCTTCGTTTTGACCATCAATCCAATAATCATGTTCTTTTCTATCCATTAGAATTTTAGCCTTAGTGAAAGGATTTTCCTCGCCCATTAAAGCACCGATATGATCAGGATGTGCATGTGTTAAGATGATATAATCAAGTTCCTCGCTTTTGACTTTATTGTCTTGCAAAAAAGCTTGAAGTTTATCCAAAGTATCCAAATAACCTGTGTCGATTAAGGCTGTGAAATTTGGATTTTTGATTAAAATCACATTGTGTTTGTTGATTTTTTTATCCTTATAAACTTCAGCAATGAGTTTTTTATCCTCTTCATTTTTAGGGATTAATATATTTTTATCAACAACATTATCTTTAAGAGAAGTGATAAAAATTTGATTTTCTCCAACCTTAGTTGTAAAAGTATCTTGTGCAAAAAGACCTAAAGTTAATAAACAAAACGATAAAAACCATTTCAACATATCAATTTCCTTTTATTTTTTATTTAAGCTAAAGATTATAATGTAAATAAATTAATATTCAAAAAATTTGCTTAAATTTTGATGAAATTTTAATTAAAATACAATTATAATAAACAAAAATGATTTGTAAATATAACTTCAATTGATTTTTATGGAGAAAATATGCCTTTTATTTTAGAGCTTTTAAGACAAAATAAACTAAGAATTGCATTTTTTTTATTTTTTAGTTTTTTTGCAAGTATTATGGGAGTTTTGACCTTAGTTTTTATTAATGAAGTTTTACTTAAAAACACTGAACATATTCCTATTTTTAATTTTATTTTTCTTTTAATCATCTTTTTTATAAGCACTTCTTTTGTGGAAATTAGTCTTAGTGTTTTTGGACAAAATTTTATCTTTAAAATGCAAAGACGGGTTGTAAAACAAATCTTAGATACACCCTTACTCAAAATAGAACAAATCGGCAAAGCAAGACTTTTAGCCTCTTTAAACTCTGATGTAAGGAGTGTTTCATTTGGACTTTTGCGTTTGCCTGAATTTTTACAAGCTTCGATTTTAATCCTTTGCACCTGCTTTTATCTTTTGTATCTCTCTCCGCAACTTTTCTTGCTTTGTTTTGTGTGGATATTGTTGATTTTTGTTAATAATCATTTTTTGATGTTAAAGGTCTATAAATGTTTTAGAAAGGCTAGAGAAAGCGATGATGCTTTGAATTTGAATTATCAAAATATACTTGAAGGGCATAAAGAACTCATTATCAATGCTTTTAGGGCTAAGTACTATTATGAAGAAGAATTTGAAAAAAAAGCAGAAGAAAAAAGAATTCATAACATAAAAGGTAATGTCTTAAATAATATTTCAAATAATATCACCAATATCGCTCTTCTTGCCTTAGTCGGTGTGCAGTTTTATTTAGCCTTGCATTTTAAGCTTACAAGCATAGAAAATGCGGCAACCATTGCTTTATCTATACTCTTTTTAAGAACGCCTTTGGTCTCTATGATTAGCTCAATTCCAACTTTAATTCTAGCAAAAATCGCACTTGATAAGATTGCAAAACTTGAGCTTGACGCTTATAAAGAGAATTTTACCCTCTTAGATGAAAAGGTCAAATGGAAAGAAATTCGCTTTGAAAATACAAGTTTTTCTTACCAAAATTTTCAACTCAATCCTGTCAATTTAAGTCTTAAAAAAGGAGAGTTAGTTTTTTTAATCGGAAAAAACGGGAGCGGAAAATCCACTTTTTGTATGCTTTTAACAGGACTTTTTCAACCAAAATCAGGAGCCATTTATCTTGATGATGAAAAAATTAACGCCAAAAACATCCAAAAATACAGAAAACTCATCAGTGCAGTATTCAGTGATTTTCATCTTTTCACTCAAACCCTTAAAGACACAGAATTTGCAAATCAAGAAAGAATTGATTTTTGGCTTAAATTTTTAGAACTTGAGAGTAAAACAAGCGTTGAAAACAATCATATCAGCATAACCAAGCTTTCTATGGGACAGAAAAAACGTTTGGCTATGTTCATTGCTTTGCTTGAAGAACGTGATATTTTAGTGCTTGATGAATGGGCAGCTGATCAAGATCCTGTATTTCGTCGCTTTTTTTACAAAAAGCTTTTGCCTCTTCTTAAAGAAGAGGGTAAGACTATCTTTGCTATCACGCACGATGATTCTTATTTTGATATTGCCGATAGAATTTTTCTTGCACAAAATGGTGAAATTTCAGAGCTTAAAGGTGATAATATCAAAGAATTAGCTAAAAATTTAGTCGCACATTTTGATTAAAATCCTTTTTAAATTCTTTCAAAAACAAAAAGATTCTTCTATCATTTTAAATCAATAAAATCTTTTAAGAATTTTAGTTTTTTAAGAATATTTTTGCTAAGATAGACGCTCAAAAATTAAATCAAGGATAAAAAATGCAAAATAATTCGCGTCTTCGTATCGCCATACAAAAGTCCGGAAGACTTTCTAAGGAATCTTTGCAACTTTTGAAAGATTGTGGAATTAAAATGCATATTCATGAACAAAATTTAATTGCCTTTTCTACGAATTTTCCCATAGATATTTTAAGGGTAAGAGATGATGATATACCCGGACTTGTTTTTGATGGTATTGTAGATCTTGGCATTATAGGCGAAAATGTCTTAGAAGAAAATGAGCTTGAGAGAAAATCTTTAGGAGAAAAAGCTTATTTTAAACTGCTTAAAAAGCTTGATTTTGGGTATTGTCGTCTTTGTTTGGCTCTCCCTCATGATGCTCAATTTGAAAATTTAAAAGATTTTGAAGGACTTAGAATCGCTACTTCTTATCCTCATCTTCTTAAAAATTTTATGAAAAAAAATGGGATAAATTACCAAAACTGCACCCTTACAGGTTCTGTTGAAATTGCTCCTAAGGCGAATTTAGCCGATGCAATTTGTGATTTGGTTTCAAGTGGGGCGACCTTGCAAGCAAATGGACTTAAAGAAGTTAAGACCATTTATGAATCAAAGGCTTGTTTGATACAAAAACAAGACCCCTTAAATGAGACAATTCAAGCCCTTGTTGATAAAATTTTGCTTAGAGTTGAAGGAGTTATCGGTGCTAAAGAGTCTAAATACATTATGCTTCATATTCCAAAAGAAAAGCTAAGTGTCATTGAAAAGTTATTGCCCGGACTTGAAAAACCTACGATTATACCGCTTGCTCACGATGAAAAAAAATTAGCTATCCATATAGTGAGTAAAGAAAATTTATTTTGGGAAACTATGGAAACCCTAAAAAAAGAAGGTGCAAGTTCGATTTTAGTTTTACCAATAGAAAAAATGTTAAGGTGAGAAAATATGGAAATTTTAATCTATGAAAATTTAAATCAAATACAAAAAAAAGAAATTTTAAGGCGTCCTGCTGTGAAAGCAAAAGATGAAATTTCAAAGATTGTTGAAGAAATCATTCAAGATGTAAAAAAAAGAGGTGATGAAGCCTTGATAGAACAGGCTTTAAAATTTGACAAAGTTACAATTTCAAGCATAAAAATCAGTCAAGACTCAATAAAAAACGCAAGTAAAAGAATTGATAAAGAATTAAAAAAAGCGATTAAACTTGCCTTTGAAAATATTAAAAAATTCCACGAAGCACAAATTTTTAAAAAAATAAAGCTTGAAACAACCAAAGGCGTAAAATGTGAGCTTTTAACGCGTCCTATTGAAAAAGTCGGACTTTACATACCCGGAGGACTTGCTCCTTTATTTTCAACTGTTTTAATGCTTGCCATTCCCGCTAAGATTGCAGGATGTGAAAAAATTGTCCTTGCAAGTCCTGCTAAAATCAATGATGCTGTGCTTTTTTGTGCCAATTTATGCGGAGTTGATGAAGTTTATCAAATGGGCGGAGCAGGAGCCATCGCTGCTTTAGCCTATGGGACTCAAAGCGTTGAAAAAGTGGATAAAATTTTTGGTCCTGGAAACGCCTTTGTTACTGAAGCTAAGGCTAGAGTGAGTGCGGATATTGAAGGGGCGGATATTGATATGCAAGCGGGACCAAGTGAGGTTTTAGTTATCGCTGATGAATACGCTAATGCTCAATTTGTAGCAAGTGATTTACTCTCTCAAGCTGAACATGGAGCGGATTCTCAAGTACTTTTGGTGTGTTTGAGTGAAAACTTTGCCCAAAAAGTTAATGATGAGGTGCAAAAACAGCTTGAAAATTTAGCACGAAAAGAATTGGCATCGCAAAGCATAGTGCATTCTAAAATCATTGTTGCAAAAAATTTAGAACAAAGCCTTGAAATTTCAAATGCTTATGCTCCAGAACACCTCATCATACAAACTCAAAAACCACGAGAACTCTTAAGTGGAATCAAACATGCTGGATCGGTATTTTTAGGGGCTTATTCTCCTGAATCTATGGGAGATTATGCAAGCGGAACCAACCACGTTTTGCCAACTTATGGCTTAACCAAAACTCATTCAAGCTTGAATCTTGCGGATTTTAGTAAAAAAATGACCGTGCAAGAACTTAGCGTTAAAGGTTTTAAAAGACTTGGAAAAAGTGTTGCGATTTTAGCGGCTGCTGAAGCCTTAGATGCCCATAAAAATGCTGTGGAATTGCGACTTAAAAGCTTGAAAGAAAAATAAAATGGGTCAAAAAATTCTTTTTATCGATAGAGACGGCACTCTCATTGAAGAGCCAAAGAGTGATTTGCAAGTTGATAGCCTTGAAAAGCTACGTTTTGAAAATGGAGCGATTCCAGCCCTTTTAAAACTTAAAAATTTCGGTTTTCAATTTGTCATGATTAGCAATCAAGACGGACTAGGAAGCCCTACTTTTAGCAGAGAAAATTTTGAATCGGCTCATCAAAAAATGCTTGATATTCTTAAAAGTTGCGGAATAGAATTTAAAGATATTTTCATTTGTCCGCATTTTGAACACCAAAATTGTGAATGCAGAAAACCAAAAACAGCAATGCTTAAGGATTATATCCAGCACAAACTCTACGATAGAGAGCAAAGTTTTGTCATAGGTGATAGAGAGAGTGATATGGCTTTAGCTCAAAATTTAGGCGTTAGAGGGTTAAAATATGGAACTTTCACTTGGCAAGAACTCTGTGATGAAATTTTAAGCACTTTTAGAAATGCAAGTGTTTCGAGGATTACTAAAGAGACTAAAATTCAAGTTAAACTTGCTTTAAATGGAGGGAAAATCAAGCTTGATACAGGTGTGGGCTTTTTCAATCATATGCTTGAGCAAATTGCTGTGCATTCGGGCATAGGGCTTGAAATTTCTTGCAAAGGGGATTTAGAAATTGATGAACATCACAGCGTTGAAGATGTGGCTTTAGCCTTTGGAAGTGCGATAAAAAAAGCTTTAGGTGATAAAATCGGCATAGGACGCTATGGTTTTGTTTTGCCGATGGACGAAGCTCTTGCAAGCTGCAGCATAGACTTTTGCAACCGCCCTCATTTGGTTTATAAAGCTAAATTTAAAAAGCAAAAACTTGGAGAATTAAGCACTGAAATGATAGAGCATTTTTTTTATTCTTTAAGTTATTCTATGGGAGCAAGTTTGCATTTAAAAGTTAAGGGACAAAACGAGCATCACAAGGCTGAAGGGCTTTTTAAAGCCTTTGGAAGAGCTTTAAAAATGGCGATTAAAATAGAAGATGAAAAACTCGCAAGCTCTAAAGGTGTGATATGAATTATTTTTAGAAGTCAAGGCTAGAAATGTTTAAAATTTGCAGGAATGTTTAAAATGATTCAAAGCATTAAGCCCAAACAAAATCATTTAGATGAAAAAATGACAATCAATTTAGGAAGCTTTTATACACCTAAAATCTTAGTTTCTAAGGCTTACGAACTTTTAGAAAAATACATCAAAAATCTCAAAGAATACACTTTTTTAGATAGCTCTTGCGGATATGGGGATTTTTTTACACAAGATTTAGATTATATCGGTGCGGATATTGATGAAATGGCTTTAAACAAAGTAAAAAATGCCAAAAGTATTTGCACAAATTCTTTATTTGAAGTCCATAGATCAAAATTTGGCATTAAAGATAATCAAAAAATTATAATTATCGGAAATCCTCCCTATAACGACAAAACCTCCATCATTCGCTCTGAAATAAAAAAAGAATTGCATTCTTGTGATGAAAAATTGCGACATAGGGATTTAGGAATTTCTTTTTTACGCTCTTATGAGCTTTTAAATCCCGATTTTGTTTGCGTTTTGCATCCTTTATCATACTTGATTAAAGAAGCAAATTTTAAGGCTTTAAAGGATTTTAAACTCCATTTTAGATTGATTGATGATGTGGTCGTTTCATCGGAATTTTTCACTCCAAAATCCAGCACATTTTTCCCTATTATCATAGCTTTGTATGAAAAAACCAAGCAAGGTATGGACTATGAATATATCAAAAAATATACATTCAAAACATTAGAACAACATACCTTTTCTTTATCGCAGTTTGATAGTATCAATCATTATATTTGTAAATATCCTAATCCAAAGGACACAAGAAAGGCTGTAGCTTATTTTCATCCTCTAAGAGATATTAACGCTCTAAAACGCAATAAAACCTTTATACAAAACCCAAATAAAAATGCGATAAAAATCTTTAAGGAGAATTTAAAATATTATATTTATATCCATTTTTTTAAAAAATATGCCCATCTTTTACCCTATTATTTTGGAAATATGGACATTTTTATAGATAATGCTTCTTTTAAAAGCATTGAGGATGAACTCTTAGCTTGGTTTTATCAAAAAAAATATAATGAAGAAAAGATTAAAACATATTTTTTGCATTATTTTACAAATTTAAAGGATAAAAATGCATGAATTTAAAATGCTTTACGAACTTGCTTTAACTGCTGTTGGTGGTAAGATTAGAATCAAAGAACGTCATACTTTCAATGATTATGGAAAGCCTATCGCACCCACGCAAACAAAAATTAATATTAAACATTATATAGAATGGCAAATCGGATATGATGAAGTTGTGAAAAAAGACGCTTACCATTTCGTTGGTGCAAATAAAAAATTTAAAAAACTATACGAATTAAGTGATATAATTTGGCAATTTTATAGACAAAATATTATAAAAAAGGAAACACTCTTAAAACTTAAAACTTTTTTAGAGAATAATGACGCACTTATAGAGGATAAAATGCAAATCAATCGTAGTGTATTTAAACCCCTTAAAATTGCTCACATTGACTTCTTAGAATCTAAAATTTCTTATCCTTTGCTTGTGTATTCTTTTAAAAATAATAATTTTTTAAGCGAAATTGTTATCAAAGAAAAACAAAAGGCTATAGGAATTCAAGCGATGTTATTTTTTTGCTTTCCGCTTTATTTGCTTAAAGACTCAAAGGGAAAGGAAAGTTTTTTGGGCAGAAAAATTCAAAGCAAAGAGAAAGGATACTTAGAAATTAATGAGAAAAATATTGACATTTTTATACAAATGCTTAAGATTTTTGGTATTTTAAGCCCAAATCACAAATATGATCTTATACAGATTTTAAACTTTATTCTTAAAACTTAGCAGGTGTTTAAATCAAGTCAAAATTTAAAAGGACTCTAATGCAAAAAGATACCATCTTACAAGGCAATTGTTTAGAAATTTTAAAGACTTTTCCAGAACAAAGCGTGGATTTGATTTTTGCTGACCCACCTTATTTTATGCAAACACAAGGAGAGCTTTTAAGAACAAATGGTGAGCTTTTTAGTGGAGTGAGTGATGAATGGGATAAATTTGAATCTTTACAGGCTTATGATAGTTTTTGTAAAGCTTGGTTGCGTGAATGCAAGAGAATTTTAAAAAATAATGGGAGTATTTGGGTTATAGGCTCTTTTCAAAACATCTTTCGCTTAGGATATATTATGCAAGATTTAGGATTTTGGATTTTAAATGATATCATTTGGAATAAACCTAATCCTGTGCCAAATTTTAAGGGAACAAGATTTTGCAATTCACATGAAACTCTGATTTGGTGTTCTAAAAATAAAAATGCCCCTTATACTTTTAACTATAAAACTATGAAATTTTTAAACAATAACAAACAAGAAAAATCTGTTTGGAATATAGGAATTTGCATAGGTAATGAAAGATTAAAAGACGCATCGGGCAAGAAAATTCACTCCACTCAAAAACCTCAATCTTTGCTTGAAAAGGTGATAATGTCTAGCTCAAAACAAGGGGATTTGATTTTAGACCCTTTTTTGGCACAGGAACAACAGGAGCAGCAGCAAAAAAATTAAACAGACATTTTATAGGCATAGAACAAAACGAATTTTATGTTAAAATTGCTTATTCGAGGATTGAAAAAGTTAAAACATTATCCAATGAGCTCATTCAAGGCAAACTTGAAACCAAACCACCTAGAGTAAGCCTTGAAATGCTTAAATGTGCCGGTTTATTAAGTGAAAATGAAAAATTTTATGATAAAAACAAAAATTTCATCTGCACTCTAACAAAAAACAATAAAGTCAAAGACAAAGACGCAACACTAAGCATACATAAAATGGCAGCAAAATATTTAAATAAAGAAAATTATAACGGCTGGAATTATTTTTATATTTTTAAAAATGGGGATTTTGTGAGTATCGATAGTTTAAGATATGGATATGAAAAACTCGTAAATCTTAAAGATACAATATAAATGATGATAGTTATTTTATAAATTTTTTAGATTAAATTACGATATAATACGCCTTTATGCAAATTCAATATAAAAAGGATTAAAATGACTTTTTTGAAATGTGCTGAAGAGATTTTACAAGATGCGGAGTATCCGCTAAGCTACAAGGAAATATGGAAATTCGCTGAAGAGAGAGGTTTGGCAAAAAAACTTGTAAGCTCTGGAAAAACCCCTATAAGAAGTTTAGCAGCCCGTCTTTATGTTAATATAAGAGATAAAGCGGATTCTATTTTTATGTTTGCTTCCAAAAAACCTACAACATTCTGGCTTAAAGCAAGGGAAAGGGAATTAGCAAACTTAGAAACTAAGATTAATGAAAACAATGAAGCGGAGGAATTGGGAGTCAAGGAATTAAATGAAGGAAAGAAAAGGTTTAATGAGAGAGATTTACATCCTTTATTTGTGAAATTTCTAAAAGATAGTAAAGACAACAAATTTAATGCTTATGCAAAAACCATCTATCACGAAAAAAGCACCAAAAATCAAAAAGGTGTGGATAAATGGAATTTTCCCGACATTGTTGCTGTGCATTTTCCTTTTGATGACTACACAGAAGATGCCTTAGACCTTGCAAAAAATATCAATCAAAGCAAACCTAAGATTTATTCTTTTGAGCTTAAAATTGCACTGAGTTGGGGCAATCTTAAAGAATCTTATTTTCAAGCGGTGAGTAATTCTAGCTGGGCTAACGAGGGCTATTTGGTTGTTTTTGAGGAGATAGACAATGAAATTTTAGACGAGATTAAAAGATTGAATCAAAGTTTTGGAATCGGGTTGATACAACTTGGACTTGAGGACATAGAATGCATTTTAAATGCTAAAGAAAGGGAGCTGGATTTTGAAACCATTGAAATGCTGATTGAGAAAAATAAAAGATTTTAAAGAATTTATACAAAATGTCAATAAAGATTTTAAAACTAATGACAAGGATAGAATTGCTATACAAAATTATGATAAAATCTTAGATGATGAGAAACTTGAAAATTATATTGAAAATAAAAAAATCACTCAAGACTAGTTTTCTAACCATAAAACAAATTTCAAATAGAGTGTTTCTATATCAAACAAAACATTAATTTCAGTTTATTTTGCTAAAATGCTATTAGTTTTTAGAATTTTTATGAAAGCAAAAAAATGAAAATCACCATTATCGACACAGCTTGTGCAAATTTAGCTTCTTTGAAATTTGCTTTAGACAGATTAGGATTTAAAAATCAAATCAGCAAAGATTTAAAAATCTTAGAAAATTCCGATAAACTTCTCTTACCCGGCGTTGGAACTGCCTTAAAAGCGATGAATAACTTAGAAAATTTTAAACTCATTGATTTTATCAAAAACACTCAAAAACCTCTTTTGGGAATTTGCTTAGGAATGCAACTTTTAGGAGAATTTTCAGAAGAACTTTCTCAAAACACTTTAAATATCATTCCTTTTAAAACTTCTAAATTTGAAGAAAAACAAGGCTATGCTTTGCCTCATATGGGTTGGAATCAGGTTTTAAGTCAGCACGAGCTTTTTAAGGGTTTGCAAGGAGGATATTTTTATTTTGTGCATAGTTATTGTGTGAAGTTAAATCCCTACACAATCGCAACTTGCGAGTATTCTAAGCCCTTTAGTGCAGCAGTGGCTAAAGATAATTTTTATGGTGTGCAATTTCATCCCGAAAGAAGTGCAGAAGCGGGAGAGCTTTTGCTAAAAAATTTTATACAAAACATAGGATAAGCGATGCAAACAAAAATCATTCCTTCTTTAGATTTGATTGACGGCGAGGTAGTGCGACTTTTTAAGGGCGATTATTTTCAAAAAAAGATTTATAAGCAAGATGCTAAAAATTTGCTTAAAGCCTACGAAAAGGCTGGGGCAAAAGAGTTGCATTTGGTGGATTTAAGCGGTGCAAAAGATCCGCGTAAAAGACAGCTTGCTCTCATAGAAAAATTGAGTCATTGTGTGAAAGTGGATTTGCAAGTGGGCGGAGGAATTCGCTCTAAAGAGGAGGTTAAAGCCTTGTTGGGTAGTGGGGTTAAAAGAGTGGTGATAGGTTCTTTAGCGATTAAAAATCCTAAACTCTGCCTTGAAATTCTTAAAGAATTTGGAAACGAATCCATAGTTTTAGCCTTAGATGTGGTTTTAAAAGAAGATTATAAAATTGCTATCAATGCTTGGCAAGAAGAAAGCGATAAAAAACTTATGGAAGTTTTGGAATTTTATGCGGACAGAAAACTCAAGCATATTTTATGCACTGATATTTCAAAAGATGGGACAATGCAAGGACCTAATACAAGGCTTTATCATCTTATCCACGATATTTTTCCAAATCTTAGCATTCAGGCTTCTGGCGGGGTTTCTTGCCTTGATGATTTAAAAAGATTGAAAGGAATTTGTAGCGGGGTGATTGTAGGAAAGGCTCTACTTGAGGGTGTTTTTAGTGTAGAAGAGGCGATAAAATGCTTACAAAAAGAATAATTGCTTGTTTGGATGTAAAAGACGGCAGAGTTGTTAAGGGTGTGCAGTTTAAAAATCACAAAGATATGGGAGATATTATAGAACTTGCGAAATTTTACTCGCAAAATGGCATTGATGAGCTTGTGTTTTACGATATTGCTGCAAGCGTGAGGAAAGAAAGAATTTCTAGAGCTTGGGTGCGTGAAGTGGCGAAAAATATATCCATACCTTTTTGTGTAGCTGGAGGGATAAAAAGCGAGGATGACGCAAAAGAACTTTTAGCAAATGGTGCGGATAAAATTTCTATCAATTCTCCTGCTTTAAACAATCCTCAACTCATCACAATTTTAGCAAAAAGCTTTGGGACTCAATGTGTGGTTGTTGGGATTGATAGTTTTAAAGATGAAAATGCACAGCTTAAAGTGTATCAATACACAGGCGATGAAAAAAGCTCGAGACACAGCGGAAAAAACACGCTTGAATGGGTGAAAGAAGTGCAGGATTTGGGAGCGGGTGAGATTGTGCTTAATATGATGAATGAAGATGGACGCAAAAATGGCTATGATTTAGAGCAATTAAAGGCTGTGCGTGCGATTTGTAAAATTCCATTGATTGCAAGCGGAGGGGCTGGAAATGCAAAACATTTCTTAGAAGCTTTTAAACTCGGCGTTGATGGAGCTTTAGCAGCAAGTATTTTCCATCAAAAACTCGTGGATATTAAAGAATTAAAGCTCTATTTAAAAGACAATCAAATTCCCATAAGGAGTTGAAATGATTTTACAAGATTATCTTAAGAGTATAAAAAATATGAAAGAAAATGACAGAGAGCTTTCGCACAGGCCGGCACTTGAAAATTTCTTAAAAGCCTTAAAGAACGAGCTTTCTTCAAAGCATAAGGATTTTGAAAAACTCAATATTAAGCACGAGCCAAACAATAAAGAAAAATTTGGAATGCCCGATTTTGAAGTTACAAGAGCAGATTTGTTGGTGGGATTGATTGAAAACAAACGCATCAATACGGATTTAAAGTCCATTGTGCAAAGTGAGCAGATTGCAAAATATATGCAAATCAAAGATAATATCATACTGACAGATTATTTGCATTTTTCTCTTGTGCGTCAAAATGATAAAAATCAAGCAAAGATTATCAAAGAATGTAAGATTTGTGATTTCAATGCGCTTAAAAGCCTTGCAAATGCTAAGTCTGGGGGGCATTTAGAGGATAAAGAAAAGGAGCTTTTAGAATTATTTGAACTCTTTTTGAGTTACAAGCCAAAGCCTATTACCAGTGCATTAGAATTTGCCTCCGCTCTTGCTGGACGCACAAGAAACCTTAGAGGTTCTTTAGAAAGATGCGAACAAGAAGCACATATTAAGGGTCTTTACAATACTTTTAAAAGAGAACTTTATGAAAAATTAGAATTTAGTGAATTTTGCGATTCTTTTGCACAAACGCTCACTTATAGCCTTTTTCTTGCAAAGCTTAACAATAATAACAATGAAAAAATCAGACTGAGTACAGCAGCAGATTTCATACCTAACAATTTTCCTTTAGTCCAAACTATGAGTGAATTTTTAAGAAAACTTGATAAAGTGGATATAAAATGGCTTTTAGAAGATATGCTCTATATCATCAATCACATTGATACTGCAAGCATTATTAAGGAACTTAATAAGACCTTTGAAAAGGATTTATCTGGAATTCCCACAACCGCCTTGCATAAGGATCCCTATTTACATTTCTATGAGACCTTTTTGAGATATTATGATCCGCAATTAAGAGAGCTTCGCGGTGTGTATTATACCCCTGCAAGTGTTGTGAATTTTATTATCAATGCTATAGATTCTGTGCTTAAAAGAGATTTTGAATTATCAGGTTTAAGTGCGGCATTAGACAATGAAAATATCACTTTGCTAGACTTTGCCACAGGCACAGGGGCCTTTTTGTTAGAAGCCTTTAGAAAGGCTTTAGGGGACATAGAAGACAAAAATAGCACAAGATGTGAACCCAAAAAACTCCTTACGCGATTTTTTGGCTTTGAATACCTCATCGCTCCCTATACTATTGCTCATCTTAAACTTCATCAAAGTTTCAAAGAGGAATTTGAACAACCGCTAGAGGATGAAGAAAGGGTAGGAATCTATCTCACAAACACACTTTATTTTAAAGATATAAAGCAAGAACAAAATGACAAAAGCAATATCCATGATAGCGAACATCCAGAACTCATAGAAGAAGCTATAAATGCCCAAAAAACTAAAGAAAAACAAATCCTCATCATCACAGGCAATCCGCCCTATAGTGGTGCAAGTGCTAATAAGGGCTTATTTGAGGATAATATACGCATAACTTATGGATTAGAGCCAGAATCGCAATTAAATGAAGAACAACAAAGACTTATAAAACGCTATCTTAATGCCAAAGATAGCAAAGAGAAACCAAAAGATTATTTAAGCCTTAAAACAACCTTTAAAAAAGCTTTTGAAAAGAATAAGCTCAAAGATGAAAAAAACACAAAATGGCTCTTGGATGATTATGTGAAATTCATTTGCTTTGCAGAATCTAAAATCAAAGAGCAAGAGAGGGGAATCTTCGCCTTTATCTCTAATAACAGCTTTTTAGACAATCCTACCTTTAGAGGAATGCGTTACTCACTTCTTAAGAGCTTTGATGCCATTTATATTTTAGACCTGCATGGCAACACAAGGAAAAAGGAAGCAACTCCTGATGGAAACAAAGATGAAAATGTCTTTGATATTATGCAGGGCGTTTCTATCAATATCTTTATAAAAAATACATCTTGCAATGACAGCTTAGCCTCACTTTACCATTATGATTTATATGGCAAACGCAAGGATAAATACAAATTTCTTTATGAAAATTCCTTAGATTCCATTGAATGGAAAGAATTAAATCCTCAAGATCCCTTTTATCTGTTCATTCCACAAAATGATGATTTGAGGGCAGAATACGAGAAAGGCTGGAGTGTCAAGGATATGTTTAGGGTTTCTGGAGTTGGGATTACTTCAGCACATGATAATTTTGTAATTGATATTTCTAAAGAAAAATTATTGCAAAAATTTGAATCTTTTAAAAGATCATCACCAAATGCCAACGAATTATATAAAACATTTGGAGTTAAAGAAAAGAAAGGATGGGATATTTTGCAAGGTTGGAAAAATTTGCAAAATCAAAATGATTTATCAAAGTTCATTAAAAAAATCGCCTATCGCCCCTTTGACTTTCGTTATATCTTTTATGAAAGAAAGCTTGTTTGGCGTTGTGTGGAAGATATTATGAAGCATTTTCTGCAGGGTGAGAATCAAGCCTTAATCGTGTCCAGACAAAGCTCTGCTGTTGGAGATAGCGAGATAAATACTATTGCAATCACTGATAAAATGGTGGATATTAATTTTTATCGCAGAGGAGGAGAGCAGGTAATGCCTCTTTACCTTAAAAACACAGAATCTCCTCAAAATAAAAGCTCTAAGATTCTAAAGAACACACAAGAAAGAGAAAAAGACGCAGAAAAAGGTGGGTGGGTAGAAAATTTCACGCCAGAATTTCGTGAGTTTATTGATAAAAAATACAATGAGCATTTTGAGCCTCTTGAGATTCTAGGCTATATTTATGCTGTGCTGTTTCACAAGGGCTATAGGGAGAGATACCTTGATTTTCTTAAAATTGATTTTCCTAAAGTGCCTTTTGTGGATTCTAAAGAGAAATTTTTAGAACTTAGTCAGTTAGGATTAGAGCTTATAGATGTGCATTTAATGAGAGAGAACAGAGCATAATGAGAATGACTTGCAATATTGGACTAAATGTAGCAAGACAATACAAAATAAATGGCTCTTGGCAATGTGTAATAGTAACAAGCACTCTAGTAGATCTTTCTCTTATGGGTGGAGGCAATACAGGAGCAGGGACAATCTTCCCGCTCTATCTCTATCAGAAGGCACAATAATGCAAAATATCGGCTTGGTGTGTGATAGAGGGTGTAAATTGCAAGAAATAAATAATATTTTTATCACACAAAATATTATAGACTTGCATTTAGTTGGCAGTGGAAGTTATGTTTTTCCACTTTATATTGACAAAGGAGTCAGCAATGAGTGAAATCGGTGAGGGTCGGTTTAAAAACAATAAGAGGGATAATAAAAAAATAGAAAAAATTTCCTATAATGAAAAAGAGCAAGAGCTTTTTGTCAATGATTTTTTGTATTTTATAAAAGTCTCTAAGGAAGTGTGGGAGTATAAAATCGGGGGTTATCAGGTTTTAGACAAATATCTCAAATCACACAAAAACGAGGAGATTGACACAGAGTATTTTACAAAAATCATTCAAGCTCTGCATAAGAGCTTAGAGATAGAGAGCAAAATTGCTGCGATTAATATCTTTGATGAAATTTAAAATTTTTAAAGACTTCATAAAAAGCTTTATGTTAAACTTGAATTTTAAAAAGGAAAGAAATGAAAGATATAAACGTTTAGATTCGCAAATTGATTGGCAAAAAGTCAAATGGGTCAAAAAATATAAAAATGCGATTTTTCTAAATTCTTTTGATATATAAACATAAATTGCTTTTGATAGCAAAGAAAATTTTCTTGTATTTTATGATGCTTATAGTAAGGAAATATATGGCAATTAAGACTTATAGTTTTTGCGAAGCTAAGCCCTTTGTGAAATGGGCTGGAGGCAAACGAGCCTTGCTTGATTCTATCATTTCTTTAATGCCACGTGATTTTAAGAATTATTTTGAGCCTTTTGTGGGAGGTGGGGCTTTATTTTTTGCTCTGCAGAGTAAAGGGCTTTTGGATTCTAAAAGCATTGTCTTAAGTGATAAAAATCGTGAGCTCATCAATGCCTATGAAGTCATAAAAAGCGGCCCACAAAGTCTTTTAAAAGAATTAAAATCCTTTCAAAACAAGCACAATAAGGATTTTTTCTACACGATACGCAATCTTGACAGAAAAGAGGATTTTGCAAATTTGGATTCTATTTTTAGAGCTGCACGATTTATTTATCTTAATAAAACCTGCTTTAATGGGCTGTGTCGCTATAATGCAAAGGGGCAATTTAACACACCGATGGGAAGCTATAAGAATCCTCAAATTTACAATGAGAATTTGATTTTAAATGCTTCAAACGCTCTGCAAGGGGTGAAAATTTTGCAGGGTGATTTTGAGGAAGTTGCAATGAATGCCGCAAGCGGAGATTTTGTCTATTTTGATCCTCCCTATTATCCGCTCAATAAAACTTCAAGTTTTGTGAGCTATATTGATGTTTTTTTAGAAAAAGAACAAAAGAAACTTTTTGAAGTCTTTAAAGCCTTAAATTCACGTGGTTCAAAGGTTTTGCAAAGCAATTCTAATGCACCTTTTATACGCAATTTATACAAGGGCTTTAATTGCATAGAAATTCAAGCAAATCGTGCCATTAATTGCAAAGGTGCTAAGAGAGGTAAAATAACAGAGCTTTTAATCAAGGGAAATTATGAGTAAAAATAATGAGAGTTGGCAAAAAATCTACAAGGATTTAAAAATTGACAAACATGATTTCAAATCAAAACCATTTTTTATAAATGCTGAAGAGATTAAAGATTGTGTTAAAGATTTCAAGCAAACTTCACAAAGAGAAGTGAGGATTTTATGCAAACAAGATTCTAGAGAAGATCGTCCGCAAATTTTTATTGATAATGAGCTTTTTATTTTACCTATTAAAAATGGAGAGTATGTTCTTTGCAAAGGGGAGGGTTATGTGGATATTCCAGACATTCATGCAGACATCAAAGAATATGAGAGTAAATTAGATTTTGAATTAAAAAGTGCTTGCATTGGAAACTCTGAAATGCAACATTTGGATTTTGCCTATGCTTCAAGTCTTATTCGCACATTTATTGACGATGAAAGCTTGGTTTTAAGCATACGAGGACGCAAATATACGCCACAATTTTCCTTTTATACAAATATTTATGATAATATAGAAGTAAAATCTGTCCAAACGGAAGTGGATTCTGGTTTTGAGGGTAGAGATAAAATTGTATTGGTTGAAGCAAAAAATAATCAAACAAAAAACATCATCATAAGACAACTTTACTACCCGATGAGACAATGGCAACTCCATACACAAAAAGAAGTTATAACGCTCTTTTTTGAAAAAAGAAAAGAATGCTTTTTGATGGGAGAATTTGGATTTAAAGAATTGCAAAATTATAATAGCATATTCTTAAAAAAGAGTGCAAAATTTAAGATTAAAGGAAAGAAATGAAAGATTTTGAACATTTAAATTCGCAAATTGATTGGCAAAAAGTCAATAAACTTTTGCCTGTTATCATTCAAGATTATAAGAGTTGTGAAGTTTTAATGCTAGGTTTTATGAATGAAGAAGCCTTGCGTGAAAGCTTGAGGCAAAAAAAAGTTGTATTTTTCTCACGCACTAAAAAAAGACTTTGGACTAAGGGTGAGGAAAGCGGGAATTTTTTAAATATCGTGGATTTAACACTTGATTGCGACAAAGACACGCTTTTAATCTTGGTCAATCCCGTAGGAGCAACTTGTCATACAGGAGCTATTTCTTGCTTTGAAGAGCTGTCTAAACAGGCGGATTTTGTGTTTTTATCAAGACTTTCAAGATTGATTGATTCACGCAAAAATGCAGACGCAAAAAATTCTTACACCGCAAAACTCTTTCAAAGTGGCACAAAAAGAATAGCACAAAAAGTTGGAGAGGAAGGCGTTGAAACAGCCTTAGCTGCAGTCGTTAAAGATAAAGAAGAACTCATTTGCGAAGCGGCGGATTTGATGTATCATCTTAGTGTTTTATTAGCTGATGCGAATTTAAGTTTTAATGAAATCATTGCTAAATTAAAAGAAAGACATAGAAGCGAATAGCTGTTCTTATCTATAAATTCTTTTTCATTAATCTGTATTAAAAATAAAAGCTTTGAGTAAATTCAAAGCTTATTTTTGGCTTAAAAGCTATACAAGCTCTATTTATCTTTTATTTAAACCTTTGGTTGTATTCGATGAATCTTTTTTCATTCAGCATTGATTTTTATGATATAAAATTATTTAAGATAATAATCAATTTGCTCTTTTTGAAGTATGCGTATTAAGTTGCTTGAGCCTTTAACGCCTATTGGAAAACCTGCTGTTAAAATATAGCATTTTTCCCTATCCACTAAACCTTTCTCTACGCTTGATTTTACGGTATCTTTGAGTAAAAGAGTTAATTCATTGCTTGGATTGACTAAAATTGCAGGATTAACCCCCCAAACTATGGTTAAGAAATTTAAAGTTTTCTTAGAATGTGCTATGGCAATAATTTTGATATTTGGACGATATCTTGCAATTTTTATGGCAGATTTTCCACTACTTGTTAAAGCAAAGATTGAATCCACCTTTAAATCCACTCCAAGTTTCGCACTTGATTGCATGATTTTGTCTGTATCATCACAATACTCAAAAATATCAAATTTATTATAGGGATAGTATTTTTCAGTTTCTATAATAGTCTTACACATAATATCCACAGCATTAGCCGGGTCTATACCCACAGCACTTTCTTCGCTAAGCATTACCGCATCTGTTCCGTCTAAAACAGCATTGGCAACGTCAGAGATTTCAGCCCTTGTTGCGGTTTTGGATTTGGAGAGTGAAAACAGCATTTGCGTGGCAGTAATAACAGGTTTGCTCGCACTATTTGCTTTATGAATGATTTGCTTTTGAATGTTTGGCACTTTATAATAAGGCACTTCTATACCCAAATCTCCGCGAGCAACCATAATCCCGTCGCTTGAGTTGATGATTTCATCGATATTTTCTACAGCATCAAATTTTTCTATTTTAGCAAAAATAGCAATTTCGGCATTATTTTTTTCAAGTATCTCACGCACTTCATTAATGTCTTTTGCATTTTGCACAAAAGAAATGGCTAAAAAATCCACATTATTTTCAATGCCCCAAAGTATGTCATTTCTATCTTTTTCAGTGATAACATCAATATTTATTTTAGTGTTTGGGAAATTTATACCCTTATTTGAGTTTAAAAATCCATCATTTTCTATTAAAGTTTGGATATAATTTTGATTAATCTTTGTAACTTTAGCACGAATGCTTCCATCATAAAGATAGATATAATCATCAATTTTAAGTATATTGAGAATTTCACTTTGATTGATACTTAATTTATAATGATTAGAATCAAGTTTAACTCCAAGAATTTGCTCTTTATAAAAATCAAGTTTATCGCCCTTTTTAAGCTCAAATGGCTCTTTAAGCTCTCCTGTGCGAATTTTAGGACCGCTAATATCTTGTAAAATTCCCACTCTAGTGTTTAATTCTTTAGCAACTTTACGAATATTGCGTAAATTTTTTTTATGATACTCATGAGTTCCGTGAGAAAAATTAAAGCGAAAGACATTAACTCCATTGATAATCATCTGTCGCAAAACATCTTTTTTTTCACTCGCAGGTCCTATGGTTGCGACAATTTTGGTTTTTTTAAGCATAACTTTCCTTTTTTTGAATCATTATACTAAAATTTTAGAAACAAAATGGTTACAAAATTTACAATAATTCAGAAGCAAACTGATCCTCTTTAAAATTAACTCCCAAATATTTGCATATAAGTTTAGCATCTCTTTCCGCATTACCAAGACAACTTGTTGCACCGGGACTTGGAGTCATATTAAAAATGATTCCATCTTCGACAATGCTTGCTTCACCAAGCATTAATTCTCCACGCGTTTTGTCAATCACTTGAGGACGCACCCCACCGAAACCTTGAGCATAGTAAATATCACTTGCTTTCAGGCTAGGGACGATTTTTTTAGCATCTTTGATAAATAAATTTTTATTGATAAATGGAATTTCAAAAAGATAATTATAAAATATATAGTTTCTTACCGTAGAGTCTTTAAGTATTTTAAAGGCAATTTTTATCACGGTTGTATCAAGTTGCAAGGTTTGGAAAAATTCTGGCACAGATTTTAAGCCCTTATAACGTTCAAGTTTAGGAATGGCTAAAGCTGTAGGACCAAAACGTGTATTCATATCAGCAAGTAAATCAGGATCTCCGTGCAAGGCTGCAAAAGGAAGTTTTGGGTTTTGCACCATATAAACCTTACCATTGAGAAGCTTTTGTTTGGTCAGATAAAAACTCCCGGCAACAGGCCAACAAGATTTATCAAGCCCAAATCCCATTTTATGAGCCAAATACAAAGAATGTGCTCCAGCATTAACAACAACCGCTTTTGCACGATATTCTTGATAAGTATGAGTTCTAAGAATGAAGATTCCGTCCTTTTTTTCTATGCTGACAATTTCTTGATTGAAAGCAACAAAGGTATTTTTATTTTGTTTTTGTCCTTGTTCGATTAAACTTTGACTCATCTTTCCAAAATCCACAGTTGTAAAGGCTTTGCCAACTTCAACGCCCATAGCACAAATATTTTCTGCCCTATCATTAACCCCGTCTTCACCTAAGATAACTTTTGGTTCAATTTGCTTAATCTTAGCTTTATCAAAAAACTCGATATAAGGATAAAGTTCTTTAAATTCCTCATAACGTTTTTTCATATACTCACATTCACTCTCTCCGACCGCTAAAGCCATCTTTTGATGAGCAAACATAAATTGATTTTGAGCATTTTGCAAAAGTAAATATTTGACGACCATATCAGCACTTCTTTTGACTTTTTTAGCCTTTTCAAGTGTGTAATTTGTTTCTATGTCACCACAATGAATGGTTTGAGAATTGCTTGTTCCTTTGCTGTTTAAAGTAGCAGGAGCATTGTATTTTTCTATCAAAGCAATATTTTTAATATCTGTATATCTTGCAAGTTCGTAAAATAAGGCTGTGCCTGAAATTCCAGCTCCAATGATTAATACATCAAATTCTTGTTGACTCATTTTTCATTCCTTTAGAAAAATATTATCTTTCAAACATTAAAGTTTAGTTTATTTTACTTTACAAAAACATAAAATAAAACAGAGTGAAAAAAGCTTGAGTATTTTTGTAACATTAAATTAAAGCAACAAATTCGGATTTTGCTCTATAACCTTTTTCATTCCTCTAAAAATTAAAAGTTTATCATAAATTGCATAATTAAAAAAATTTGCTAAAAATTTTCCATCTCCGCCCGTGAAATAAAGCTTTTTATTTTGCATTGTATCTTTAATCAAAAGATAAATTCCTTTAAAAACCCCATAACTCAAAGCGTCCATTGTCCTTTGTGGGAAAGCATCAAGACTGATTTGAGTATTCAATTCACATCTAAGTTTTGGTGAAATTTGGGAAAAAATTTTACGATAATTTGCGATTCCGGGCAAGATAAATCCACCCAAATGAATGGAATTCGAAACAACATCAATAGTGATTGCACTGCCTGCATCAATCACAACTCCATCATTTATGGTATAACAGGCTGCAATTCTATCCACACCCAAACCTTGATAAATGGTATCAAAAGCAAAATAAGGCTCAAGATTTATAAAATCTTTTTTAAGTTTTAGATGTTCTTTAAGTCTTTCATTTACATTGATATAATAAACTTTTTCTTCGTTTTTAAATTCTAAAAATTTTTCTATGCTTAAACAAAAATATTTATTATGATGCAAAAAACTCGCACTAGAATTCCCAATATCACATAAGAGCATAGACTTTAAATCCTTTCTCTTCTAAGAATTTTTTAGCCTTAGAACAAAGAGCTGCTTTGTAAATAAAATATTTTTCAGATATTTGACTTTCGATTAAAAGTTTTTCTTCAAAAATTTGCTCTAATAATTTTTCTAAAAATAAAGCATCTTTACTAAGAAATCTTGTTTTAGCTCTATAAACAAAGACCAAAGCCTTATGATTAAATCCGCATAAATAACTTTTCTTTTTTGTTAGTTTTTCTAAATTTAAAATTCTAAAATCTTCAAAATGGAAGTCTAATATTTTAAGATTTTCTTCTAAATTTTTCATAACAAATCTAAAATTTTATCCGCATAATAGAATTTTGTAGAGCCTATAAAAGACATTTTTTCATTAATATCTGGAAGTTTGAAAACTTGAGCGTTTTCTAAATTTAAATCACATTTAATTAAATAACCTGTTTTTTCAATGATATATAAATGGTCATTATGAATGTTAGCTTGAGTGAATAGAGCAAACTCAAATTTTTTCTCCGCTTTTTTATTTAAATTAAAATCTGTTTTAATCACATTTCCGTCTTTTGAGAGTATGAAAATAGAATCTTTATCCAAAACAACATCTTTAATCTCAGCATTTAAATGCAGAGTTTGAGACGGGGAAAATACAATGATTTTTTTAGCTGTTGCAGCAATCATTTTATCGTCAAATACATTAAGAGAGATGATATTATTGAAAAAATATTCCGCAGAAACGATTATATCTCTTAAAATTTTTTGAGTCTGTTTTGAAAAAATCACAATTTTTCCGTCTAAACTTGGATACACAATCACACTCTCTAAAAATACAGGAGCTGCCACGCGACTATCTTGAGCAACGGCTGGAGGGAGGGTTTGAGAAAATTTAATTCCTAAACTTCTGTTCGCTAAAACTATAGTATTATCCGCAAGGACTAAGGCTAGATCATTGCCTTCCAAAGCCACGCTTAAAACACTTGCATCGAATTTTTCACTATAAACTTCTTGATGATTATTGTCAAAAATTTTTAAATTGCCATCATTGTCTGCAACAATAAATTCTCCGTCTTGATAAGCAAGAAGATTATAATTTTTTTCAAGTTTAAAATTCCCAATGTTTTCTTCATTTTTAAGAATAGCAGTATCGTTATTCAATGTTGCAGAGAAAAGACTGGTGGAAACAATTTTTGCTTTTAAATTTTCAGTATGATTTAAATTTCCGTCAATTTCAGCAGGTTGAAAATAT
This sequence comes from Campylobacter cuniculorum DSM 23162 = LMG 24588, assembly GCF_002104335.1. NCBI lineage: Bacteria > Pseudomonadati > Campylobacterota > Epsilonproteobacteria > Campylobacterales > Campylobacteraceae > Campylobacter > Campylobacter cuniculorum. The sequence goes on along the minus strand of NZ_CP020867.1, from coordinate 160,619 downwards.
TGCCTTTTTGTTCCACAAGCACAAAATAATACAATAAAACTAAAAGCTAAGATGAATATTTTCATTGATTAATCCCTTGATAATGTTTTAAATTCTTAGCAATTTGCCCTAAGGTTGAATCTGTTTTGATTTGAGAAAGCAAGATATTTGCCTCTTCAATTTTATCTTCTTCTAAAAGTTTATAAGCTTCTAAAATTTTATTAAAATCCTTTAAAAAGAAAGATTTTTGGTTTAAATTTAAAGCTAAAATATTTCTTAGATTGTTATCGAGATTTTTATCTTTATAAAGAGCATTTAGCTCATTTAAAAGCTCTACATTGTCTTGTTCTTTATCGAATTCATTTATTAAAAAAATTGTATAAAGATTGATATTTTTCTCTTTTAAATTTGCAAGTTTTTCTTTATCTTTTGGGGATTGAATAAGACTTGCGTAAATTTCATTGCTCTCTTTGATATTTTTTTCTTCTAAAAAATTGACAATAAAATTAATTGCAAAATAAAGCAATAAAATAACTAAAACCCCGAGTATATAAAATTTATATTTTTTTATAAATTTTTCGCTTTTTATGAATTTTTCTAAAAATTGTTCCTCTGTGTTAAGCTCTGTTTTTACAGCTTTTAAATTATCTTTAAGCGTCAAGTGCTATCCTTAAAAAAATGATTTAAATTATATCATAATAAATGCAAATACACGCTAAACATTTTAAGCCTTTTTATGATTTTTTATGATATAATCTTAATTTGAAAGTTTATATTATTATGAAAAAAGGTTATTAAAAATGCAAATTGATGAGAAATTATTAAGCAAACTTGAAAAATTAAGTGCTTTAAAAATCAATGATGAAAAAAGAAATGAGCTTGTTAATCAATTGAGCGAAATCGTCAATTTTGTTGAAAAACTTAATGAGCTTGATTTAAGTTCATTGCAAGCTACAATCAATACAATCGAAGGGGGAACACCTTTTAGAAAAGATGAGGTTAAAAGTAGCGAAGTTATTGATGAAATTTTAAAAAATGCTCCAAAAACTAATGGGCATTTTTTTGCGGTGCCAAAGATTATAGAGTGATTAACTAAATATTTATTTTTATAACATAGAATTATACTTTACTTTGCTGAAAATTTATGGGTTTTAGAATATGAATTTTTATTGGTTCGATGTGTTTATTTTGGGTTTTACTTTGCTTTTAGGACTTAAAGGCATTTTAAATGGCTTGATTAAGGAAGCTTTTGGACTACTTGGTATCGTAGGAGGTGTGTTTATTGCTTCAAAATATTCTAATCAAGCAGCCTTATTTATACAAGACACCTTTTATAAAATACAAAATGAATCTTTAGCATCTTTTGTAGGATTTTTAGCCCTTTTGATTCTTTTTTGGATTTTTTGTTTATTATTTGGAAATCTTTTATCTAAGATGGTTAAATTGAGTGGTTTAGGTTTTTTAGACCGCTTGGGAGGATTTTTATTTGGCGGAGTAAAGGTTTTTTTGATTTTTGCAATTTTGGTTTTTTGTATTTCAAGAATTAATTTTTTAAATGAAAAATTAGAGAATTTTGCAAAAGATAGTTATACCTTGAGTTTGCTAAAAAATGCGGGTTCTTATATAATGAATCAACCTTTGGCTGAAAAAGGTTTGCAAAATTTACACGAAGAAGTTAAAGAAAATTTGCAAGAATTAAATTCTGATTTAAATCATACTCAAGAGGAGTTATAATGCTGATTGAAAATATAGAATACGATGTTTTATTAGAAAGATTTAAAAAGATTCTTAGACAAGGTGGGCTTAAATACACCAAGCAAAGAGAAGTTTTACTTAAAACCTTGTATAATAGCGATATACATTACACTCCTGAAAGTTTATATATGGAAATCAAACGCAATGAGCCGGATTTAAATGTTGGCATAGCAACGGTTTATAGAACTTTAAATTTGCTTGAAGAAGCTGAAATGGTAACTTCTATCTCTTTTGGTTCAGCGGGAAAAAAATACGAACTTGCTAATAAACCTCACCACGATCATATGATATGTAAAAATTGTGGTAAGATTATAGAATTTGAAAATCAAACCATCGAAAGACAACAATCTTTAATCGCAAAAGAACATGGTTTTAAGCTCACAGGACATTTGATGCAACTCTATGGAATTTGTAGCGATTGCAATCACAAAGCAAAGGTAAAAATATAAATGTTTGATAGCATTTTAGAGCAACAAAAAATAGACAAAGCAAAGGAATTTAAGAATGCAGGTGTAAATCCTTATCCGCATTTTTTAAAAAAAGAATATTCCATTCAAGCTTTTAAAGAAAAATTTGCTTATATTTTAAATTTAACAGAAAAAAGAGATGAAAATCAACGCGTAAGCCTTGCAGGGAGGATTAAATTTCTTAGGATTGCTGGGAAATCAATTTTTGCAAATATAGAAGATCAAAGTGGAGTCTTACAAATTTATTTTAATAAAGACACACTTGGAGAAGAAAAATACAATTTATTTAAGAAAAATTTAGAAGTGGGTGATATTATCTTGGCTAAAGGTTATGCTTTTGTAACCAAAACCGGCGAATTCAGTTTGCATATTAGTGAGCTTGATTTAGCGACAAAGGCTATTGTGCCTTTTCCTGAAAAATACCACGGACTAACAGACATAGAGCAAAGATACCGCAAACGTTATGTGGATATGATTATAAATTCAGAAGTGAGAAAAGATTTTTTCATACGCTCTCGTGTGGTGAGTTTGATTCGCCATTTTTTTGAAGACAAAGGCTTTTTAGAAGTTGAAACACCGATGATGCATCCTATTGCAGGAGGGGCAAATGCAAAACCTTTTAAGACCTTTCATAATGCTTTAGGAGTGGAAAGATTTTTAAGGATTGCTCCTGAACTTTATCTTAAGAGATTGATTGTCGGCGGATTTGAAGCAATTTTTGAAATCAATCGTTGTTTTAGAAACGAGGGAATGGACCTTACACATAACCCTGAATTTACAACCATTGAATTTTATTGGACCTTTCATAATTATAAAGATTTAATGGATTTAACCGAAGAGCTTTTTGCTGTGCTTTTAGAACAATTAAATCTGGGAAAAATCATTGAATTTGATGATAAAAAAATCGATTTTTCAAAACCTTTTGAGAGAATCAGCTATAAAGACGCCCTTAAAAAATATGGAAATTTAAGCGATGAGCTCATAGAAAATAAAGAAAAAATTTTAATCAAGCTTAAAACAGATGGTTTTGAAGTGAATGAAAAACTAGAGCTTGGACATTTACAAGCTGAGCTTTTTGATTGCTATGTTGAAGATAAATTAATCAATCCTACTTTTGTGGTGGATTTTCCTGTTTCAATCAGTCCCCTTTCAAGACATAGCGATAAAGATGAGAGCATTGCTGAAAGATTTGAGCTTTTCATTTGTGGAAAAGAAATAGCTAATGGTTTTAATGAGCTTAATAATCCTATAGAACAATATCAAAGATTTTTAAAACAAATCGAAGCTAAAAAAGCCGGCGATGAAGAAGCTTGTGAGATGGACGAAGATTTTGTCAATGCTTTAGGTTATGCGATGCCACCGACTGCGGGAGAGGGTATAGGCATTGACAGATTGGTCATGCTTTTGACGAATAAAAAATCCATTCGTGACGTGATTTTATTCCCAGCAATGCGTCCTTTAAAATCAGAATTAAAAGAGGAGAACCAGTGAGTTTAGAAAAATTTGATAAAGAAATTTTTGAATTGACAAATAAAGAGCTCGAGCGTCAATGCGAGGGCTTAGAGATGATAGCAAGTGAAAATTTCACCTTGCCAGAAGTTATGGAAGTGATGGGAAGTGTTTTGACAAATAAATACGCCGAAGGCTATCCGTCAAAGAGATATTATGGAGGCTGTGAATGCGTTGATGAAATTGAAAATTTAGCCATTCAAAGATGTAAAAAGCTTTTTAATTGCTCTTTTGCAAATGTTCAGCCTCATTCTGGTTCGCAAGCGAATCAAGGCGTGTATTCAGCTCTTTTAAATCCGGGAGATAAAATTTTAGGAATGGACTTAAGTCACGGAGGACATTTAACACATGGAGCTAAGGTAAGCTCTTCAGGCAAAATTTACCAAAGCTTTTTTTATGGGGTTGAACTTGATGGCAGGATTAATTATGAAAAAGTGCGTGAAATTGCCCATATTGTCAAACCAAAGCTTATTGTGTGTGGAGCAAGTGCTTATGCAAGAATTATTGATTTTGCGAAATTCAGAGAAATTGCCAATGAGGTTGGGGCTTATTTGTTTGCTGATATTGCACACATTGCAGGACTTGTTGTAGCAGGAGAACATCCAAGTCCTTTTCCACATGCTCATGTTGTAAGCTCAACAACACATAAGACTTTAAGAGGACCAAGAGGCGGGATTATTATGTGTAATGATGAAGAAATTGCTAAAAAAATCAATTCCGCAATCTTTCCCGGAATTCAAGGTGGTCCCTTAATGCATGTGATTGCAGCTAAAGCGGTAGGGTTTAAATTCAATCTTAGCGAGGAATGGAAAATTTACGCAAAACAAGTCATTAGCAATGCTAAAATTTTAGCTCAAACTCTCATTGCGAGAAATTATAAACTTGTCAGCGATGGCACAGACAATCATTTGGTTTTAATGAGCTTTTTAGACAGAGCTTTTAGCGGAAAAGATGCGGATTTAGCTTTAGGTCATGCAGGAATTACAGCAAATAAAAACACTGTGCCGGGTGAAATTCGCAGTCCTTTTGTTACAAGCGGCTTAAGACTTGGCACTCCAGCACTCACTGCAAGAGGTTTTAAAGAAAAAGAATTGGAAAGCATTGCAAATTATATTGCTGATATTTTAGATGACATTAATAATACAAAATTACAAGCAGAAATTAGAGAAAAACTCAAAACTCTTGCGAGTAATTTTATCATTTATCCAAAGGCTATGTTTTGATTTCAAGTATGGATTTGTCGCTCATTAAAATGATTAGCGACCATTATTATATTAAAAGGGATAAGATTGTTAGAAAGTGTGAATTTCGTGGTCGTTATTTTTTCGATAAATTTGAAAGAGTGAATGCACCTTTAAATGCTAATATCATAAGAGACCATGCAGCAAAAAAGATTGTCGTTGCACACGATTTAATCACTAGAGATAATAAAGTTGAAAATATTGTTTTTGATTATAATGGTTTTAACGCAGAAAGATTTTGGCATAGGGCTCAACTTATTTTGCGTGAAGAGGGTTTTATAAATTTTACAGCCTATAAAACTAAAACGCCCGGACATTTGCACTTATATATTCACAAGGGACATACAGCTTTAAACGAGGGATACACCTTAGCCTCAAAATTGTCTATGATGTTTGCAAGTAAAATGCCTATAGAATGGAGGGTTTTTCCTACTATGGATATGCCTAGGGATTTTAATATTTTAATTGTGCCTTATGAGGTTTATCAAAAAGAACGTGGCAGTTCTTGGTCTAAACATATGTGAGAAAGGAAAGATATGGAAAAGAATAAAAATGAATTTGATGATATCATTTTGGAAAAAAGCAATAAAAATGAAAAAATTAAGAAAATTTTGCTTAGAATTATTGCCTTAGTTATTTTATTTTTAGTTGTTATGATAGTGATGAAACTCATCAATGGTAACGATGATTCGACACAAAATAACATCACACCTCCCGAACCTTTAAGCACTCAAAATGAAAATTCAGATAATAATGGCTTTGAAAATGTCCCTATCACTCAAAATGATTCTCCAGAAGACCAGTTTGAAGCTCTAAGAAGACAAATTGAAGGTGAAAATTCACAAACAGCTCTTGCTGAAAATAATTCTTCACTTCCGGATACAAATTTTTCAGCACCAAGTGAAGAGCCTGCGACTCCTCCATTAAACGTAACAGAGCAAAGTACACAGGAAACTCCTAAGGTGCAAGAGCCTACACCTGCTCCGGCTAAGCCAAAAACTCAACCGACTCAAACAAAAAAACCACAAGCTCCTAAAGAGCCAGAAAAATCTGACACAAAAGAACTTTTTAAAAATGTCGAAACAAAACCTGTTTCGAAAGACGGCTTAACTCCGGGACTTTATGTGCAAATTTTTTCTGTGAATAATTTAGACCAAAAATCCAAAGAACTCGCAGCTGTTAAGAAAAAAGGTTATGATTATAAACTCTATAAAACAAGTATCAATGGGAGAGAAATCACTAAGGTTTTAATCGGTCCTTTTGATAAAAATAATATCAGTGCGGAGCTTGAAAAAATTCGCAAAGATGTTGCAAAAGATGCTTTTTCCTTTACCTTAAAATGAAATTTTTATGCGTCATAGGTGATCCGGTAAAGCATTCTAAATCCCCTAGAATTCATAATAACGCCATTAAGTCTTTGGGACTTGATGGCATTTATACCCGCTATCATTTACAAGAGGAAAGTGAGCTTCGCAATTTATTTTTTAAACTTAAGCTCAATGGTGCAAATATCACCTTGCCTTTTAAAGAACAAGCCTTAAAAATAGCCGACATTAAGGATAAATTCGCACAAGAAATAGGAAGTGCAAATACGCTTGTTTTAAAAAACAATCAGCTTTATGCCTATAATACCGATGCAACGGGATTTTTAAAGGCGATTGAGGATTTTAAAACCATAAAAAAAGCTTTGATTTTAGGAGCAGGTGGCACAGCTCGTTCTATCGCTTTTGCCTTGAAACAAAGAGAGATACAGCTTTGCATAGCCAATCGCTCTAAAGAGAGGCTGGAACATTTTAAAGCTTTTCAAAGTGTTGTTTATGAAGATTTGAGGGATTTTGACTTTGATTTTGTAGTCAATACAACTTCAGCAGGTCTTAATGATGAAAATTTGCCTTGTGATAAAAAAATCCTTGATAAAATTTTATCCCATTCAAAATATGCTTTTGAAGTGATTTATGGCAAACAAACTCCTTTTTTAAAACTTTGCAAACAATATCAAGTTGAGTATAAAGACGGGCTTTTAATGCTTTTATGGCAAGGAGTCTTTGCTTTCGAGCTTTTTTTTGACATTAAAAATCAACAAGAAAAAATCAAATCCGCAATGCTTGAAGCTTTGAATTTAAAATAAATTTTTAAATTCAAAGTTCTTAAAATTTTTATAAAAATTTATATTATTTTTTACTTTACTACGCTTTTATTTTGCTTTTTTTTAGAATATTTTAAGACGCTCTTTGTGAAGCTTTAACGTGATTAAACTTTATAAAAGAGCATAAAAAGCAAGAAATAAAGCCGAGTTAAAGCCCTAAAAAAGAGCCTTACAAGCCTTTAAAACAAGCACTTTAATCTCTTAAAGCCTTGATATTTTAGGATTTTTGCACTGATTTTAAGGGGGCTATGAACCTCCTATTTTTTATTTTGTGCGTCTCTTAATTTGTGTCAAAATTCTAAAATCACGACAAAAAAGCGTTGCAAATGTCTATTTCATAAGCTTTTATCGTATTTGTGTAAAAGCTTTTAAAATCTTTCACATTAATAAAACAAAATCAAACCTAAGACGTTTTTGTGTGAGTGTTTTAAGTCTCTCAAGACTTTTAAGTGTTTTTTAACAAGCTCAAAGCTTTAAGAAGTTTTTTAAATAAAACTTAAAATGAGCACGTGCCTTTTAAAGAGCTTGACAATAAAGCTTAAGCTTTTTTTACCAACTCAAAACAAGCCCCAAGCAAAAACCAAGCTTTTAGACAAATAGGACTTTAAAAGCAAAATTTGCACTTTGTTAAAAGAGATTAAATGAATGTTTTTAATAGTCTTAAACAAAGTTAAGCTTTTATCCATAAAGCTTTTGTTAATCCACAAGCTTAAGCCCTTAAACAAACACTTTAACCAAGCAAAACAAACCCAAAGCACATTTTACAAAAAATAGAGTTTAAACTAAGCTTTGAAGTATGATTACTAAACAAAAATTTTCTTTATTTCTTAAAATCATCCCATGAATTGAGCTCTAAAATCAAGAGATATTTTTAAAAAGCCTTTCAATGCTTTGCTAATGATTTTAGGCTCAATGTTTTGATTTATTTATTTTCGTTTTTATTTTTTAAATCAATGCTTATCAAACTCCTCGCATATCTTTTCAAATTCATTATAATAGTTCCAAGAAGCGACAATATCCGGACGCACTTGTTTAAGATGAGCGTATTCTTTATCAAAGATTTTTTTAAAACTATCTCTTAAATCTTTATTTTTTCTAAAATACTCCAAAATATCTTTCTCTTTAAATTGTTTATTTACCTCTATTTTTTCTTGTTCCTCTAAAGTTTTAGTAAGTTCAATTAAATATTTTTTAACATCATTAAAAAGTTTAGAATTATTTATCAATTTAGAATAGTCTTCTTTTTTCACTAAATATACAATATGTTCAAATAAAACTTCATTGTTAAAAAGTTGTCTTTTTAAATCAATAAATTCATTGTTTTTAGGTATTGAATTATAAGTGGTAATAAGTATATCAATTTTTAATTCTGTATATTCTAAAGGAATACTTAATGTTACCGGAAGAGCAAGTAAAATATCATTCACACAAACTTTTGATGAATAAAATTGCTCTTCACGTAAGCTTGGAAAATGTAAAATTTCTTTTAATCTATTAAATGTTTTAAAAGTATTTTTTCCTTTAATTGCCTCCATATCAAAATATAAAATTTCACTTGCAATATTTTTTAAAATATCAATTCTTTCTTTCAAAATAAAATGGTTTCCTTCAGTATAAGCATAAAGATTAGCTAAGGTCGGATGATCTGAAGCTGTGTATTTTAAACCTTGTTCAGTTTTTACATAATGTTGGTATTTTATGCAACCTTGAATTAAATGCTTATAATCGGATTTTAAAGATATATTTCTTGGAAAAGCTTTATAGGAATTTGCGGTTTCATGATGATTTACAATGGGTTTAAGAACAGATATAGGGTCTCTAACAATACACAAAATTGGAACTTTTTTTGTTATTAAAAAATATAACTTATCGTTGTCGTTTGTAAAGCGATATCCGCTTATAACCAAAGCGTTATATTGATTATGTTTGCAAAGTTTAAAACAATCAATATATCTTTGTTGATTATTTGAAATTCTACGATTAATATGAATACCACAACTTGATAAGTAAAGTTGCATTGCCGCACTTCCAGCTCCATAATTTCCTAAAAATATAAACTCATAACACCTTGGCAAAGGCACATTCATATCCCAAGCTAATTCAGCATCCACACTCTCATAATCAAGCTTTAAAGGATTAAGCAAAGAGGGATAAGGATGTTTTGTATCAAGGTATTTTTCTTTGAATTCTTTTGAATGAAGCCATTCTTTGATGAGAGTTAAATTGTTATTGATGAATTGAAGATGAAAGGAGATATTATGTTTTAAAACAACAAGTAAGGCTTCATAATCTTTAAATTCCTCAAATAATTCTTTAAACTCTTTCAATAAAGAATTTGAATTTGGTAAAGAGAATAAGAGTTTAATGAATTCTTGTTTTTGTTTAGGGTTTAGATGTTGCAGTAAGAATGTGAGATAATTTTTATATTCCTCATCATTGATGAATTCTTTATTTTCAAAGATAAGAATAAGAGAAGAGTTATTGAGTTTAAAGTCTTGATGGTCTTGAATGAATTGTTTGAATTCTTTATAAATCTTACGAGCATCTTTGATTGAAGTGTAGAGTTTTAAATACCCACCCCTATACCAAGATTTATGAGCCTTAATCAAGGCTTGTCCTAAGAGATAAGACAGATGATATTTATATCTTAAAGCCTCTTCATAATCACTGCATTGTTCTAAAGCAGGATATTTAAGATGGGGATAAAGAGAGATGAAATCTTTGTAGAGTCTTTGAGTTCTTTGATGAGTTTTACTGATATGATAGAGCTTTTTGATTAAAAGACAAAGCCCCCCCCCATTTTTATCATAATCAATAAGAGCCTGTCCTAAACGATAAGAGAGACAATCTTTGATTCTTAAAACAGCACAATGAGCCTTTTGCATTTTCATCCTTTATATAATAATGTGTTTTGTTTTTAAATTCTTTTCATCTTTTTAATGAAGCTTTCATAGACTTTGTTGATTGAAATTGCTTCATCCCTTAGCAAAATACACAAAGCTCTTATCTTTAGCCCTACAGGGATGATGAGTCTTTATTTTTAAAAAAGCTTTTATCTTTAGTCTTTGCTTTTACAAAGCTATGCATACTTAAGTCCTTTCATCTTTTCAATGAATGTTTAAGCCTTAAAGCATCTTGATGAAAAAGATTTTAATAAAAACAAAAAGCTTATTGTATCAAAAAAAAAAAAACAAATGCAAGGGATTAAATAAAGAAGATATTTTATGAAATTTTTTTATTGATTTTATAGAATGGGGGGGGGGTGATAGAAAAGCTTCAAGCAGTTAAAAAGACAACTATCAGTCTTTATGCTTAATTTTAGGATATTGCAAAGACTCTCATATTAAGAATTTGATTGTGTTTAAAAAAAGGGGGGGGGGGTAAAAATACAAAACAAGATTAAAAAGAAATTGAAAATATATCATTTTAAAAAGAGCAAAGAGATAAAATTAAAAGCAAGAATAGAAATAAACCAAAAAGGGTTTAAAGCCTAAAAAAGCAAAATTTAAAATAGAGCTAGAAATTGCTTTAAAAAAGCTTAAAACAAAATTTCACTTTCATTAAATTTCGCATTCATTCTTGGAAGCGGAGATTTAGGTGTGTAGTATTCGCTTTTACCCTTGTATAAGCCCTTTCTCACATCGCTTGGAATGTTAAATTTTCTTGTAGTATCTGGAAATTTTTCTAAATATTGAGTTAAAAATTCCCTAAATACAGGTGCAGCTGTCCTTGCTCCGCCTTCGGTGGATTTCATCGGTTTGTTATTATCATTGCCAAACCAAATTAAGGCTTCAATTTCAGGCGTGATTCCACAAAACCAAGCATCGACGCTTTTATTGGTTGTGCCGGTTTTCCCCGCAATTTCTATATCATTAACTCTTGCATTGCGTCCTGTGCCGTGCTCAACAACATTTCTCATCATATCAAGCACTAAAAAACTTTGTCCCTCTTCGCTCACTCTATATTCTTTAGAAGGAAATTCAAGTAAAATTTTACCCTCTTTATCTGCTATTTCTCTGATGATTTGCGGCTCTTTTATCACCCCATTGTTTCCAAACATTGTATAAAATTTAGAAAATTCTAAGGGTGAAATGCCAAAACTTCCAAGCACTAAAGACAAATCCGGATGAATATCTTTAAAACCCATCTGTAATAATTTTGAGTATATAACATCAATTCCTATATCCAAAGCCAAATTGATTGTTGCAAGATTCCTTGAAGCTGTCAATGCTTGTTTTAGAGTGATAATGCCTTCAAAATTTCCTCCATAATTTTTAGGTTTCCAATCCTCGTTATTTCCTGCACCGCCTTCAAAAATCCTTGAAATATCCGCCACTTCACTCATAGGAGAATATCCTAAATTGATAGCAACTTGATAAATAAAAGGCTTAAATGAGCTTCCGGGCTGTCTTGTACTTTGAGTAGCACGATTATAATTGCTCTTTTCATAATCCACCCCGCCCACCAAAGCCAAAACCCCTCCGCTTTGATGATTGACTACAACTATAGCCCCATTTAAAGTGCTTAAATTTGCATCCTTGTCTCTTTTAACAATTTCATCATAACCAAATTGCAAAGCTTTTCTTGCCATTTCTTGCACATCTAAATCTATATTGAGTGTGATTTTATAGCCTCCGGTTTTAAGGTCTTTGAAATTGGGGCTTAGTTGTTTTATCACCTCATCAACAACATAAGGTGCCATATTTTGAGTGAGCGTATCATCGTAAATCGTTGGAATTTCGTTAAGGGCTTCGTCGTATTCGTTTTTTGAAATCCAGCCTAAACTATAAAGTCTTTGAATGACATTATTTGCTCGTGAAACTGAAAGGTCTAAATGTTTAGTCGGATCATAACTGCTTGGTGCTTTTGGCATACCTACAAGCATAGCTATTTCTTTAAGAGTGAGTTCATTTAAATTTTTATGAAAATACCCTTGTGCCGCTGTTTTAATCCCATAATATCCATGTCCAAAAAAAATAAAATTCAAATATCTTTCTAAAATTTCTTCTTTGCTTAAAAATGTCTCCATTTTATAAGCAAGTAGAGCTTCGCGTATCTTTCTTTCTAAGGTTTTTTCGGGCGTGAGTTCGGTGTTTTTGATAAATTGCTGTGTGAGAGTTGAAGCTCCTTCCATTGTTTTTCCACCACTTTTAATGATTTTAATCACAGCTCTGAAAATCGCATCAATATTCACTCCATTATGCTCAAAAAAACTTGTATCTTCAATCGCAATCAAAGCTTCAATCAACCGCGGCGGAAATTCATTGTAATTTGCATAAAAGCGGTGTTGTTCAAAGATATTAGCAATGAGTTTGCCGTTGATGTCGAAAATTTGTGTGGTTAGAGGAGGTTTGTATTCTTTAAAAGTATATCCCTTATCATCTGCGAGTGTAAAAAGATAAGTCGCATAAATCGCTCCAGCAACGATAATAAGAAGAAAAAAAGAAAAAATATAAGTCAAAATTCTCATAAATAAGCCTTTAAAGTTAAGGTATCAAGCCCCAAAGCAGTGTCTAAATTCCCTATACGATTGATAATGTATTTCTTATGAAAGCTCTCACAAGAAATTGCTCCTGCTTTACCCTTATAAAAATCATTTTCTACATAATTTTCTACATCTTTAGGCTCAAATTCTTTAAAAAAAAGCGTGGTTTTAGAAAGGGAAAAAATCTGTTTTTGAGGGCTCTTTAAGATAAAAGCACTCAAAATATTCACACTTTGATTGCTTTGTAAATCAAGCATTTTATAAGCTTCTTCTTTATTCCTTGCCTTAGTGAGAATTTGTTCTTTCACACACACTATGCTATCAGCAAAAAGAAGAGTTTTATCCTTAAAATCAAGGCTCATTTTTTCGCAAAATTGTCTCTCTTTTTCTAACACCACTCTTTGCACATAAAGACTTGCAGGGATATTTTTATCAAAATTTTCATCAAAATCAAATTTGATTTGCTTAAAAGCTAATCTTGCGTTTTGAAGCAAATTTGCACGAGAAGAAGAGCTTGAAATCAGATAGAGCATTAATTTTTAAGTCCATTTTCTATAGAAATTAAACTTTGTTTTAAAGCCTCGTCAATCTTGCTTAAATCTTTTCCTCCAGCTGTTGCAAAATCATCTCTTCCGCCTCCATTTCCACCTAAAATAAGAGCGGCGTTTTTAACGATTTCTCCCGCTTTTAAAGGGCAATTTTTCACTCCTGCTGCAAGGGTGATTTTTCCATTTTTCACTTGCAATAACAGCACCACAGCTTGATTAAACCCATTCTTAAACTCATCAATCATCGCCTTAATATCGCCCCTATCAACACATTGAACACAAATTTGAGTCCCGTTGATTTCTTTTGAATGAAGTTCTTCTTTATGAGAATTTTTAAGCTCGTTTTTAAGCTCTAAAAGCTCGTTTTTAAGTTTTTTAATCCCGCTTAATAAATCATTTGTTTTAAGCTCTTCTTTAAGAATATTTAATGCTTCAATATTTTTTTGATTAAAATTTAAAGCCGCCTTAGAAACAACCGCTTCAATGCGCCTTACCCCAGCACTCACCCCACTTTCTTTGATGATAAAAAAACTGCCAATTTGTGCTGTATTTTCAACATGAGTTCCCCCGCAAAGCTCCTTACTTTCACCTAAGGTTAAAACACGCACTTTTTCTTGATATTTCTCGTTAAACAAAGCGATTGCACCGCTTTTTTTAGCCTCATCTAAGGGCAGAATTTCAAGCTTGGCTTCGTGAGAATTTAAAATCATCTCATTGACTAAATTTTCGATACTTTCAAGCTCTTCTTTGCTTAAAGCCTTAGGATGAGTAAAATCAAATCTTAATTTATTAAATTCCACCAAAGAACCGGCTTGAGAGATATGAGTTCCTAGAATTTTTCTTAGAGCAAAATGAAGCAAATGAGTGGCTGAATGGTGTCTTGCAATTTGTTGTCTTTTTTCTGTGTCAATACGTGCTAAAACAACTTGTCCGCTTTCTAAATTTTCTTCGGCTTTAACCTGACTAAGATTGAGATTAAAGAATTTTTGTGTATCCAAAACGGGGCTTTGACCGATTTTTCCTGTATCACCGACCTGCCCTCCGCTTGTAGCATAAAATGGGGTGGATTCTAACATTATCCAACCAATTTGTCCGGTTTTAAGCTTAGAAATTTCTTTAAAATTCTCATCTAAAAGTGCGAGAATTTTACTTTTTTCACAAGTATTTTCATAGCCACTAAAAATATTTTGCTTAAATTTTTCAAGTAAATTTTTAAAATCTCCGCTTGTATTTTTATCTCCACTTCCTTTCCACGAAGCCTTAGCACGATTTTTTTGCTCTTGCATTAAAAAATCAAATTTATCCTCATCAACTAAAAGTCCTTTTTCTCTTAACATATCTGCAGTTAAATCCAAAGGAAATCCATAAGTATCATAAAGTTTAAAGGCAACTTCTCCGCTAAAAATCTTTTGCGTTTTGGCAAGTTCTTCATTAAAAATTTCAATACCATTTTCAATAGTGCTTAAAAATCTCTCTTCTTCAAGTTTGATTTGCTCTTTAACAAATTCTTTTTTTTCATTAAGATAGCTATAATGCCCACCCATAAGCTCACAAACCTTATCAACAAGTTTATACATAAAAGGTTCTTTAAACCCTAACAAATATCCATGCCTTAAAGCCCTGCGTAAAATTCTACGCAATACATAACCCCTGCCTTCTTTATCAAAACTCACACCTTGAGCGAGTAAAAAAACACTTGAACGAATATGATCAGCTATCACTCTAAAACTCGCTCCCTCCTCATACACATAGCTTTTTTTACAAAGTTTAGAAAGAGTGTCAATCAAGGGCATAAATAAAGAGCTGTCAAAATTACTGAATTTTCCCTCTTTAATCGCTGTAATTCTCTCAAGTCCCATACCTGTATCAATGCTTGGTTTTGGTAAAGGCGTTAAACTTCCATCGCTGTTTCTTTCATATTGCATAAAGACCAAATTCCAAATTTCTAAAAAGCGGTCTCCTTCTCCGCCCATATAATCCTCTTCGCCTTTAAAATGCTCTTCACCCTGATCATAAAAAATTTCACTGCAAGGTCCGCAAGGTCCTGTATCGCCCATTTGCCAAAAATTATCCTTATCTCCAAATCTATAAATTCTTTCTTTACTGATGAATTTTTGCCAAAGTTCAAAAGCTTCATCATCATCAGTATGAATGGTAACATAAAGTCTGTCTTTTGGAAATTTCAAAATTTCAGTTACAAATTCCCACGCATAAGCAATGGCATCTTTTTTAAAATAATCCCCAAAGCTGAAATTTCCTAACATTTCAAAAAAAGTATGATGTCTTGCTGTGTAACCGACATTGTCTAAATCATTATGTTTTCCTCCGGCACGAATGCAAGTTTGACAGCTCGTTTTTCTCGGAGGCTTAGGCACTGGAATTTCTCCTGTAAATATACTTTTAAAAGGCACCATTCCAGCATTTGTAAAAAGCAAACTTGAATCATCGGGTACTAAAGGGCTTGAAGGAGTGATTTCATGCCCTTTTGACTTAAAAAAATTTAAAAATTCACTTCTAATATCCATATCAAATTTCCTAAGATTTTTAATTAATTTTGTATGATACCAAAATTACTTTAAATTAAGTAAAACTAAACTATAATTACGCTTTTAAATTTTTATAAGGCTCTTAAATGAAATTTATTAATCTTTTGGCACAATATCACGCTTACAAACAAGAAATTGATACAGAAATTTTTAATATTTTAGAAAATTCTTCATTCATAGGTGGGAGTCAATTAGAAGAATTTGAAAAGAATTTAGCCTCTTTTGTCGGCGTTAAACACGCTATTGGTTGCTCTAGTGGCACAAGTGCTTTGGATTTAAGCTTAAAAGCCTTAAAAGAAGATGAAAAAGATGAGGTTATTGTGCCAAGTTTTACTTTCATTGCAACGGCTGAAATGGTGGTTTTAAATGGTTTAAAACCTGTTTTTGTCGATATAAATACTCAAGATTTTAACTTAAATTTTGAAAATGTTAAAAAAGCCATCACCCCAAAAACTAAAGCGGTCATAGCGGTGAGTATGTTTGGACAAATGAGTGATTTAGAAAGTTTAAATCAACTTTGTGAAGAAAATCAAATCATTCTCATCGAAGACGGGGCTCAAAGTTTTGGAGCGAGTTTTAAAGGCAGAAAATCTTGTTCTATTGCCCAAATTTCTTGCACGAGTTTTTTTCCGTCAAAACCTTTAGGTGCTTATGGAGACGGCGGAGCGATTTTTGTCAATGATGATGATTTGGCTCAAAAAATAAGAATTTTACTCAATCACGGACAAACTCAACGTTATAAACACGAATTCATAGGCATTAACGCAAGACTTGACACCTTACAAGCTGCGATTTTGAATGTGAAGTTAAAACATTTTCAAAAAGAGCTTGAAAAAAGACAAGTTATCGCTAGAATTTATGATGAAAATCTTAAAAATTGCAAGGTTCCTGAGATTAAAAAACATTGCATCAGTGCTTATGCGCAATATAGCGTTTTGGTAGAAAATAGAGCCAAAGTGATAGAAGCTTTTGAAAAAGCAAAGGTGCCCTATGCTGTGCATTATCCGATTCCACTTCACAAACAAACTTGTTTTAAGGCTTTTAATGATTTAACTCTTAAAAATACAGAATTTGTAAGCAAACATATACTCTCTTTGCCATTTTCTGCATTTTTAAGTGAAGATGAACAAGCAAGAGTGATTGAAATTTTTGCAAAATTTTAGGAAAAAAATGAAAATTGGTATAATCGGACTTGGAAAAATGGGACAAAATCATCTCAAAGAACTCTCTAAAAATCCAAAATTTACTATCAATGCTCTTTTTGATTTGAATCAAAACTTAAATTCTCACGCTCCTTTTTTTCAAAATTTAGATGAATTTTTAGCTCAAAATAATGATTGCGTTATCATTGCAACTCCTACAAATACGCATTTAGAATTAGCAAAAAAGCTTTTTGGTCAAGTTAAAACTTTATTGATTGAAAAACCTTTAGCTATAAATTTAAAAGAGATTGAAGAGATTCAAAAACTCGCAATTTCTTATCAAAATAATATTGCAATCGGTTTTTGCGAGAGATTTAATCCCGCCGTTTTGACCTTAAAACAAGAATTAAAAAACGAAAAAATCATTAGCATCAATATACAAAGATACTCGCCTTACCCCACTCGCATTCTTGATATTGGAGTCTTGCAAGATTTAGCAGTTCATGATTTGGATTTGCTTTATTTTTTAAGTAAGCAAAGAATCACAAAAGCAGAAATTTTAAAAAAGAGCACTCAAAATAAGCACAGAGAAAGTGAAAGCATACTTGCTTGTGAGTGTGAAAATTTCATCGCTTGTGTGCATCAAAGCTGGAATAGCTCTCAAAAGCTTAGAAAAATTCATCTCATCACTCAAAACCACTTTTTTGAAGCCGATTTAAATGAATTTAGCCTTAAAAAAGACGGAAAGGAATTGCAAATGATCAGCTTGAATTCTCCGCTTTTTTCGGAGCATAATGCCTTATTTGATTTAGCTTTGTCTCAACAGAATGATTTGGCTTGTATCGAAGATGCTTATGCAGTGCAAGAGCTTTTAGAAAGGTGCGAATGAGACTTGTTTTGTTTTTAAATATGGGCGGGGCAAGTTCTTTAGAAGAATGTGAAGTTTTTTTAAAAAATATGTTTAATGACCCTTATATTTTAGGCATTAAAAACGCTTTTTTAAGAAAGATGGTTGCGGGAATTATTTCTCAATTGAGACTTAAAACTATGCAAGAAAATTATAGACAAATTGGCGGGAAATCGCCCTTAAATGAGCTGACTTTAAGTCTTTGTCAAAAACTTAATTTAAAATGCGAAAATTCAAGCACAAAAAAAGAATGGAAATTTGATTTTGTGAATTTATATGTCTCGCCTTTTGCTAAAGAAGTTTTGCAAAAATATAAACTCACTCAAAATGATGAAATCGTGCTTTTTCCACTTTATCCTCATCATTCTCAAACCACAGTAGGCTCATCTGTTGAGGTTTTAAAAAAAGAAATCGCACAATTAAATTGCAAGGCTGAACTTAAAATCGTAGAGGTATTTTACAAACATCAATTTTATAACCAAATGCTTGTTGATGATATTCTTAAGGCTAAGCAAAAATTCACCGTGGCTAAAACCTTGATTTTTTCAGCACATTCTTTGCCAATTTCCCTTATCAAAAAAGGCGATTTGTATGAAAAACATGTTGTAGAACATACAGAAATTTTAAAAGAAAAGCTCAAAGATAATTTTGATGAATTCATACTTTCTTATCAATCTAGGCTCGGTCCTGTGAAATGGCTTGAGCCTCATACGGGAAATATTTTGGCGAATTTAAAAAATGAAGCTTTGATTTATCCTATTTCTTTTTGCATTGATTGTTCAGAAAGTGTTTTTGAACTTGAAATTGAATACAGAAAGATTGCACAAAAAGATTATAAAGTGATTGCTTGTCCTAATGATAGTGAGAATTTTATGAAATTCATTTTAATGGATTTAGAAAATTTATGAATCACTCAATTCTATTTTATATTTTTTAAACTTGATTGATTTACAAAAATTAAAAATAAAATTATAAGACAGGGCAAGGAATTGATTTCATTAGGGCAAATTAAATTTTCAAAATCATTCTAAATTGAGAAAAATTCATTTCATTGTGATAAGAAAATTTTAGGTTTTCGGTGCATTTTATCTTAAAATAATAAATAATTTGTTTTATAATATTTAATCCATTCAATCATTTTATTTTATACATTGTAAAGCTTATTTAATATAAAATCTTTAAAAAATTCAAAAGGATTAAAACATTGCGAGTGGTTTGCTAGAAATGTTAAAACTTGGGAATGGCTCGGAGATAGTAATGATGAAAACTATGTAGGAGATTTGATTGCTCTGTTTAAAAAAGATGGCAAAGGGCATAGGACAAAATATAGGCAGTGAGATTTATGGTAAAGGATAAAGAAATTAACAACGAAAATCTCAATCAAGGTAAAAAATAAACAATCTAATAGATTTTGACATTCTATTTTCTCAAATATTATTGTCATCCTATAACAATAATATTATAAAACATTATGATAATCTTAAACTTATAGGAAAAATCACTCCAAAAATTGCTACATTAGAAATTATTTTGAGAAATAAACTCGATAGTAAATTAACAGAAAAAGATAATGATTGGATAAAAAATTCTAAGGATGAAAAAATAAAAGAAGCTAGAGAAAAAATTGAAGATAAGGGAAAAAATAGAGTTTTATCTCATCATCAATATCTTTCTCGTATGAGCTTAGGAACGATTATTTATCTCATCAAAGAAAATAGATTGCAAAATTCTATAATGAATTTAAAAGATATTAATTTTAGAAACTATGGAGAATACAATAGAAATTTCTTTTTTGAAAATGGAATAAAATTACGCTTTAGAAATACACACAAAGTTGATATTGTTCTTAGTCTATTGCAAAATCTAAGAAATAGAGGCTATCATTGGGAGAATATTTTAAAAACAACAGAGAAAAATACAAAACATTATCCAAGATTAACAACAAAGATTGAAAATACTTATATAGGTATCAATCCACAAAAGATAGAAACATTTTTAAATGATTTAATTAAAACATTTGATGAAAGAATTTTAGAATATTGTTAAGATGAGAAAGGTGGGACACAAGGAGTCCCTCGAATTTCATTGTGATTATAGCGATAAAATATTTAAAGCAAACTAAAAAAATAAAAAATTAATATTTTGCATCTACTTTTGACTAAAACTCCAAATAACAGAAAGCCACGCCTCTTTCGGTTAAATGTTTTTTGCTACAATTGCATTAAGCTTAGACTAAGTGCGGTTTTTATAAAATTTCTTAAGGTTGTTTAAATGAGATAATTAATGAGTTTGGTTATCTTATTAATTAATTCTAAAATAAGAACTAAAAACTCAATGATCTTACTCATTATGTCTCTTTCTTGTAACCGAAAGAGTAGCCATACTTAATATATTTTAATTATAGAATGTTTTAGCATCTTAACGTTTATGTGATAAAATAGACTCATTTCAAAAGACTATTTTATCAATGTTTTTCTTCTTAAATAGTATTTTTAACCCACTCAGATTCAACTATCGAAAGAACTCTTGCAGTTTTGTAGATATTATCATACAGATTTAGTATGGTTCTTACTTTAATGTAAGCAATCAAAATTGAATTATTTCAACTAAGTCTATTTTTGTTTAAAATATTGTGCATATTCAAAAGGTCTTTCTTTTAGTTTAAAATAAAATTTATTATGAAATTGGGTTGTAGTATTTAAAGTTTTTTGAAGAGTTCCTAAAGAATATTCTAAAGCTCCATTATATATTATCTCTTCTTTTTGCAAATAACCCACAGCATATTTCAAAGGAGAGATATTTGAGAAAAATAATTCAATAAGATTAAAATTTAAATTATTATTCGCTTCTACATAAAAAGAATGATTTCCATGTATTTTATAGGTAGCTAAATTAAAAAATAAATTATTTTTATCTTGATACAAACCTATATCATAAGCAATGATAAATTTTCTCAAACTCCATACAAGATAAGAATAAAATAAATCATCGCTAAAATCTACTATGTCATAGTCATTTTTTTGCACCATTTCATCTAGCATTGAAATTAGTTCAAATTTATTTAAATTTTTATTTTCGATATAGTAAAGTTTAATACCATGAACTTGATTAATCTCATTAATATAAGAAGTCAAAAATTCAATATTATCTTTATAAAGTTTTAAAAAATATTTTTTTAATTCTAAATTATCTATAATTTTATCGGGGTTATTTTTGAAGAAAAGTTCTTTAAGCCCTTCAAAGCAATTCTCATCAACATTAAAAGCTTTAAAGATGATATTTTTTTCTTTGATTATAATTTTACCTAAATAAATGCTTGTTTCAAATTTGAAATTTTTCTTAAGATTATATTCTTTTTTTAAGAATTCTTCATCAAGTCCTTTTATGCTCATATCACTTTGCAAACCTAAGTAAATAGTTTTATCTTCCCTTATATTGGAGATATAATCTTTAAGCGGTATTTTTATAGTTTTCATTGTTTTCCTTGATTATAAACTTCTACCTATGAGGGTTTCTACATATCTTGGATCTCTTTCATTGGGCTGAATTTCATAAGCATCTTGTATAGCACCTATATTACAACCTACTAAATAATTCTCACCAGAATCGCAAATTCTACTAAATTTGTCAAAAATAATTTTCTCATTGATATAAGCTTTTTCAGAATAAAAAACATATCTACCTAGGGCGTCCGTATTGTGATTATAATATTTTTCTATATAAAAATGCCTGCATTCGTGAAAAACCGTTTTTGCAAATTCTTTAAAATAAGCTTTTAAAATGTATTGATTTAATCTGACCTTATTCTCTTTATAAGCTCCAAAAGATAAAGATCCACTAGGCTTTTCGCTATAAAAGACTACATTTTCTAAAGGTAAATCAAATTCTTTACAAAGAGTTTGAGTTAAAGCTTTTAAAAAATCTTTACATTCTTCAAGATCTCTGTTTTTGTTATTTAAAAGCTCTGTGTGGAATTGTTTAAAACTTTTACCATTCTTATATTCTAAAGGTAAAATTTTATTAATTATAGTGCTAATATATTTGTCGTCTCTATCTTGAAGGTAAAATTCCTTATCTTTTTCCGATACACTTGTTAAAAATTCCTTATTGATTAAATCAAATCTATAGTATATATAAGCGATTTTTCCAGCAAATTGCGGATAAGTTCTAAGATAGGTAAAAAAGTCTCTTTTTTCTTGATTTCTTAAATTTGCTCTTAAAAACCAATTTGCCTCTTCGACACTATCGATTGATTTTTGTCGGTTAAGATTATATACATTAAAGGCTTTTAGCTCCTCTCTTGTAAATAATTCTTTTACTCTATCATCTCTACCAGAGCCAACTTTAAAGCTCATATCTATGATTTTATAAGCATCATTTAAATTAGGAAGTCTTTTAAATTTATTTTTATCTTCATAAGCAAAAACTAAAGCATAATATTTATCAAATTCTTCTTCATTAGCCCTTGTTAGTGGCAAACTAAAGCCTATTTTTTCAAATTCTTCATCTTTTTCCTCATCATCCATTTCCCAGCATTCATGAAAATATTTACTTTCATCTTTTAAAAACTTTATATCTTTAAATTCTAAATGCTCTTTGCCTTCTAAAATTCTTTGAAGTCTTGCTTCATTTTGAATTTGAGCTAAAGCCCAAACAATATTTACATCATCTTCTAAACCATCAACTTCGCATTCTACGTAAGTCCCTGGTGCAAAATTTGCCTTTTCATCGATAATAATCCTTACACTTTTTTCAGCATTTACCACATCTTTATCTTCATCGAGCTCCCATTCTATTTCTTTTATGAAATTTACTTTAGATTTTTCTTGTTTAGCATACTCCACCCTTAAAGAAATAATTCCTTCTTCTTCACTCTGTATAAATTTAGCTTGCTTACTTAAATTCTCTAATAACTGTGCTTGTGCCATACCTATGCTACCACTGCTGCCAAACTCTCCCTTTTCATTGATAGAGTAAAGATATAGATTATCTTTTATTATGCTTTGTTCTTTTTTGTCTTTTTTGCTTTTTTTATTTTCTTTTTCATTACTTTCTTTTATTTCTATTTCTTTTGAAGTTTTAGAGCATTCTTTATCAGTGTATAATCTCACACAATATCTTCCCCAAGTTTTTCCTATTTCAAAGGGATAATCTTTTAAAAAGCTAGGATTAGTGTCTTTATCTATTTCATTAATCTTTAAATAATACTCCCCTTCAGGTAAGCTTGCAAATCTATCTTTAATACTTTCATCATCATAGTAAAAATAAGCCTTTCCACTTTTGCTTTTATCTTTTTCATCTTGGTAAAAATAATGTGCAATTTGTTTTTTACTTCTTTTTTTATTGTCTGCTTTAGCTGTTCCACTTCTTGCCATATAAGAATTAATTAAATCATTTCCTTTGTAATGATAGACATTAAATCCATCATAAATTAAATGATCTTTAGCTTTAAATTTAAGCACAAGTCCTTCTTTATGATTGATATAATTATTAAATATCCTTTTAGCATTTTGTAAAGGAGTAGAAAAATAAGCTTCTTTTTCATCAAGCTTTACTTTAAAGCTATAACAATCACTAAAATACTTTTCCTTGTCAAATCTTATTTTTCCTTTTTCATCACTACATCTTTTTAGATTTAACACTCTTAAAGCTTTATCATGTTTAAAACCTTTTATAATAATTTTTGCATTAGCAATAGGCTTATTGTGTTCATCTTTTAAATATAAAGTGATAAAGCAGGGTTCTTTGGCACTTGATGAAGACTCGCTTGAGTTATTTTGTTCGTTTTGACTAAAGAAAGCAGAATACTTTGAATGGGTTTTGGAGTTTGCATGGTCATCTTGTAAATATAATACACCAGATGGTAGGATATTATTATCATAATATTTTTTAAATGAAGGAAAAAAAGGAATTGGAGATTTAAAAGATTGCTTTTGAAGTATTTCAAACATCCTTTTGTAAATAACTATAGGTTCAATTTTTTCTTGATCAATAAATTCAATATTAATCTTTCTACCTATTTCTAGTGGATCTAATTCATATTCTAAGTAAAGATTTATATATTTTGCAAATCCATCATCACTTTTAAAATCAAAATTATCACCGAGTGGATAAAGCTTTAGATTAGAAATATATTCAGCTTTGTAAGTTTTGACATTAATATGAAATTTCACATCTTTATTAAATGCTATACTTGTGCTTCCAAAAGCAAAAGATCTTTTGGCATAATCACTTGAATTTATATCTAAGTAGTAGTGGCTTATTTCAACTGCCATTTTATTTTCATCATATTTTTCATCATCTTTTTTATTATTGCTAATAAACGGATTTACACCTTTATACATCTTAGTTTTTACTATATCATCCAATCCTAAAACATACATTTCATTTTCTATTTTACCTTTAAATTCTTCAAGTTCTTTTTCGCTAAATTCGCATTCAAAAAATTTTTGAAACACCCCAAAATCTGTAGCACTAGTATATCTATCTACAAATTTCATATAATCAAGTGCCGAAGCTTGTATGGTTATCTTTGCTTTTTCATCTCTTGCTTTATAATCTTTAGCGATAAGCACACGATTATCTTTTCTAGCTAAATTACTTGGCGGTGTGCTTTCTCCCCAAAGATAATAAGATAAAATTTCTATTCCATAATCGCCTTTTAAATTTAACGATGCCATTCATCTCTCCATTGCATATCATAAAATAACTGATAATATAATCCAGGAGGATCAAAATCATAACGCATTTCAACCTCGCCACAATTTGTAATAGGGTAATACCTATAAATTGCATTTTCCCAAGATTTTAATTGTTCTTTTGTAAATTTGAAACCAAGATTACCTATATAAAATTCTTTTATCATTAAGGCATAAGCAGAATAACCAAATTTTGAGTTATTGGCAATATCGCCACCAATCGCAATAAAGTCAATACTATAGGGGATAAAAATATAATTATAAAATTTGTCTTCCAAGAATAAAGAATATTTTAGCTTTAAATCATCTGTTAAAATTTTTTCTTCTTCAAAAGGTCTTACAATACTGAAACCTTGCATTATTTTTTGCATATTTTCTTTTTTAGTTTGATTAAGATCAATTTGTTTTATGATATCGTTGATATCAAATTGCTTGCCATTGCTAGAAAATTGACAACTTGGAGCATTCTTTGCTTTTTCTTTGCTCTCATAATAACAATTATCAACACTAAGCCATTCTCCATCTATATTTGTAAATAATGGATCATGTGCTTCATTGTAAAACTTTTCAAGTAGGTCTTTAGTGGCTCTTTCAAATAATTCATTTTGACTTAATTTTCTATTTTCTTTTATACAATAACCCTCTCGGTTAAGTGTTGCATTAGAGCGTAAAATTACTTTTACATAACCATTTTTAAATTCAGTATAAAAAAGTATCTTATATCCTATAAATCCAATAAATAATATAGCTACAATCCAAGCTAATTTTTTTAATTTTGTGTCAAATAAAAACTGGAATTTTTTCATTTATACTCCTAAAAATCTAAGCTATTTTACAATAATCATTAGAATAATTTTTAATCTTTGCATTATAATAATTATATTTTATATTTAAATCTTTTAAAGAACTTAAATTTTCTTTATCGTATTTAAAATGATAAAGTAAATTTTCTTTTTTATCTTCAAATAAAAACTCATTATTTTCTTTTGCACCTAAAAGAAGTTTTTCATAAAAAAATACTCTTGTATTAAATTCTTTAAAGTTAATATCATATTCTTTTTCTATTTTTTTAATATCAAGTAAAGATTCATTTTTGATAAATATATCACAATGATTATCATAAATATGGATTAAATTTGACAGAGATGAAGCATTATTTAAAAAGATAATTCTTTTGTTTTTGTCTTTGTTTTCTAAGATGAAATGGTTTAGGTTTTTAGAGTGGGAAGTTGGGTTGTATTCTTGAAAATCTTCTTTATTTTGTTCTAATATATTCTTATTTTGAATTTGATTGAATGCTATAATGCTTTTATAAAGTTCTTTTCTTGCTTTTAGATAAGTATCTGTGATTTTATCTTTGTGTAGTAAGAATATAATATAAAAGCTAGAATTGTAAGGAAATTTTTCTTCTATATATGGTGTGTTTAATAAAGCTTGATTGTTTTGATTAAAGTCAGCAAAACTTTCACAAAAATATAAAGCTTTTAATAGATAAGGTTCTGAACTTATATGGATAGTGTCTATTGTATCTTTTGGGCTTAATATTTTGTAATTATTTTGCATTCTTTCGATAATATTTTTACTATCAAGTATAGGAGCTTTTTTAAAGTCATAAAAAGGATAATAATAATTTTTTAATTCTTCTGAAATTTCACCATTACGATATAATTGCATTCTTTGCATATTTCTAATTTGTGTTTTATGACAATGTGCTAAATTATAATAATATTTTTCTTCAGGACTTAAATGAGTTTCAAATTCTCTCATAAAATCAATAAAAGAAATACCACTTTCTTTTAACCAGTCTTCTATTTTAGAATTAATCCACCAAAGGATTATCATACCAGTGCCAACAATACTAATGGCTGCCAAAACACCTAATAAAGTGCTACTTGTATAAATTGCTGTTACACTAAAAGTTGTAATGGCTGCTGTGCTTATTATTGGTATTCCTATTTTAAAAAGTTGTGAAGCTATGATTTCAGAGCCAATTTTTACAGAAACTTTTAAACCATCTTTTGTTTTTTGATATTCTATTAAAGCATCAATTACACTAAGAGTATTATTTGCTCTTTTTATGATGATTTTAAAAGGAAGAAGGTAGGGTTCGAGGTTTTTGAAAAAGTTAGATATTGCATCCCTTGTATTATCTATAAATCCAGTAGCACCTTTCATGGCTTGAATTTCATTTTGGTGCATAAAATTTTCTGTTTTATTTACATCTTCTACTTCTTTAAGTAGTTTTTCTCCTATCTCATCTACACCTGCATCTTTTAAAAGAATTTGCAAATCTTTTTCTGTTTCGTTTAATTCTCTTTTAGGTAATTCTTCTTTTTCTAATTCTTCATTCATTGTTTACACTCTTTTAGTTTATTTTGTATGGCGTTAAGTTGATTGATTTGTTTTTGACCGAGTTTGAGTTTTGGATAATTATTGTTTATATTTTCTATTTTCATTTTAAGATAATCATCTTTATGAGCAATAAATTTAATTTTTGAATTTATAAGATTGATATATCTATCAACTGCAATACCAATTTTTTCTATGCCATTTAGAATTGCTATGGTTTTAGGATTATTTAAATCACAAATAGGGGCTATGGAAAGTTCTTCTAGGTACATATTATTAACAAACGCACCATCTAAGCCAATCAATAGATTAATATATGTTACAATTTCTATTATTTCAAAATCATTATCATCTTTTTGTAAAAAATCCTCTTCTAAATGAGTATTTAAAAAAAATAAAAAATCTTCAAGTGCATCAAATCTTTCCTTATCAAATAAAAAATAAGTTTGATGTCCTATAAAAGTTTTTTCATTATCTAAAAGATAAAGTATAATATCCATATTTAATCTTAAGATAATTTGACTAGCTTTTCTTGAAAGTTCTTCATCTTCATCTATAAATGAATAAATAGTTAAAATTCTTATATCTTCAATACCAGCTTGTATCATCTTAAGATTTTTAATAATCATTTGTGTAACTTTTTCTTGATTATAGGTTTCTTTGCTTAAATTTTTGGCATACTCTAATTCTTCTTTACCTTCATTCTCACTCCATTTAATTAAAGCACTAAGATTTTCTCTTGCTTTACTTTCATTTTCTTCTTTAAATTTTAGAGCTTCATGGATAAAGTCATAAGCACTACTAACAATTATGATAAAAATCAATACAATAATAGTAGAAATTCTTTTTGATATTTTAAGCAAGTTTTTTACCTTTAAAAATAATATTGTTTTGTATTTTAGTATTATTGAATGAAATGCTAAAGTTTTCATTTTTATTTATTGTTTCATCTTTGCTATTTATTTCTTTATTTGCAATTAAAGAATTGATATAAATTTGATAAGCATCTTCTAAATCTTTAAAACCAAGTCTTTTAAATTCATTAATACTTTTATAAAGTTCTTTTCTTGCTTTTAGATAAGTATCGTTTAGTTTTGCTTTGTAAGAGATAAAGATAGTGTAAAAGCTAGAGTCAAATTCTAATTCTTTTATTGTGTTTTCATCAAATAAGGCTTACTTTATCTTTATCAAATAAAACATAATCTTCACAAAAATATAAAGCCTTTAATAGATAAGGTTTTGAATCGATGTTGATATTATCAATATCTTGTAAAGATAGTTTTTGTATATAGGCTATTTTTGAATTATTGATTACTTATATAGACATAAGTTTATAACTATTATATTCTTGATTAAAGTGATTAAGATTTTCTAAAAATATTTTATACTCATTGATATAATCTTTTTCATTTTGCATATTGTTTAAATACTTAAGACTTTGATTGAAAATATTATTATTGTAAAAATTACAAGAAAAACTATCAAAATTAAATTCTTTTAGTAAATTACTATTTTTATTACCTATAGAACATAAAGGAGTGAAGGAATTTTGTATGTTTTTGTAGTAAGGGTAGAGAGAGTGTGTAGTAGATGTTATTTTCCCTTCTAGAGAAGTTAAGTTTATTATAAATAATTTTTTTGCTTTTATTGTTATATTTAAAATTAAAATTATCCCTGATGGAGTTAAATAATATAAAGGTCTTTCATTAAAATCTTTTTCTAAATATTCAATTATAAGATTTCTAGAAGTTTCATTTTTAATAATATCTTTCAAAAAATCTAATTCTTCTAGTGCTTGTTTTTGATAAAAATCATCTAAAACAACACTTTTTTCTTGCCAATCTCTAAAACCTGAAATTCTAGCTAAAAAATCCCCAAAATCATAAATTCCTATAAAGAGGTCTACAAAACTATCTTTTATATCCTTAAGAGGTTCTGTTAATTTTTTATCTTTCATTTTCTAACCTTTTTAATTTGCAAAGAAGAAGTAAAACAACACTAATTAATTTCCTAGCGAGAAGGATAATTGCTAATAGGTAAAGTATTACTAATAATCCATATTTGACAAAAAAATATCCACCAAAAAGTATTATGATTACAACCATACTATCTGGAATAAGCAATAAATCTCCAAAAATATTATATATCCAGTTTATAATCTTACTAGAAACACGATATTTACTTTTACAATTTTTGCATTTTATCTCTAATTTGCCTGAGAATATATTCCAAATATTTTGTAATTTATTGATTTTTGTTTTACAAACTTCACATTCTTTATAAATAGACATTTATCTTATTCCTTTACTATTCTCTACAATTTCTTGCCCCTCTCTTAAGGCTTCTTTTATACTTTCTTCAATGTTAATAGTGGCATTGTTTTCATTTGCATTCATCTAAAGCCTTTTGAATTTTATTTATCGTGTCTTCTAAAAAAGGTGATATATCCTTACGATAATTCCTAAAATTTTCTTTTAATGTCTTGTCGAAAAATTTTGAGCCATCTGGATCTAAGTTAATGAATATAGTATAACTTCTCTTTATTTGATTAAACATTAAGTTTCTATTTTCAAAAGAACATAATTGATTATTATAAAGTAAAAAAGAGCTCAGAATTGATATTTTTAAATAAATTGCTGCATTTTTATATTCGGTTCCCTTATCCAAATAACCTATACTCTCTAAGTAATTGTAAAAATCATCATAATGCTTTATAAAATTAAGTTCTTCTTTAAAAATTTGTTTTTCTAAATCTTTGGTAGATGCTCTTAAGCTTAGGTATTTTTGTTTTTCGCTTGAGTTTAAATTACTTATTAAATTAAGGCAACGAAAAAAAATTCGTTCATTACCAACTAAAAGGTAAAATGTCTTAGCGTAATTTTGAAGAGAGGCTTTATAATACCTATCCTCAAATCCAAATAATTTAGCTACCTTAAAATCAAAAATAGCCTTTTGCATTTTTGCATTTAAATCTTTAAAATCTTTTAGTTTTGGTTGATAATCATCTACAATTTTAATCATATCTTTAGGAATTGAATCTAAAGTCATTTTTTCAATGACTTTAGATTCTTGTTTTTTTTCAAAGCGATGATTTGCTTCCCAATAAATCGTGTATAAAGGAGAATAAAGTAATTTTGCAAGCACGGCAAGTATTATAATAAATATAATGCAAGGTATATAAAATCTTTTAAGTTTGTAAAAAGGTTTATTCATTTTTTATCCTTTATCTACTCTGCTTTAATCTCTCCACCTTTAACCACAAGTCCATTAGAGTCTATAAGCACTTCTATTCCACCTGCTTTGATAATCACACAATCAGGTTTTGCATTGATAATTGTTTCCCCTACTTGTATAGTCGCCTCGCTATCGGCTTTTAACTCATGAATAGTTTTTGCATAAGTTGTGATATTATCAGCTACCATGCTTGTATTTTTATCACTTTCAAATCCTATGGATTCATTACTTGTAAAAAGAATATTGTCTTTGCTTTTATAATTCATCTCTTTTTCACTTAACACTTGCATTTTATCGCTGATATTAACATCATAATGCCCCTCAACCACTTCCTTCTTATTCCCTTTGATGTTTCTTATCTCATCCTTATGTATAATAGTATTTTGATTAGATCCTATTTCTATGTCTTTGTTTTCTCCTACAAACTCATGAGAGTTTTTAGCTATTCTTACTTTATTATCTACTCCTACATTTAAAGTATTGCTTAACCCCACTATAGTATCTTTAGATAAACCTACATTGGTTAAATATTCTCCTCCTACATTGACATTTTTAGCTAGGTCTATGGTTTGAGTATGAATCTTTTTAATCCTTTCATTATAAATTCCATCCACTATAGAATCTTTATCATTTAAGATTCTTTGAGTGAAATTATGTTGCACTAATTCATCATAATCTTTTTGGGCTTTTAAATAAATTTGTTCTTTATCTTTTATATTTGAGAGAGTGAGTTCATTATAACCTTCTTCATTTGCACCTATGGTCTTAGAAGAAAGAGAGGTTTGATGATCATTAAAAGGAAGATTTACTAAACTTGGATTAGTCCCATTATACAAACTAGAGCTCACATAAGGTTTATCTATATCATCATCTAAAAAAGAAATAATCACTTCATCTCCTATTCTTGGAGTATGAAAAAAGCCTGAATGATTACTTGCTATACTAGAAGCTACTCTTAAAAAAGGAGTGTGATGATATAAACTTTCTTTTTCATCTAATTCTTCTTGATTGGCATAAAGATTAATTCTTACCTTAACCCTTCCATACTCATCAGTATAAATAGTATTTCTCTCACTTTCTATATCCTTACTCTCTCCTATAACAATACCTTGAGTGCTATTAGGAGCTTTAGGTTTAGCTTTAAAACTTGGAGTAAAGATAATATTCTTTTTTAATAAAGTTAAAGTATTAGAATAAGATTTACTCAGCTTTAAATCTTTTAAATTTAAATGATCATTAGTATTAATAGAATTAGCTAAGATGGCATCATCCATTAAAATTTGAGTATTGGCAATAATAATAAAGTCTTTAAGTAAAGAAGTATTGTCTTGACTTTTTGTATTTTCATCACTCAATCCATCAAGATTAAACTCCTTATCATTTAAAGTGATAAAATCTCCTAAGCTAAGATGATAGATATTGCTTTTTGCTAACAAACTTTCATTTAAGACCAAGGCTCTTTTTTCTTTAAGAAAAGGCTTAGTCTTTAAATCAATGCTTCTTGTAAAAGAATATTCGCTCTCATAAAAGTGTTCATTATAATAAGCTTTATTGTTAAGTTCTTGTTCATAAGGAACTTTACTGGAGTGTAAAGATAAAAGATTTAAAGGAGTGTTAGAAGAGATACTAGAGTGGGTAAAAGAATTAGTCCTTAAGCTTTGCTCTTTATAAATAGAAGAAATACAAGCTTGATTTAAAATATTATTAACATTAGGATTATACTCAATTTCTTTACTTTTTACATTTTTATAGACATCACAAAAATAAATAGTGTTCTCATCTTCATAAAAAAAGACTCCATTATTATGGGTTAATCTTGTAATAAAGTCTAAATCACTTTCATTGTATTGAGAGATGAGCTCCTCGGTTTCATAATTAAAATGTATGTTAGAATAATCGATTTGTTTGTGCAATATATCTTGATAAAAACCAAGGGTTTGCTTGATCACTTCTATAATATTTGTATGAGTATAAATACGATTGGCTTTATTTAAAGAAAGTCTTAGTAAGACTGATTCAAGTTTAAAAGAAAAAAAATGCTTGTATTTTATTTGCTTAGTATTTGAAGTGCTATCATTAATATTTAAAGCACTTTCATGATTAATGCCTAGATATTTTATATAAGTGATAATTCCCTTATAGTTCTTTACCTCATTATTATCAAAGTTTAAGGTATTATTCTCATAAGGATTATTGATACTTAAAACAGCTTCTTGATCGATTAAAACATTAGGATGAAAATTAAAAGTTGTAGGGGTGCTTGGATTAGATAAAGTATTGGTTAAAGTATTTAAAGAAAATAAATCTTGCTCTAAGCTTTCAAAAAAGCCTTCACATTCTATAGAAAAAAGTTCTTCAAAACTTTCTTTGATGAGGGCTTTAGTGATTTTAAAGGGTAAGGGATTTGAAGTAGAGTTTAAAATATCAAGATTCATATAAGAATTAAGGGACATTGATAATCCTTTTGGGTTTTGTTAATAATTAATAGCCTATAAGCTTATGTAATTTATTTTAGCATAAAGTGGGTAAAATAAAGTTTATTTTAGGGTGTGGGTTACGAGTGAAGAGAGATTGTGATTTTTTGAAATAAAATTTTTAAACATATTTTTGTGTTAGGTTATTCACATAGTTTCATATATACTATTGTATATTTTTTTTGCACATTACCTAAAATTTTTGCCCAACCAAGCTTGGCAGTATTTTCTTCTCCTAATACAAACTTCATTTCTGAAGAATAGTTGATTTTAAGATATAAATCAACACAAAATTCATTATTTGTTAAAAACATTATACTATTTTTTAAATCATTATATTTAGAACCATTTGGCATATACTTAATTGCTTCTTGATATGAAATATCCTTTATATAGATCGCTATTTTGTTTTGATAAGAGATAAATTTATCACCTAATATAAAATTATTTCCTAGAGTATGATTCTTTATCCCTAATTTATTTTTTTGAGAATCTGAAATTAAAATTTGATGTGGCAGGTTTTCAATAATTGATAATTTATCCTTAAGTTTAAAATTGGCTTGCAAAACTCTTTCAATGTGTGTTTTTGGGCGTCTTAAGCTCAATAATAAAGGTGCAAATGGTAAGTATTTTTTTGCAATATCGTATTCTTTAATTCCCAACATGCTAAATAAAATTTTTGAAATTGAATCTTTGAAATTTTCATTAAAAGATCGAGGGTAATTTTTTAAACTTACTACATCAAAAAATATCCAAAGTAAATAATGATTAAAAAAATCAAAGAATAGAGTCCAACCCTGATCGCCATCTTCATTTCTTGACAGTTTATCTAGCATAAATGAAGGAAGTTGTGAAGAGACTCCATGCAGCCCCATGAAATTTATAAACAATTCTATAACTGATTGTTCGTGTTCTGAAAAAATGATTTTTTCTATATCTTTATTTGGATGTTTTAAACTTTTATTTGTCCTTAAAAATATATTCTTTCTTCCATAGTCTTTTTCTAATTTTTTTATTAATTTAAAAAAACTATATGAAGCAAGATTGTTCATATCAAAGCTTTTTTTCCAAAGGAAGCAGGATAATGTAAAATTTCTTTTGAGTCAAGACATTTTATCTTTAATTCACAAAAGGAGTTAATACTAGCAAAAGATGCTAAAAATTTAGATATAATCAATCCTAATAAATATACCTCGCCTAAAGTATAAAACTTCGAATCTTTAATGCTAAAAATAGCTAAGGTTCCTTTTTTTGTGATATTTTCATCTATTAAATAAGTGCTTTTACTTTGAATATCAATTATAGATTCTTGCAAAAGCTTATAAATCTTCCAATTTGATTGATTATCCAAAAAGCTATAGCTTTCCAACACACCAAAAAAAGCTTTTTTGCTCAATATTGTTTGATATGAAAAAGATAATACAGAAACAAGCTTCCATAATAAGTTACCATCAACACTACATCTTCTTGTTTCGCTTGGAATTTCCACATTTTTGGTATCGACACCTTTGAGGTTGCAGGTATTAATATCACCTATTTTTAATTTTGAAGGTAAATCTCCATTGGAACATAAAAGATCAATACTTATAGTTTCATCCATTAAACAAGAGGAAAAGAAGGAAATTTCGCTAAATACCTCTCCTTTGGAATTCTTTTTAGTATTTACACTATAAAAATCCTTTTGATTATCTTTTAAAAATTCAAAGCGTTCAAAACTTTTATAGTTTTTTAATAACCTTTTGCCACCTTCGCTATTGTGTGCTTTAACTTGTAGTGTCTGTATGATTTCATAAGCTTTAGGTTGGCTTCTATCCACAAAAATTCTATAACTATCTTTTTTGTGATTATTTATAAGAGGTTCTGCACTTTTTGCAAAGATATTGATAATAGGCGTCATGCCTAAAGAAAATAATTCTTTTCTAAAAATACAATTTGCCGGAAATGGTTTAGAGAATTTAAATTCAATATTAATCGTCTTTCCTTGACAATTATTTAAAATATCCAAACCATTGATTCTTAAAAAATTAAACTTATGTGGCATAAAAAAATATTCTCTTAACAAAGAAAAAGCTTCAAAACCTAAATCATTATAAGATAAACTGCTTTCATCTGGATTTAATCCTATTTTTTCAATATTATAGGTATTAAGAAAAAATTCTTCATCGGTATCTAAACTTTGAATTTTTAATTCTTTTAAATAAGAATGCATGTATAATAATAAAGTGCTAGACATATAAGTATCATTGCCTAGATATAAATTAATTTTTTCTAAACCCAAATCACATATTTTTGTTTCTGCTTTATTGACTTGCAAAGTTAAATTGAAAGTATAATCTTGATTTTTACTAGATATAAAAACTTCATTGATGGAGATAGGATAAAGATAAACATCATAAACTGTTTTAAATTCACAAACACATTTGTCTATTGGTTTTGATTTAATAAGAGTTCCTTTAGGAATGATTAAATTATTTTCTTTACTATTTTGTTCAAATTTAAATTCTTGCATACATAAAGAAGGTAAAGGATTTGTATAGTTTGGGGAAATGATATTGATTAGAGACTCTGCTATATGTGGTATATTTTCATCAAGCTCTTGATGAATTTTAGAACTGAGAATAGCTAAATTTTCAATAATTCTTTCTATATCAGGATCTTTACTATCATATGCTAAAAACGGAGTTAGCTTTGGATAATTTTTTATAAAATACTCTCTTTTTTCATAGAGATATTCAAGTTCTTTTTGATAATAAAAAATATTATCCTTCATTTAACCTCGCAATATCTATTGTTTTTAAAGATGATTTCTATATTAAATTCTTTAAAACGATCATTCCGAAAGAAACATTTTACAATAAAAGAAAGCTGCCAAGGACTTAAATTGCTATCGTAAGTGATAGAAACTACACATATTCTTTTTTCATAGTTATCAATTAGTTTTCTTATTTCCTTAGCCATTGATACGCATAATTCATTAGAGTTAAGATTAATATCAGCCATATTAGGCATTCCTAAATTTTTTACAGCATAACAATCATTAATTTTTGCATTGAGCAAAACCTTTATATTGTTTTTTACATCTTCAAAATCATTTTGATAAAATGGAATATGAATGTTTTGCTCGTCTAAATTATGGATCAGTTTATCTAGCAGGGACATTATTATTCCTTATCTAATTTTCCTACTAAAGAAAGTTCAAAATTACCACCCATATATTTAAAATGAGGTCGGACACTTAGTCCTATTTTATACCACCCTGGCTCTCCTGGTATATCATCAACTTTCACTTGTGCTGCTCTAAACGGACGACGACTTCTTACTTCAGAAGGTGGATTTTCTTGATCAGAAATATATTGTCTAATCCATTCATTAAGACCATTTTCAATATCGCTTCTTTCTTTCCAGCTCCCTATTTCTTCTCGTTGTAAAACCTTTAAATAGTGTGCCAATCTTGAGATTAAAAAGATATATGGAAGCTGAGTTCCTAGTCTATAATTTGTTTCAGCTTCTTTGCCTTCTGGGGTATTTTGAAATATTTTTGGCTTTAATGGAGAATTTGCTGAAAAAAATGCTGCATTGTTGCTATCTCTTCTTAGTGTTAAAGTTATAAAACCTGCTTCAGCAAGTTCATATTCTCTCCTATCTGTAATCAAAACCTCTGTAGGTATTTTTGATTGTATAGTTCCAAAATTTTCATAAAGATAAGTAGGCAGATCCTTAACAGTTCCTCCGCTTTTTGGTCCTATAATATTTCCACACCATCTATATTTAGCAAAGCTTTCTGTTAATCTTGTACAAAAAGTATATGAAGAATTAGCCCACAATAAATGATTATGTGAAGCATGAACATTTTCTTTATAGTTGAAGCTTTTAATAGGATTTTCTTCAGGGTCATAAGGGCTTCTTGCTAAAAATCTTGTCACTAGTAAGCCTGTATATTTAGAGTCTTCATTTTCTCTAAAAGTTCTCCATCTTGTATATTGAGGCCCCTCTAGCAAACCTTGTAAATCTTGAATATTTGCAAGTTCAGAATAATCATCAAACCCAAAAAACTTTGGTCCAAAAGATGTTAAAAAGGGAGAATGACTCATAGCCGCAATACTAGCCATTTTATTTAAAAAAGTCATATCAGGACTTGCTGATCCAAGTTGATAATCTCCAATGATTGCTCCTACAGGCTCTCCTCCAAATTGTCCATATTCTGAAGAATATATATTTTTATAAATAACGCTTTGTGTGATGTCTGGATTATTTTCAAAATCTTCCAAAGCTTCTTCTTTTGTTATATCAAACAGATCAATTTTTATATTTTCATTAAAATCAGTTCTTTCAACTAGAAATCTAAGTCCACGCCAAGTAGATTCGAGTTTTTGAAATTCTTCATTATGTAAAACTTCATCCATTTGTTTTGAGAGTAAATGGTCAATATGGGCTATCATTTCATCAAGTGCAAATTTATTGATTTTTTCTTCAGCATTATCGCTTTTTACAATCTCTGAAATAAATTCAGCAACACCTCTTTTAGCAATACTATAACTTTCATCAGTTTTAGAGTATTTGCTTTTCTCCATAATTTGTTCAATAATTGGCGTATCAACTGCTTTAGTATTTGCCATCTTAATTTCCTTGTTCTTCTTGTTTAATTTCTAAAAGTAATTTTTCTTTAGTTTTTTCATTTTTTAACGCTTCTAAAACAGCTTTTCTAAAATCAGGAATATTACCCATAGGACCTTTTAAAGCCATTAATGCTTCTCTTAGCCGCAATAATTTGTTTAGCTCGGGTATTTGTTTAGCTAAGCTATCTGGAGAAAAATCCTTCATGCTAGCAATATTGAGCTTAACATCAAGCTCTTCAGCTCCTGTTCCAAGAGTATTTTTTACGCTAAAACTTGTTGTTATATCGAGTTTTCTCATAACTTGATCAAAATTAATCTTATTAATTTGTAAAATTTCTCTTTCCTCTAAAGGAGTTTCGTTTTTTCCTTTTAAATTTGCCATTACCATTAATTTTAACGGCAGCTCTACATCTTCATTTTGTCCATTAGTTTTAGCTTTATATGTAATATTAATCCGCTCTTTTGGAGCATGAGATCCATCTGACATTTAAAATCCTTAAAAACAAAATTTTAGTTTAGTAATTATATTAAAATTTACTAAATTTAATCTTGCATCATTTAATTTTATTTTTTGCGTTTTCATATTCTTCGGCTAGATAATCTTTTAGTAGAGTTTTTTCCATTAACTCTACTAAGTATATATTTAAAATTTTAGAGTTCTTTTTCATTCCTTTTGATTCAAAAATTTTTACCATATCTAGCAAGGAATTAATATTATTCATAATAGAATTATTAAAATTTTCTTTATCAATATTCATCATCATTTGCTCAAAATCTTGCAATGTGTGTTCTTTTTCGGTTTTTTTACTTGAAAAAAAACTTTTTTTATTTTCTTTGGGTTTAACAAAATATTTATAAACTTCTTCTTTGCAGATAAAATCACCATTTTGAAAACGGAGAAGTTCAATAGCATCAAATTTAGAAATAAAATCACTTGTTAATATTATAAGAATGTCTAATTGTTTATTTTTTTTCTTTTTCTCTAAAAAATCACAAAAGAGTTGCACACCCTCTATCCAAAAAGGATTTAAAATAAGTTCATGCATAAAACATTTAATATGTTCTATATCATTTTCTTTATCAGAAAGTAATATACGAATTATATCCGCATCAGGTTTTCTTATTTTGGTAATTTTTTCATTATTACATTCAGGCAAGCACCTGATTTTTCCCCACATTGCTTGGGTGAATAAAGCGTAGATATTGAGATTATTTTCATCCTCTTCCAAAAGCTCAAATGCAAGTTTTTGATAAAAATTTTTATATTCTCTCTCGTTTAAAGAGTTAATATTATCGCTTCTAATATTTACAGATACTTGGACTACAGGAGATTTTGGAAGTTGTGGTGCAACTTGAGCAATTTCAATTTTTGCAAAATTACAAGATAGTAAATTTTCAAATTCAGAAAATAAAGCAATAAATTGATTAATAATTTCAGATGATACAAGCACTTTTGTTTTATTGTATTCTTGAATAAAATTTTGAATAAAAATTTGAATTTTTCGCATTTGAGCTGATATATAAGCATTATTTTCATCCATAAGTTTTTTTAAATGTTGAAAAAGAAGCAAAAGCTTTTCAAAGCATTCTTCATTGTTTAAATTGAAACACGATAAAAGAAAATAGTTACAAACTTTAAAATCTAAAGAATGATGCAATAATATAAACTGAGAATATTGATAAACTTTATCCCAAGAAATATTTTCATGATTTAAAGTCTTATATTTTGACATCTCATCTTCAAGTAACTGAAATTCTTGTAGCTCATCTAAATTATTTTTCAATTGATCGCAAAAAAACATTTAATTCCTCCAAAAATTTTCCTCATTATAATTAAATTTTAAAAAATATTATGTTAATTTTTTAAAAAAATTTACTCAATTAATCACAAATTATATATTATAGAAAGGATACTTTGGTTTTATGTTTTGTAAAAAAAGCTTATTTTTTTTATTGCCGTTATTCTTTTGTGCTTGCTCAAGTGTTGTTAGTGTTAAGATAAATAATATAGAGAATTCCAATCTTAATAATAGATATGATGATGTTCCTGTTACGGCTATTGTATATCAACTTAAGGATATTAAAAAATTTGAAGAAGCAAGTGATACAGATTTGGCTACTAGAGAAGATGGGGTATTGGGCAAAGATAAGCTTGATTCTATTAAAACGCAAATTGCACCTAAAGACAATATTATCGCGGTTAAAGTAGATGAAGAAGAGGTTCCTTATGTAGGCGTTCTTGTATTATTTGCAAATAATACAAAAAAAGTAACAAAAATATGGGCAAAGACCGAAGATGCAAATGGGTTTGGAAAGAACAAGTATTTAAAATTTGAAATATCCAAAGAAGGTATCAAAAGAATTAAATAGGAATCATATATGGCAAATAAATTAAAAGTTGCTTGGTTTGATGGGCTTAATATTGGACAAACCCATTTTGAGCAGCAAGAAAGATTTTTTAATAGAAATATAGATCTTAAAACTATAAATATATATAGTAATTTATATGGAATAATAGACTTGGAATTTTCTCAAGAGATGTTATTGCAAGGAAAAATTGCACTTTCTAAAATTTCAGGTATTGCACAAGATGGAAGCATTTTTAATGCACCTGAGCAAGATTTGTTGCCTGAGCCTATTGAAATCAATTATGAATCTTTAATTGATTCAATTGTGGTATTAAAAATTCCTATCGGAGTTACTGATATTGCTGATTTGTCTTTAAGAAATACTTTTCCAAATTCAAAGTATATATGTCTTAGAAATAGTATTGCTTTAAGAAATTATGATGATTCAAAATCCAATGCAATGGACAAAATTGAAGATGAGTACGAACTTGAAAATCTGACTTTTACACAAGAGAAAAAAGATTTACTTCTTGCTAGTTTAAGATTAAAACTCGGCATTTTAGGCAATTCAACTCCTGATGAACTTGAATTGCCAATTGCAAAAATTAAAAATATCGATATCAATAAAAAAATCGAATTAGAAAGTGATTTTATACCCACTTGCTTAAATATCAGCAAAATATCTACCATAAGATCCTTTTTAGAAGAAATCATTTTTTCAATCAATCAACATAAAAAAGTTCTATCTAATGTTTTCAAAGGAATCGATCAAACAAAAAATACATTGGATTTTAGCACTTTTTTATCTCTTAATCTTTTAAAAAAATGGTATTTAATATTTTCACATCTATCAAAAAAAGATAAAATACATCCTGAATTTTTATACGAAAAATTTTTAGAATTTCAAGGAGAGCTTGCAGCTTTTAGCAACGAAGAATCTTTTTTAGATTTTATTCCTTATAAACACGATAATCTCTATAATACTTTTTTAAATATGATGAATAATCTAAGATTGTTATTTTCTAAAATCACAAGTCCTAAATATTTTATAGCTAAGACTAGTATTAATGGTAATGGTTTTTATGATTTTATTTTTGATAATTCAGGAATTTTAGAGGATGCCGAAATTTATTTTGCAATCCGTGCAGATGTTACTACAGAATATCTACTTAATAATTTTAAAATTCAAAGCAAGATACATACGCAAAGTAAAATTAAAAATATAGTAGCAACCCAGCTTAAGGGCTTAAATGTAGATCAAGTACCTAATGTTCCATCTAGTATTCCTTATTTAAATGGTTATGTTTATTATAAAATAGATAAAAGAGATCAACTGTTTAAAGATTTTAAAAATGAAAGTATCATTAGTATGTACTTGACCAACAATATAAAAAACCCTGATATTATAATGTGGGCGGTATTTCAATGAAAGAAATAAATGGAGAAAAAAAGGCATTAAGCTTACTTCTTGATTCAAATTTTGATGGTTTAAAAAACAATAAAATTATTGATTATTCTTTGGAGTTGCTTTTGCTTTCTTATAGACTTTCAAAAATAAGCTCTATGGATACAAGTAATATTAATCAACTTAGAGAAACATTGATTAATAAAATTTTAGATATAACCGCTAAATTAAGTATATGTAAAGAATATGATGAAAAAGAAATTATTAAATTCAAATATTGTCTTTGTGTCTTTATAGATGAAAGTTTAATGAAAAATGAACTTTTTATCAATTTTTGGGCTCACAATACTCTAACTGTAAGATTATTTGATGAAACATTAGGTGGAAATAATTTTTATGATATTGCATCATCTTGGATTAATAATCCTTTTAAGTTTAAAGATTTTTTGGAATTTATTTATGCTTGTTTAATTCTTGGTTATAAAGGAAAATATAATGAAGTCAAGGATAGAGATGAAAAAATAATCCATTTTTGCAATAATATTGCCACATCTTTAAGACCGGTTTATAAGATGGAAGAAGATCTAGCTTTTAATAAAGCATATAAAACTGGTTTAAAAGAAAATATTTGGCAAAAATTTATAAGATTGTATTTTAAAAAACTTATTATCATTGTTCCAGTATTGATTATATTAGGAGTATTAAGCTATGCAATTTTTAATTTAGAAACTAATAATCTTAAAGTGGATAATAATATATCTGTATTGATAAAAAATTTAACACATATAGAATAAAGATATTAAATTTTTTAAATATCAATTTATTTGTTATGAGTAAAATTGAATAAAAATTGTTTTACTGCT
The DNA here is from genome assembly GCF_002104335.1 of Campylobacter cuniculorum DSM 23162 = LMG 24588. NCBI lineage: Bacteria > Pseudomonadati > Campylobacterota > Epsilonproteobacteria > Campylobacterales > Campylobacteraceae > Campylobacter > Campylobacter cuniculorum. Next base: position 118,907 of record NZ_CP020867.1, on the reverse strand, counting down.
AGAATAAAAAATCAAATGCAAACCATAAAGGATAAAATAATATATGAAAAACAAGCTTTATCATTATTTAATACAGTAATTATGCAAATTAGTATAATTATAATATGAGTCGTGTTATATAGTTCACTCCCTTTCTAGGGCGTGATTATGCCGCAGGGTTGCAGCCTTGTGGCAAAACCCTTAATGCAATTATACTAAACAAACTCTTTAACTTCTTTAAAAGTTTATGAAAAGATTTTACTTTTTATTCCTTAGCACTTTGTTTTTTGTACCTTCATTTTTATTTGGTGCAAATATTAAAAATATAAAACAACATAGAAATTCAATAGAAAGGAGAGAAGCTTAGTTAAAAGTTTGTTTGTTAAGCCAAAGGGATTGTTCTAAGCCCTGCAAAAGCAGGGGATACGAGACTTGCAATTATTAATAAATTTGGAAAGAATTTTATAATTAAAGCTTCAAGTTTAGAAAATGATATACAAATTAATTCTCAAATAGGAGGACACAATGCCTAGTGATTATAATGACATTATCAACATAGAATATAAAAAATCTACAAAATATCCTCCTATGCCACTAGAAAAAGAGCAGCACAGTTTGCTCCATTCTCAGTGCTTAAAGGATTAATGAGTCCATTGAAAAAACGAAAAAAGAAATAGAAAGAAAGCTTGAAAAAAGTACTTACAAGTGTGAATAATAATATTGTTTGTAAAAATTTGATATGATTTAAAAATATTTAAGACAACTTGTAACTGCATTTGATAATTTCTTTGCCAAAAGAACAAAATACCCAAATTTCAAGTCAAAGAAAAATGCAAGGCAAAGTTATTCTATTGTGCAAAATATTAAGCTAGATGACAAAAAAGTTTATATTCCAAAATTTACAGAAGGTATAAAAGCTAAAATCCATAGAAAACTTGATAGTAATTACATAATAAAACAAGCCTTTATTTCAAAAATAGTTGATGAATACTATATTGTAATTAATTATGAAAACAATAAAACTTTACCTAAGCCAAAAGTAATAAAAATCCTGTTGGTTTAGATATGGATTTAGAAAATCTTATCATTAGAAGTGATAGTGTAATTTATAAAAATCACAAATTTTTACAAGATAAAAAAAACAAGCTCATAAAACTTCAAAGACAACTTAGCAAAAAACAAAAAGGCTCAAATAATAGAATAAAAGCTAAACTAAAAGTAGTTAAAGCTCATCAAAAAATTACAAGAGCTAAAAAGATGATTATTTGCATAAGATAAGCGATGAAATCACAAATTTATATGATTTTATAGCGATTGAAAATCTAAATATCAAAGGATTAATTAAAAACAAACATTTATCTAAATCTATTACTAATGCTAGTTGGAGTAAATTTATTAACTTGCTAAGATACAAAGCTGAAAACAAAGGCAAAACACTAATACAAATTGATAAGTTTTTCCCTAGTTCTCAAATCTGTAGTCATTGTGGCACTAATACAGGTAAAAGCCACTTCATATTAGAAGCTTTACTTGTCCTAATTGTCTTATTAAACACAATAGAGATTTGAATGCTAGTATAAATATAAGAAACTATGCACTAGGCATAATCGATGATAGATATAAAATCAAATTAGATAAATCTAGGGTAGGAATTACCCGAAGTTACGCTTGTGGGTATAATTCACGATACAATCCCAACTATAATTACGCATTTTAGTCAGGATTTTTTAAGATAAATTACAATTAAGCTTTACCTTCTCTCCAATCATCGCTTCCGCTAGTTCCAGCAGCAGTATGTTCCCAAACTATTTTTCTATAGCTCATTGAAACTTTTAAAAGCTCGGTTTTATCATGATTACTTGACTCTTGTGCATTTGGCATTATTAATTCAATATTTGTAATAATTGCATCTTCCAATTTTGTAGTAAAAAAATGTTCAGATCCGCCACTTGTTGCGGTTCTAAACCAATGAACCTCGACTGTTGGAAGTCTTTCTCCTTTGGTAAGTGCATTATATAACAAAGGCACAGATTTATTTAATGAGCAAGTAAAAGAAAAAGGCTTATGAACTCTTTGTCCAGAAGGTTGTCCACTTTGCTGATCAACAGGCACGGTTACGATATGAGATACCTCTTGAGCCATGATTTCATCTTCATGACCCGATTTATATCTATTGCCAATACTCGCTTCAGTAGATGCACCACTTGAAATCAAACCTTGTGTGGAACCTTCAATTCTTATAAACGCTGGTTCAGCCATAAAAAACCTCCTTTAATTTTTTTTAACATTCAAAATTGTATCATTTTAATCTTAATCTATTAAATTTTTGCAAAATATTTGCATATTTGATATTAATATTTATTTGTTTTTACTTTAATAAGGAGTAATGATGTTTAAAAAAATATTTGATTTTATGAAATCAAGATTATTTATAACTGCTTTTTTGCTTTGTTGTATTTTTCTTTTTAGTATTTTATTTTGGTTTTGGGGTTCTTTAGTAGCTTTTAATGACATATATATTTTTAGTAGTTCATTTTTAAGATTTAGTATTATCTTGATAATTTGGCTTATTGTTTTTTTGTTTTTTTTATTAAAGCCTATTATAAATTTTATATCTTTTTTTAAAAGCGAAAAAAGATTAAAATTTAAAGACCTAAAAAAAGAAGCTGATGAGTTCATTTACAAATCTAAAAGAAATTTCTTTTTATCTCTTAAAGATGCCAAAGAAACATGGAAGAATGATTTAAAAACAAAAAATTTACCTTTAATTATCATCATAGGAAATGAAGGAGCTGGAAAAAGCACTTTTATTAATTATTCTGACATCGAATATCCACTTAGCGATAGTTTAGAGTCTTATAAAAAATTCCATAAGTCTACTAGAAATTTTGCACTTTATGTATCAAAAAAAGGTGCTTTGTTAGATACAGAAGGAAACTACTTTTCACAAGAAGAATTTTTTAAGCCTACAAGTAGCGACGAAATACCCGAAGATGATATAGATAAAAATAGAGATTTTTTAATTAAAAAAAATATATGGAAAAAATTCCTTACTTTTCTCAATAAAAATTTTTTTCATAGCAAACTAAATGGAATTATTTTAGTTGTCGACACTGTAATTTTCTTAAATAATCCTAAGGAGTATTCCAAAAATCTTATTAGATATCTAACAAAAAGAGTAAATGAATGTGAAAAAACTTTGAATTTAAAGCTGCCTATCTATATAGTTTTTTCAAAACTCGACTTGATCGAAGGTATGAAAGAGTATTTTGATATTTTCGATAAAAAAATTTCAGATAGAATTTTAGGATTATCTTTTGATAAAATCTTAAGTGAAGAATTTTTAAATAATGAATTTAAAGAATTAAGTGATTCATTATTATGTTCTTTGATGAGTAAAAATTCCCATATTTATAATATAGAAAATAAAAATAAAAGCTACTTATTTTTAAAACAACTTGATAATTTATTTGCATTAGCAAAGACTTTTATTTTGGAAATGCAAGAAGAAAACAAGCTTAAAAATAATTCTTATCTTAGAGGAATTTACTTTGTTAGTGCCTATCAAGAAAATATTCCTAGAAATTTCTTACTCGATGCCATATGTGAGAAATATAACTGCAAAAAAGTATTATCAAAATCTAGTATTATACATAATAAACAAAGCTATTTTGTTAAATCATTGCTTGAAGATTTAATTTTTACAGATTATTCTTTAAGCACTATGAAATCTTATCCCAAAAAATTATCTTTTTTAATTATGATTTTAATCATAAGCTTTGGAACATATACTATATCTTCTTATTTTATAAGTAAAAACAATAAAGAATTCGAAAAAAGCCAAAACACCTTAAGATCTTTACAATCGCTTCTTAAAGATCAAGATTATCAAAATTTAAATATTAAACAAAAAGCTGACTTCTTAGTTGAATTGAGAAATATTTTAAATACTTATCCTGAACTTTGGCAAGATAATAATATATTTCAATATTTAAATCTTAATCTCTCATATAAAGGATTTAAAGAAGCTAAACAACTTTATTATAAACTGAATGAAGATGTGTTAAAAAATACTTTATTAAAAGAAATGGAATATACTTTACTTACCGATACAAATAAAGAAAATTTAATCAAAACCTTATATATGTATAGATCTTTGTTTGAGCAAAAATATTTTAATAAAGAAATACTAAAAATTTGGATTAACGAGAATTGGAATACTTTAAGTAAGTATTCAATCTCTAAAGATGACTTTCTAGAAGGGGTGGATGAGCTTAAACAATTTAATCTTAAATCTTTTACAGAAGATGAAAACAGTATAAATATAGGAAAAAGAAAACTTGAGAGTATAAGTAGAACTCAAAGAATTTACATTCTTCTTAATTTTTTAAATAGCGACAAACCTAAAGAAAAATATCTTATAAAAGAGGATTTAGGTTTTGTTGCAAATAGTGTATTTTCAAATAATCCTCAAATAACTTCTATAGATAAAATATATACAAAAGTTGGTATGATGGGCTTTTTAGAGGATTTAAATCAACAAGTTGACACCGCAATCAATATTGAATCTTGGATGTTAGATAGCAATTTTAAAGAAAATAAAAACACTTTGACTATGGGTATTTTAAAATTATATTTAAGTGAATACCAAAATGCTTGGCAAAATCTACTCGCTTCATTGCAGCCTGTTAAGTATAATACCAAAGAGGCAATGCTTAATGAGCTTAATATCTTATCAAAAAAAGAAAACCCCTTATATTCTTTATTAAAAATTGTTAGTTCTAATACAAATTTAAATGATGCAGTTTTACTGACTCAAGCCTACAATTTAGGATTAAATGCTGGAGAAATTAGATCAAATTTTATTGGAGTAAGCAATGCTTTCACACAATATCATAAGCTTGTAAACAAAAATACACTTTTAAGTGTTGGTAATATAGAAGTGGATAAAGGCACTGATGATGAAAAAATATTAGATATTCTTAATACAAATATTACAAATGTGTCCAATAAAATTATAGATTTTAGCACCAATAATAACCAAAGTGCCGAAGAAAAAATTTCATATGCTCTTGGAGGCAATAAAGACGCTAATGATCCTTTTGCTGTATTTCAAATGAACATAAAAAAATTACCTAATGATTTAGAAAGATATTATAGTCAGCTTTCTAATTATTCGTGGAATTTTATAGAAAATCATGGTATTTCTTTATTTAATACTGCTTGGATTAATGAAGTGTATAATCCATTTATTAATGATATTGCACCATATTATCCTTTTAATGAGGAGAGTGTAGCAGATCTTAGTATGGATAGTTTTAAAACATTTTTTGGAAGAAATGGGATATTAAATAGTTTTTATAAAAAATACTTGAACAATGTTTTAGTAAAAAGAAAAAATAACTATTCTATTAATTCTCAATTTGCTTCAAAATTAAATTTCTCTAAAGAATTTTTAGATTTTATCACCAATGCAGGCAATCTCTCAAGTCTCATACTAAATGCCGATGATAATATAAAAGTTAATTTTACTATTCAAAGCCTTGATTTAAGTGCGGATTTTTCCTTTGTAAAGCTTGGCTATGATAATAGAAATATTCAATACGATCACACTCTTAATCAAACTCTACAAATTGTAGCAGAAAAATTCAATAATGGAACAAGTTTAAATTTTACAGCCTATAATTACTCTAATCCTAATTTAAATTATACAAAATCATATAAAGGAGAATGGGCATGGTATAAGTTTATAAAAGATAATAAAAATAATTCTACATACAGCATTATATTTAACAATAATAAAAACTTATATTTTGACTTTGAAATTATTAACGGTGCTAGTGATTTAGATAATATAGTTTATATTCTAAATAATCTTAAAATAGTAGAAAATATCACAGGAGTAAATAAACAATGATAGAAAAAGAAGAAATAGGAATTGTTATTGAGAATTATGACGAATGTATTAGTGGTTCTAAAACATTTGTATTTAACACAAAGGGTGGAACTATAGGAAGTGGTGATGATTGCACTTTTCGTATTCAAGATAAACTAGAACAAATCAAAAATACCCATGCCATAGTATCTTATGAAGAAGGATCTTTTACAATTGCAGCTTTTGAAGATTCTGACATTTATTATAACAAGTCCTTTTCTAGAATGCCAAGTGGCTATGGAATAATAATCAGCATAGGCGATATTTTTAAAATCGGTAATTTGGAATTTAGATTTGTGGATGCAAAAAGCATTGAAGAAAGTATCAAAGAAAATAAAAAATACTTAGAAGATATTGAAAAACGCAATCATTTTGATGAAATTGAAATTAAGCCTAGAGGAAAAACAAGTATAAATTTTGACAAAAACGAAGAGTTGAAAGAGATTTTAAAAAATAATAATTATAAGTTTATCGAAGAAGAAAAGGCAGATGACAGCTTTTTAAAAGAAATAATTCAAAAAAATCCAAATTCATTAGAATATGAAAATATTTTAAAAAGTTTGGTAAAAAATTTAAAAGATATTAAAACAAAACAACAAAGCTCTAAATTAAATAAAGGTTATTCTCCTATCAGTATTAAAGATTTTGAAAGTATTATTAATAATATACCCTTAATCAAATCCACAAGATTGATCAATATTTTAGCCCTTAGCTTAATCGCAAAAGAATTATATACTCCTATCTTTGAAGAAATGGAAGAAAATATGTTTATTAAATATCTTGAAGCTGCTATACAAAACAATATTAAAGAAGATAAGATTCTTTTTGAGAATCTTACCCTAAAAGCATTGGAAAAGTATATTAAAGATTTTGAGTGATTCTTCATTCTTTTATATTATGCTCTTTAGCATAGGCTTGTATCTTAGCTCTAAGCTCTTCAGGAAAGTTAGCTCTATAAATAGCTGGGATTCTTGGATCAAGTTTAGCATCTAAGTCTCCTTTTTTATAAATCCATTCTAGTCTTTCAGGTGTGAAATAATAAGGGGCATTAGGATAACCTTGAGGAGGAGTTAGGGCTGCGAGTTTGGCTTGTAAATAAAGCTCTTCTAAATAAATTTCTACATCTGCTTCACTCCAGTGATTGGGTATATCATAACTATAAGCTCTTACAAAGCCGGTCTTGTTGCCAGTTAAATATTTATCGAATTCCCATCTACTTTCAGGAGTAGAATCCACATCTCTTGGATCTTTTATTTTGCCTTCATCGATTTCATTTAAGAATGTTCTCATTACACCATTATCGACATCACTAATAAAATCATATTCATTTGAATCTATAATCCATTCTGTAGAGATTAACTCATCTAAGAAAGGAAGCATTCCGTATTTATCATAAGGAGGATTTTTAGCAAAGTCTTTGATGAGTTGTTGTTTTAAAGGATTTTTATGTATTCCATATAAAGGATGATACAATCTTTCTAAACATTTTTTATCTCCTAATTGCACTCCAAGCCAAAGAGCTTGAAAGCCTCTTGATTTTAAACCAGAATCACTAAGCCCTATGGCTGCATCATAAAAAGCCTTTTTATTACCCAAGATACCTAAGCAAAGTTGATATTCTCCTGCAATTAGATCAGAATATATAGTATTTGCCTTAGCACCAAAAGCTCCATAAGCTCCATGTTCAAAAGCATTTTTATAAAGCTCTTCACTGCTATCTTCAAGCTGAACAAAATAAAATCTATCATCAAATACTGTATCTTCTATCTTACGCGAATAAACATACAAACCCCAATAAGCATCCCCTAAGTCATACTTTTCTATAAGTTCTTCATAAATCCTTATACTTCTATAATTAGCCTTTAAAAATTCATTAATCAATTTATCCAATAAAGCTTCATTATTTTCATCTTGATCTAATTTACCTATAATAGCTCTAAAATAATCTTTTGAATATCCAAGTTCTGCTAAAGCAAGTCCTGCTTTATAATCTTTACCCTCTTCATAAGCATAGCTTAAATTCTTAATGGCTTTTTGAAAAAGATCATATCCTTTATAATCTAATCTCTTAGCTTCTTTATAATCTTTCATACCTTGCTCATAAGCATTTATAAATCTTTTTTCTTTAGGTCTTTTAGGTCTTGTTAAAGTGCTATCTTTTAAATCTACAGGAGTGCATACTAAGCCACTTCTTTTTACTAAATAATTATACCTTCCTTCTCCATCTAAAGAATGAAAATAAGCTTTTTCTGCTTTAGTCCAAGGAGCAATCGCTCCTTTTATAGGATCTTTTAAATAAATCTTTTGCCAATCTTTAAATTCCACTAGAGTGGATTTTTGTCCTGTATGAAATTCTGGATCTAAATACTTAGGCTCATAAGATTTTTTATAAGGAGAATTATCGACTATATGAACAGCTTCTAAAAGAGCTTTGGTGTATTCTTGGGTGTATTTGCCAGTGGGTTTTTTTCGCTGATTGAATAAAAATTCATTGGTTTTTGTATTGAGTTTTATACCTCCTCCATTAGGTGTATGGACCATTTTAATATCTTTATCGTTCATATCCTCTCCTTTGCAAGCATTTAGGGTAAAAATAAGTAAGGTGGCTAAAAATAATTTATTCATTAATAAGTCCTTTCTGCTATGATAGTGGTGGCTAGTCTGCCTAAAAAAGGTGGGCGTTTTTCAGAAGTTTTATTCTTATCTTGTTGGCTTATTTCTATATTTTTATTTAATAGACTATCATCTTCACTATTTTCATCATTAATTCCAACATATAAAGCCTTGATATTATTTTTGCCTATGATTTTAAGACTAGAAAGTATTTGTTTGCCTTTGGCATTTAGATTTCCACTTATCACTTCAGAAAGAATTTTGATGAGTTCATTATAAGCTTTTAAAACACTATCTTTATCATCGTTACTGCTTTTAAATTTTTCAATTAAAGCTCGTTTTATTTCCTTTTGAGGAATATCTAAATTTTCGTGGATGAAATTTTCATCTAAATAATATTGTTTCACAATATCCTCCTTTGTAATGTGTCTTTGTAAAATTTTTTGCATAAAGCTTTTATCATCGAGTCCTCCTCTTAATTCATCAGGCACTATATAAGAAAGAAGTTTTTTAACCACCATTTCTCTTATGGTATAAACTGCTGAAGTGCTAAATTCTTGCCTTACTTTTTTATATGTTGAAGAATAAAGCATAATATTTGGAAAAATTTCTAAAGAAAGTGCTTCAAGTCTTGAGCCAAATAAGGCTGTGGAAAAATTATAAGAAGCAAAATTTGAATGCAGGGCTAAAGGATAGCTTAAAAATTCATTTCTTATCGTAGCATAAGGGCGGTGATGTCTTTCGAGATTAAGGAAAAATATATCTTCATATTCTGCAAGCAAATTTTGAGTAAGGGTTTTATATACATCATTAGCAATATATTTAGCTATACTGCTAATAGCACTTATGCCAACACTTGTAGCCAATTCTTTTGGAGAGGCTAAAGTTTTGAAAAAACGCATTCTATGATAAAAGCCTAAATCTTGCATTACCCCTTTTCTTCTAGTGTATGCACTCGCTTTTATTTTATCTTCACCGCCTTCTAAATCTACATAAGTAAAAAGATGTCCTTCTATTTTCTTGTTTGTATTCAATCTTTTTTTCGAGTCAGAATGTAAATTATCAACCGTATCTTTGATAACATTTTCATCGATTCTAAAATGTGAAAGTTTTTTTACAAATTCTTTATTATTTTTTAAAATTTTATAATCTTCCTTTAAAGCCAACAAAAGAGCCAAACTTGGATGAAAACTATCGAGAATTTCTTTACCTGCTGTTTTTAGATCTTTTGCATTCAATTTTAAAAAATCTTGCAAAAAGCCTTTAGCTAATTCTTTTTTACTCAACATAGAGCTAAAATTTTTACCAAGTAAAGAAAGATTTTTAATCAGTTCTTTATTTTTAACTATAACAGCAATACTAGTGAGTGCAAATATAAGTGCTAATTTCGCAAAAGCCTTTTCAAAACCATCCGCAAAAGGGACAAGAGAAGAGATAAAATCTTCAAAAGCTTTTTTCAAAATTTCACGGCGTAAATTTTTAAAATTGTTTTCATCATAAGCAGAATCTAGTTATTCCTTAGGGATAATATTTTTTAAAATAAAATCATCTACGCTTTTATAATCTTCACTAAGATCTATTTCTATATCACCTATTTGAAGTTTATTGTTAAGTTGTTCTAAAAAAGCTTTATCTGTAGCTATTTTATAAAAAAGTTCGCTAAGTTCTTTTAGATCGATATTGTGATCGTTAGAGTAATGCGAAGATGTGATTTTTATAGGAATCTTTTGTATTTTTGCACTAGCTATTATGAGTCCAATTTGTAAAATTTGCTCTATAGGCAAAAACTTTAGCCGACCATCAGGATGATTTTTATTAAAAGATTTAAGGGTTAAATTATCCAAAAGTGTTTTATAAAGATTTTTTTGATTTTCTTTGATTTTTTTTTCAATATTTTCAATATTTTTTTTATATTCTGCACTTAAGAAATGACTGGCTATTTCTTTTAATTTTACATTATTGTTTTTTTTCTTAAACCATTCTTTAAGAGCTTTAGCTTCAGTGGCACTTTCTTTTACAAAAGGAGAAAGTTGCAAAACAAATTCTTTAGAATCTTCATCTTGTTCAAGATCGTATTTGCTATAATCTATTTGTGTTTGATCTTTTGGAGCTTCAGGTCTTACAATATTTGTATTAAAGATCTCTTCGGTAATACTTTGACTTAAATTTACCATAGTATTGTGTGGTGCTTGTGAGATTAAAAGATAGTTTTTATTTTGTTTAGAGCTTGCATTGCCTTTTGAGATGTCATTTTTGATAAGTTTTGCTAAACCTCTTGATAAGAATTGAGGCTGTTCTACAAACACAAAATTTTTAAAATCTTTATCTTGTTCTTCATAAAGATCTAAAGCACATTGATAATTTTTTGAAAAATCATTAATATTAGGATTAAAAGTATGAAGAGTGCTGATATTTCCTAACTCATCTTGTTTTTTTTCTTTTGTTTGCGTTGGCTTGTCTGTAGTGATACCAAAATTTTGAAGAATACGACATTTTAAATCTTGATCACATTCTCCTTCTATAATATGAGTATTTTGATTAAGCATATCTTTGCCTTTTTTAAAAAAACATGAAAAATCAATTGCACTTAAATCCAAAAATTTATTATCATAAAAAATCATACAAGAATAAAGTTGCGTTGAGCAAAGAGCACTAATATAAGAAATATCCTCAAATAAAGTTTTCATAAGGGGCACTACAAAAGGAAGATAAAATTTACTTGCTTCCATTTTTTCTAATTCTTCTTCATAATCTATAATATCATTAATACCCATCCCAATATCAAAAGCTACTGCCCCTAAAGTCGCTACCACAGCCAAAGTACCTGTTCTAAGAGTGGCAATACCTATGACAATACCTACAATAACTGTTGCTATGGTTATACCTATTAGCCAAAGGGTTCTTGTTTTATCTTTGTCTCCATCTTCTAGGACTTTAATTAAATTCTTTTTGATTTCATCAAAAGTATCATCAAGGATTTTTTCAAATTTTTGCTTATCTTCTTTAGCAAAGATATTTTTTTGACTAAGTAATGCAAGATCATTTTTGATATCATCGCAAAGTTTATTAAGATAGATAAAAGCTTGATTTTTTTCTGCCTCTTCTTTGCTAATATTTTCTTTACCCCACAAATTGCTTTGTTTTAATAATAGTGTAAAACAAAGCTGAAAAGTAGGGTGTTGGTATTGTTTTAACATTTTTTCTAATGTATCAGATTCTCCATTGACATAATGACATGCCAACGAAACTGTTCTGTTATCTTCTGGAAAACAAGTAAATTGTTTAGTTATTTCATCTTGTCTCTTGATTATCAACGCTTCTGAAATTCTAGAATGTTCATAAGCAATCATTCTTCTAGTATTTGAATCATTTACCACTGCCTTATAAAACTTCACCAAAGGATTTGAATGAGCTTCATTTTTAAGGTATTGTATAGGTATGGTGATTTTAAAATCTTTCTTCTTTATTTGTGTTTTAGTTTCCAAACTCATTTCAATTTCTTTATCAAAAAGAGTATTAAAATCGATATTTTCCCAAGTATAAAATTTAAATTTTTCTTTTTTGCTATCATTATATTTAAGCAAATCAGAAATACGTTGTGCTATAAAAGCATTGGGAGCTATAACGATGAGTTTTTCTGGCTCTTTATGTTGAATGATATTTTCAATTTTTTGCTTTATATTTTTAAAATCAAGATTATGAAGAATAGAGTGAATATTTATAGTATCTTTCATGTTTTACCTTATGCAAAAAATTGAAGTTTGTGTTAATTTTTCATATAAATTTTCATTAAAAATGATTTTTATATGCTTAGCTTCATAGGGTGCTAAATAAATTTCAATACTTTTACTTGTTTTATCATCATAGATATTAACTTTATCTACAATTTTAAATTTTCCTACTCCATAATCTTTATTGTTTTGATAAGTTTCATTATCTTTATAATATTTTTTTAAAACTTTTGGGATATTTTTTGGAATGATAAAAATATAAAATTTTGTATGATTTTGCAGTGTAATATCCATGAATTTATAAAGATTTTCTTTAGTAGTATAATCTTGCAATAAGTTTTTAACAAGCTCTTGAGATTTTAAAAACTCATCAAGTTCTTTAGCTTTGCTGATTTCAAGTTTGTATTCTTTTATACCATTATCATTTGAACTTAATTCCTCACCTAAAATTTTCATAGAATGAATAGGTATAAAGTCTTTTTGCTCATAATCAATTTTATAATCAATATAAAAAATAGGTTTTTCATATCCTAAACCACTTTCCTTACTCTCACCTCCCAAACCCTCCTTAGGATCAAAACTATGATCGAATTTAAACTGAGTAGGAGTAAAGCTTACTTTTAAAGGAAAGCCTTTGTCTGTGATACAAGCTGAGATTAGTTCTTGTAATATAGCATATTCATTATTGACTTTCTTTTGAGATAAGGCTCCTTTTACATTCGCAACTTTACTACAAGGAACACTTACACCTGCTATAGTATTAGGACAAGCACTTATACTAGAATTAAGCAAATCACTTTCTAGCATAATAGGGATGTTATTGTCTTTAAAAGATTTTCCTTTATTTGATTGAAGTATGACTTTACCTCCATGGATGCATTCTAGGTTTTGATTTTCTAAAAGGGCATGAAGTTTAGCTATACTTTGTTTTTTATCTACTTGTGTGGTTTTTTGTTCTTTTATAGTGTTTGAAATTAAATCTTTATATTCTAAGCTTTGCTTACTTAAGCATTCTAATTTGATATTTAAAGAATTTTCTATGATAGAATAATTAAGTAAGCAAAGTTCATCATTTTTATAAAAAATACTAAGTCTTCCTAAACCACTGCTTTCATCTTTAGGAGAAAAATAATAACTGGGTCTGTCTTGTTTTATAATATTATCTTTATCTAATTCTCCAAAATAAAAAGGATTATTAGGAAGTTCGGTTGAGCCTGTAAGGAGGGTGGAGTTTAGGAAGATATAAGCTTGGTAATTTTGAAGTTCTTTAAAAGTAAAATCTGTCGTTGCTTCTAATTTATAAAGCTCTTCATAAATACTTTGACAATCAATTATACTTTTATTTTCACAAAATAAATAAATACTTTTTTTATCTCTATGAATAGAATATAAAAAGTCTCTACTTATCATAATTTTCCTAAATAATACCTATTTTGGCTTTTCCACTAAAATACAAAGCTTGTGATATTTTACAAACTCCACCTAAATACTGCTCATTCCAAATTTGATCTTTTGTTTTATAACTTTTTGAATTATATCCGTATATTTTTGTTATATTATTAATATTTTCAAGACATTTCATATCTTTATAAACTACAATAAAAATTCTAAATTCCCCAATGGCAATTTTATAGGCTAAATTTTCTTGATTATTAACAAAGGAACAATCTTTTCTGTATTTATTAAAATCATTTTTATCAAGAATTAAAATGTATTTTTCTTTTTCTTGCACCTTTAAAATAAAATCTATGATTTTTGTTTGATTAATAACAGGAGCGTTATAGCTTGTATAATAACTATCCCCAACTACTTCTAAAATATCATTTGTTTCTTGCATTATAGTTGCTATTAATGAAAGAAAGTATTCAAAATAATTGATTTTTTCTGGGGAAGTTCTAAAAGGACCAAGAGGTCCATTTTTAAGAGTAAAATTTTTATTATTAATCGCATTATTTTTTAACACAAAAGTTTCTGTATATATTTGAATATTTTTCATAAAATGATTAAGATACTCTATACACTCGCTAAGGCTTTTATCTTTGACTTTGTTATAGTTAGCATCTAATTCTAAAAGATAAGAATAAAAATAGAGGGTTTGAGTGAGGGGGATAATGGAGTGATCCCCTGTTATTCCAGAGCTTGTATTGATTGTATGAAGCAATGTTGTATCACTATATTGATTGTCTTGATGCAATCCTAGCTTAATCCCTAGTTTTGATATAGGAGAGCCTATATACCATTCATTTTTGTATTCATTATTGCTTGATTCACAATGATATATAGAATCTTGAATTGAGAGTTTGTATGTATATCTTTCATCTCCTTTAAGTCTAAAATTTTGAGATGTTCTCCTATCTTCTTTAAAATGTTGCCAATAATTATAAGCAAGTTGTCTATAATATGGTGCAACATCTGCTAAAATAGGAATAGCATTAATATTGAGTGTCATCATTGTTGTATTAGTAGAAATACTCATTGTTATCCCATAGTATTGACTTTGTTTTTCTTGGATTATCTTGTGTAATATCTCTTGTATCTTACTTTCTAAGAAAGCATCATTTTTGCCTAAATCTCTTGCTCTATTTGCTATATTTTCTATTTCTTCTTTTATAAATCTTTCTTGTTGTTCTTTGTTATGAAATACAAAGAGTTTTACTATATAATCATAAGGAGGTGCTATTTTTCTAGCTCCAGGTGCATTGTAAGTATATAAAGCTTTGATATTATTTTTATTCTTATCATCACATAAACTTAAAGCAAGTAATTGTGCTAGACAACCTCCTAGAGAATGTCCTGTAATAACAAGAGAATCTTTTTCTTTGATTTGTGGATAATCTTTAATACAAGTTTCATAAAAGTTTATCATATCATCATATTGTGCTTTGGGTATAGAGCCTACAGCTAAAGAAGCATCAGCTATAAACAAATCTTTAAAAGAACTCATTTCTGTGCCACGAAGGGCTAAAATATAATTGATATAGCCATATTCACTTGTATAGCTTTTTTCTTTTGTTTTACTATTAATTTGTTTTCTTTTTTCTCCAAATAGTGTAGCAGAAAAACCTGAATCTGTATTAGGGCAATGTTTTAATAAATCATATCTTTGAAAAAATCTTTGTGCTTGGAGTGGGGAGAAGTCGCCACCTAAGAAATGCTTATGATGCCAAGAATCTTTAGGTTTATCATTATTGTTTTTAAAATATTTGTGTTCTAGGTTGAGAATATCCGTGTAGGTGGGGAATGTAGATTGGGTTTTATCTTCTTTAATATCTCTAAAATATTTTAATCTCTCTTTATCTGTGCTATCTTTATTAAAATCATACCTTGGATTAGCCAGATGAAAATATCCATACGCTGCCCAAGCAAGTTCAGCATTGTCTTTTAATTTATTGATCGCTGCTTTATTCTTCATTGTTTAGTCCTTTTTGAAATATATACAACTTATTGGGACACTTCCTAAAAAAAATCCCGTCCCCTCATTACCTGCTGGGAGGGGTCTCATTTTATCCCAATTAGCATACAACATTATCTTTTCAATATTGTCTCTTCTTGCTTGATTATTTTTAAAAAATAATGTAAAGGAATAATATACCCTATTATCATATTTCTTAATTTTATATAAGAAATCTCCATAATCATTAATGCGTGATTTTTGCTGTATATCTTTCCAATCCATCGCATCCCAACTCATATCAAAATGCCTTAGCACTTTATTATAATATTCCTCATCTATCTTACCACCATTAGCTTGGTAAATCTCTGGGTCTAATTGGCATATTTCTCTAAACTCATAAAAGCTAGGTTCTAAATAATAAGAATAAGGTGTGTAGTAAAAAATAATTAAACCTATACTTCCAAGAAAGACTAAAAACTTTGAAACATTTTTTTTAGATTTAAAGATGATTGTATATATACACTTAAGAATGAGATAAGAAAGAATAATAGAAATTATAATAAGAAGTAATATGTATGTCATGGGTTATCTCCTTAGATTCTCTATCTCATTAAAATTAAAATATAATTGATATAGCCATATTCACTTGTATAGCTTTTTTCTTTTGTTTTACTATTAATTTGTTTTCTTTTTTCTCCAAATAGTGTAGCAGAAAAACCTGAATCTGTATTAGGGCAATGTTTTAATAAATCATATATTTCAAAGAATTGTTTGGCTTGGAGTGGGGAGAAGTTGCCACCGAGTTTGCCAATTTTTTCTGGGTTTCCAAATATATCTAGTTTAATAACTTCGACCCCTTTATATTCAATATCTAATACATCGTTTAAATCAATGGATTTTGTGATTGCTTTTTTATTTTCATCTATTCTATTTTTGCCTGATTCATCTTGTAGCCAAACAGCGTAAGACTTTTTTTGCTGTTCTAAAAAATAGTGAAAATATCCATATGCTGCCCAAGCCAATTCTGCATTATCTTTGAGCTTTTTAATCTGTTCTTTATTGTTCATTATTTGTTCCTTTAAAAAGCAAATCCCTTTTGAAATATCTACATTCTACAGAAGTTTTCCAATTTATTCTAAAATCCATATTGCCTTCATTGCCAAATACTTGAGGATAATAGACAATCCAACTCGGAGAAAATTCAATATTAGTGATATTATCTATAGAAAAAATTTTATTATTATTGTCTTTTAAGTCTGTATAAGCACGCAACACTATACTATCTTTGTATGTTGTGTTTTTAAGAAAGACATATTTATCCCCCAGTTTTAATCCAAAATATCCCAAAATTTTATTGTATTTTTCCTCACCATTTGGTAAATCATTAATCTTGCATAGTTTCCTAAACTCCCAATAATTAGGTTGTATCCACCAAAATGGCACAAAGCCAAGAGGAATACCTATAAAATAGATTCCACTACATACAATAAAAGTTAAGATAATCTTTTTAGGCGTAAGAAACTTTTTCATTATTTAGCTTCCTTAGGCTCTGTTCCTCGTATGACTATAATCTTTTGATTATTATCCTTAGTATCTTCAAACAAAGTAGCAGAAAAACCACTAAAAGTATTAGGCTGGTGAAATTTGATTGTATAGCGTTTTGCAAAGTTTTGTGCTTGGATTTCACTAAATTCTCCGTTGAGTTTATCAAAATTTGTTTTTTCATCAAAGAAATTTAACATTTTTGATTGCCAAGCATCATCTTGTCTTAAATCAATCAATACTTCTTTATCTTTATATTTTTGACTTACAACATGTTCTAAATTTACTTTTATTTCTCTATAGCCTCTAAGAGAATTTTTATCTTGAATTTTTTCTTGATTAGAATCTAACTCAAATATATTTCTAGTATTTAAAAAATTAAAATAAAAATAACTAGCTTGGGCTAGTTCTGCATAATCTTTTAAATTATTAATTTGAGTTTTCATTTAGTCACCTAAAAACTTGAACGAACAATTATTAAAAAAATAATAAAAGCTACAGGATAATATAATAATATCCATAATGCATTTATAATATATTTTCTTTCTTTTTTTATCACAAAATATGCGATATTAAAAATAAATAATGGGGGCAAACAAATTATAGCTACAAATTGTAAAGCAAGTATGAAAAAATCTGTAAAACCCATATTATCAAATCCATGTGCTGTAGGCAAAAAAATTACATGTCCAATTATCCAAAATACCATCCAAACAATATATAAAAATTTTAGTGCTCTCACTCTGTCCCCCTAAACCCTATTATAAATTTATCTTTTTCTTTATCATAAAAAGAATTTAAGACTCTTGCATAGGTTGTAAAAAATCCTCATCGATTAAAATATCCACCACATCTTTAAACATAGGTAAAGCACTTTGTGCCGCATAATAACTATAGGGTTTTGTTGGATTTCTTACCAAAACTCCTATGGTATAAGAATGTTTTGCATCATTTGCAAAACCAAAAAAAGACGCATTGTAGCGATTGGCTGTATAGCCTTGCTTTTCCGCAATTCTCGCAGTTCCTGTTTTTCCCCCTAAAACAATGCCTTTGGTTAAGGCTTTTTTTCCTGTGCCTTTTTCTATCACATCAATAAGAATTTTTTTCATTGTATTTGCTGCTTCACTTGAAAGAATTTTTTCTTTTTTAATATCTTCATCAAGCTGTTCAAAATGCCCATTTTGATAAAATTTTTCAGCAATTCTTGGGGTGATATAAACACCATCATTATTAAAAACATTATAGGCTGCAAGAAGTTGCATAAAGGTGGTTTTAAGCCCGTATCCATAGCTTAAAACAGATTTTTCTATATCCCTTAATTTGTTTGAATGAGGAAGTTCTCCTTTTTGTTCATAGGGTAAATCCACTCCGCTTTTTTCACCAAATTTAAAGATTTTAAGACCAGAAATGATTTCTAAATTCTTAAGCCTTTTAGCAATTTGTATCATTCCTATATTTGAAGAATACACAATCACTTCCGCCATAGTCATTTTATCAAGTTTATGGTTATCTTGAATGATGAATTTTCCAAGCTTGTATTGTCCAGAATAAGTATTGACAACTTCATTTACATTAATTTTTCCAAGCCTTAAAGCGGTGGTGAAAATAAAAGGTTTGATTACAGAGCCTGCTTCGTATCCGTATTCTATAACACTTGCATTGAGCAAGGAAAGATCTTTGCTGCGATTTTGCGGGTCATATCTTCTTGAGCTTGCTAGGGCTAAAATTTTGCCCGTTTTGCTTTCCATAACAGCTACGAGAATTTCATTGGCTTTTAGGTCTTCATTACGTTCATCTATCGCATTTTCTATGGTTTTTTGAAGTTTTAAAGAGATATTAAGATATAAATCACAACCATTGACTTTGCTTTGTCTTAAAGAATTTAAATTTAAAATGATATTTCCACCTATATCTTTAAGTCCTTGAATTTTCTCATCTTGCAAGGGATTGAGGCATTCATCGTAATATTTTTCAAGTCCTTTAACACCCACATTTTTAAGGATATTGTGTTCTTTGTCTAAAATCCCTTTCGTATAACCTATAACAGGAGTTAATGTATCATGAGACATATAGTTTCTATCTTCTTGATGCTCTATGATGCTAAGCCCTCGCGTTTCAACGCGATTGTTGCTATTTGTGAAAGCCTTGAAAAAACCTTGAGCATAGAGTTTCTTAGATAAATCTTTTAAATGACTTGCTTGTTTGGAATTTAAATTTTGTAAAAGAATGAAGTTATAATTTTTCTTTTTTTGCTCTCTCATTCTTTTTTTTATATCTTCTAATTGTTTATCATCAATACCGCTATAAATTTGAAAAAGTTTTAGGAAAAAATCAAGTTTATCCTTATTTATACTTCTAAGATCAATTTCAGCACGATAAATTTGTCTTGAGTTTGAAATGGTGAAATTATCCTTAGTGATGATACTTCCCCTTAAAGCTAAAGAATATTGGTCTTTTTCAGTATTTGGAATCAATCTTTTAGAAGTTAAAAAGAAAGTTGATACAAGAAAAATAATCATAAACAAAAGTGCCATGCAAAAAGCAAAGGCAACCTTTGAAACCTTGTTTTTTTTAGCCTCTTGCATCAAGGTTTAAATTTGTGTTCTTGTGATTTCTTTATAAGCATTGATCGCTTTATTTCGCACTTCAAGCATAAATCTCATACTGCTTTCAGCCTTAGTGATTGCAATGGCTGCTTGATGCAAATCCTTAACCTCTCCTGTAGCTATATCTGTCATCGCGGCTTCACCTTCAACTTGAGCTTTATTAAGATCCTCTATGGAATTCTTAAGAAGTTTTGAGAATTCCTCGCCTATACTAGAATTTTCACTTTTATTTTGAGTGGTGCTTGTATGAGCTACATTATTAAGCTGTTTTAAATCGTTAATATTATTCATTTTATTTATCCTCTTAATAATTCAATCGCACTTTGAGCAATAGCCTTCGTGCTTGTAAAAGCACTTACATTTGCTTGATAAGCCCTTGTTGCTTCAATTAAATCAGCCATTTCAATGACCGGATTTATATTAGGATATGCCACATAACCTTCTGCATTTGCATCGGGGTGTGAGGGTTCATATTTCATACGAAATTCTTTATCATCGCGAACCACTTTATCCACAACTACGCCCATAATAGCCGGCTTAGCGTATCTAGGAGAAGAAGGATCGTTGAGTGGATTTTCATATTCTAAGAAATTATTGTCCTTATTGATTTGCTCATTCAAAAGTTTATCAAAATCTTTTGTTTTGAAATTATTTGCGAGCTGGTCAAAATCTTTCGCTTTAAAAATCACTTCTCTTCTTCTATAAGGTCCGCCTTCGGCTGTCCTTGTTGTATTAGCATTAGCTATGTTTGAACTTATGACATTCATTCTAAAACGTTGAGCACTTAATCCATATCCGCTAATATCAAAATCGCTTAAGTATGCCATATTTTACCTTTAACTTAATTTAGAGCTTGCATCAATTATAGAAGTAAAAATATTTCCTTGTCTTCTTAAAACTCCATCAAGAGCCGTAATCATCATAGCATTCTTACTCATTTCTGAAGTTTCAACATCTAAATCAACAGTGTTTGCATCATTTCTTGCTAGAT
The DNA here is from genome assembly GCF_002104335.1 of Campylobacter cuniculorum DSM 23162 = LMG 24588. Taxonomy (NCBI): domain Bacteria; kingdom Pseudomonadati; phylum Campylobacterota; class Epsilonproteobacteria; order Campylobacterales; family Campylobacteraceae; genus Campylobacter; species Campylobacter cuniculorum. The sequence goes on along the minus strand of NZ_CP020867.1, from coordinate 98,116 downwards.
GCCCATCTCTTAGATAAATTGTTGATTTATTTGGGTCTGGGAATTTCCAAGGTTTTTGATGCTCTTCATTTGTTATAGCGAGCTCTAGTTCTTTTTTATTTTTTGTTTTGAAAATTTCATCTGCACGATTTACGAGTGCTGTTTCAAATTCTATATCTCTTGCTTTATAAAAAGGAGTATCAACATTTGCAAGATTTGAGCTAATCATTTGACTCCTCAAATTTCTACCCGCTAAAGCACCAACAACGAGTTCTTTTGATTTAAATGGATTGATTAGCATTTTTTCTCCCTTTTAAAATATAAAACTTAACGAGATATAAAGCAAAAAGTATTCCAAGTTTTATCATTATAAAAAATAATTTTTCAAAAATTCTGTGTCAAATTTCTCATCTTTAAAATAATTTTAGATTGACAATAAACACTCGTAAAAATTTTATAAAACATAAAAACGAGCATTATACAACTTAAAAATTAAATTTAGGTTGTATATTTTAAAAACAATTTTAAAAAGCACTCATAAATATTTACTCCAAAATATTTTTTCATAGCTTAAGTTCATTATATATCGTAAAGATTTATCTTAGATTGTAAGAAAATATATAATAAATTCCTTAAAATATCAAATACACAAATTTCACTAAATTCTAACTACCTAATAGCACATTTGCTTAAAAATACCAAACTAATATTTTATAGCTAAGTTTTTGTTGATTTGTTAAAACAAATAAAATATTGTCAAAATTTTTTGATTTTCCTTTGCTATTTGCCGTATTGCAAAATATAAATAAAAGGTTTATAAAACAAAAGTGAGTGTTATCGTAATATTTAAAAATGAAAAAGGCAAAAGATAAATTATAAACAATCTGTCTGCTTACAATGGCTATTTATTTCTCATTTGCTTTAAATTTAGAATTAATAAGAAATTTATGCTTGAATGTATTAAAAAACAATAAATCTAAGAAAAATATAAATATGTAGTTATTGTGGTGCGGATGAAAGGACTTGAACCTTCACGCATTACTGCACCAGATCCTAAGTCTGGCGTGTCTGCCAATTTCACCACATCCGCTATGGTACGCTCAAGAGGATTCGAACCTCTGACCTACGGCTTAGAAGGCCGTTGCTCTATCCAGCTGAGCTATGAGCGCATAGTTTGGTGGTGCGCCCGATAGGAATCGAACCCATAACCTACAGATCCGAAGTCTGTCGCTCTATCCAGTTGAGCTACGAGCGCTCGTTGGGGTGAGTGATGGGAATTGAACCCACGACCCTCAGGACCACAATCTGATGCTCTAACCGACTGAGCTACACTCACCATTTTTAAAAAAATGGTCGGGGTGAAAAGATTCGAACTTTCGGCCCCCTGGTCCCAAACCAGGTGCGCTAACCAGACTGCGCTACACCCCGAGAAAAAATAAAGTTTATATAGTATCATAAAATTAAAAGAAAGTCAAGTTTTCTAAATTCTAAAAAATTAATTTACTTATTTTTGTCAATTTAAATTTTATAAATTCTTTACAAATAAAACTTTTATTTTTATGATAAATTTATATCACTCCATTTTCCATATATACTTTTATTTTTCAAAAGCTCTTTTAAGACGGATACAATGGATACATTTCTTTTAGCAGAGGTTCGCACAAATGAACCCGAAGGAAAACTAATGCAAATTGCAATATCTCTTTTGCAACACTGCTCATAGGCTTGTTTGTCAAATTTTTCTGTGGTTGCTGCAAAAATGAGTTTGCGTCCTATATAATCAATTTCTTGATTCATTTGATATGCAAGATTAGCAACTATTCCTGCTCCTTCTTTATGAAAAGCTTGAAGATTGCAATTTCCAAAAATACAAATATTTGATAAATTTTCGTTATAAGGGATATAAGGCTTCTCGTCTTTAAATACAAAATTGACTCTATAAAGTCTATTTGACCTATTTTTTAATTTCTCTACCAACTCAAATTGAGAATTTGTTTTTGTTTCAAAAAAGCTTGTTTCTTTGAGATAATCAGCAATCACTTTTGCCGTTAATTTCGCTCCTTCATAAGAAATAAAATGTTCAAAATCAAAAAGATGATTTGTATTTTTATTTTGCATAAAATGAGGAAACATATCAATCACTTCCACATCTTTTTGCAAAAGCTCTAAAACCATTTTTCGCCATTGTGGAGCGGTCGTTGCACCTTGTCTGAAAGAAGAACTTATTAATTCTGGGTAAATTGTTTTTTTACACGGCAAAGCAACATAAATCAAACGGGTTTTATGTTGCCATAAGGCTTTGCTTAAATAAGCAATGTGCTCAACTGCACATCGCAAATCCCCCCCCCAAGACCTTCTTTTGAATGAAAGAGGTGCAAAATAACCTATACAATGATGATCCAAGTTGTCTCCGCTTGAAATTTTAGTAACTTTATAAGAGAAAATCTTATTCAAAAAAGTCTGACGATAAAATTTTCTCAAATCTTTTCTAAAGTTTTTTAGCTGTTTGTATTGATATTTAAAACTACCGAATGCTTCAATTTCTTTATATATAGAATTTATTGATTCTTTGGTCTTTTGTGCTATAGCTTGATGATTTATTTTCAACTTAACTCCTTTGATTTTTATAATTAAATATAATTAAAGTAAATATTCAGTAAAATCAAACTTTCTAAAACATCAACACTCTTTAAAAACAGAATAATTATAAAATGAGAATTAAATTTTAAAAATCTTTAATTTTACGATTTTAACTCCTCGCATTCTAAAACTATCTTAGCTTCTTTTTGACTAAAATGATAGATTGTATCTTCACAAGGATAGCTAATGCTTGTATTGTCCCATTGTTGTTTAGGATTTTGTTTTAAATTTTCAAGCATTAAGGGCAATTCTTTTAAAATCAAAGTCTTTAGACTCATTCCCATTCCATGACTTAAATTTTTTATAAATTTCCCATCAATTTCATCAGCAGAACAAATCATTCTTAATCTTGCATTGAAATTTAAATCTTTTAAGATTTTATAGAGTTCAGCTTTTTCTTGTGGTGGTGCTATGATTGTATCATATAAAGAATGATAGCTGACATAATAGGGCTTAGGATATTTGCTTTGAATTTTAAGATGATGAGGTTCTAAAATATTTCTGATTTGCCTTCTTGTAGGAGAAAAGAAATTCTTAGAATGTTGATTGCTTGTCCAAAGGGTTTTAGATGAAAAGAAAGCGATGATGTGTGGAGAAATTCCTATAGAACATTCAGCATATTTTATAAAATCAATCTCCTTTCCAAAACCTACAAGTCTCCAAAGAATTTTCGCATAAGAAGAATTATCAATCACAGCATCAACGAGATAGGGTGCAATCTTAGCAGTTAAATGAGCTAAATATCCTCCGTGTGAGCTTCCTAGCATAATCACACGCAAATCCCCCCCCCCTAGACTAAAGGGTGGATTAGCTTTGATATAAAGCAGAGCATTGATTAAATCCTGTGCTTGCATAATGCCAAAATTTTGATATTCGTTTTTGGTGGGCTCAAAAGTAAGATGAGTCTTTAATTCAAAATTTTCAAAGAGCTCTTTTTTCTTTATTTTTGCTTCTAAGACTTCATTGATGAAATGAAATTCTTTTGAGAATTCTTTGAGATTAAAAGCTGATGAAGTTTTTGGAAATTGAATGCGAATGTTTGAAACATCAAAAGGAAGTTTTATACCCAGTGTTTTACACGATTCTTCTAAAATGAGTCTGTCAATCTCATCAAAATAAGCCTTTGCTCCTGTTTGAGGGCGATTGCCTATACAATGATAATTCACACTCACCACAGCCACATTGAAATTTTCAGCCACAAAAGAAGCTAGATGTTCTCTATAATTTGAATCTGCGTCCCCTCCAAGTCCGGGTATGATGAAAAACAAAGCTTCTATAACTTTTTCATCATCAAAACAAAGTCTGAATTCAAGTTTAGATTCTCTTTTGAGTTCAAGTTCAACATCATCACAAGAATCAATCTCATAAGTTTGATTGACAATCATGGTAAAGCTCCTAATAAGACATAAATTTTACTCGCTAAGGCTTTGAAATTTTCTTTTTTACTCAAAGCCACACAGCTTTTATTGTGCGAAGTGCTTGTAAAATCAATCCTATCCAAAAGCTCTTTATCTCCACCATTTGCGATGGTTTCAAGGGCATTTTTTACATTATCATTGCTTGAAATTCCCATCATAACAAAATCAGCCTTGTGTATAAAAACAAGCTTAACACACTCCTCATCATCGCCCACTTTAAAACCTGCTTGTATATTAGCATTGTTTGGATTAACATTTGCAACCCCACTCACATTGCTCATTATTTTTATAGAATTTAAAGCATCGTTTTTCAAAGCATAAATGTTAATATCATTGACTAAGGTTCTAAGATTGTTTAAGCTTTTACTGATTTCAGCTTCGTCTTTGCTTGAACCAAATTGAGGCAGGGCAATGGCTGCTAAAATGCCTAATATGATAATCACGAATACAAGTTCTAAAATCGTAAAAGCTTTTTTCATCTTTAAATCCTTATGAAATTTTTATTTTTAGGGCTTAGAATTTCATCTTCTATGCGGACAAATTCCCTTCTTTCAAAACAATCCACCCCCGCTCTTGCAATCATCAAAGCATTATCCGCACAGTATTTTAACGGGGCAAGTTTTAACACGCATTCATTCTTTTCGCATAAATTTTGAAGTCTTTTGCGTAAATTAAGATTCGCACTTGCTCCTCCAACCACACCAAAAATTTTAAATTTTTCTTGTTTGAAAATTTTTTCAAGTTTATCTAAAATATGCTCACAAGCCGCATTTTCAAAGGCATAGGCAATTTCACTTTTTAAATTCTCATCTAATTTTTCATATTTTAAAATTTCAAGTCTTGCTTGATTTTTAAGCCCTGAAAAGCTGTAATTGAGTTCTTTAGAATGCTTCATAGGAACAGAAAATTTGATTTTTTTTTCTTTGGCTTTCAAGGCTAAATTTTCGATTTTTTCTCCACCCGGATAGCCTAAATTCATCATTTTTGCAAGTTTGTCAAAGCTCTCGCCAAAACTATCATCATAAGTTTTTGCTAGAATTTTTAAAAAACCCCTATTGTCAATCTTTAAAACCATAGTATGCCCACCACTAACAAGCAAAATTCCCATATCAAGGCAAATTTTTTCATTCAAAAAAAGAGAATAAATATGTCCCTTAAGATGATTGACAGCTATAAGAGGCACATTCAAAGCTAAGGCTAAAATTTTTGCCATAGAAATTCCACTCAATAAACTCACACTCAAACCGGGTTCATTTGTTACAGCTATAGCACAAAGTTTAGGAAAATACTCTTTGCATTGTTCTAAAATCTTTGTTAAAGCTGTACTATGAAGTCTGGCAGCAAGTTCAGGCACGACTCCACCAAAAACAGAGTGTGATTCATCTTGAGAAATTTTTTTGTCAAAAACACAGCTGAAATTATCTTTATCGATGATAGCGATACTGCTATCATCACAAGAGCTTTCAATGCCTAAAATAAGATTTTTCATTCAAATTCAACGAGGATTGAGCCTAGAAATTTATCCTTTGAATTTGCCGTTATTATATCTTTTTCGTCTAAATCCGGAGCATTTGTTATAATCTTACTTCCGCTATCATATTCTAAAAGTTGAGGCAAATCCGCTCCTTTTAACTCATAAAATTCCACACGATAAATTTTACCCGACATGTCTAAAGAATACTGCTTTTGCATATCTTTTTTGCTCACTAAAATATTGCTTTCATCTTTAGAATGATTAAAGCCTATGATATTCACTCTCGCATTTTGAATTTTTGGGATAAGAAAGCTTTTTTTAACCTTAACCTTAGTCCCAAAAGGCACAGAAGTGCGATTTTCATCAAGCTCTATATCCACTTCATTAAAGGCATCGCTGAATTCAAAGTATTCAGGATAAATTCTTGCTTGAAAATTATTGCCATATTGCACAAAGAAAGAATCTTTATCTCCTATAACCACTGTGAGTTCATTGCTTGTATTATAATTTAATTCTTTATTAATAGGAAAAGGCACATATCTTATAACATTTCTTGGGCTATTAAGAAAAAGTAGAATTTTATTATCAAAAAGTTTGATTTCAAGTTCGCGATTGATGACTTTTTTCACACCTTCGGGAGTGAGTTCAAAGCTTCTTGTAAATTCGATTCCAGCAGTTTTGAGATAATTTTCCACTGCCAAAAGATGATAATACACCCTTAAATGCACAGGCAAATTTTTACTCGATTCATTGGCAAAGGCTGCTTTATTATTTGAAATGGCAAAATAAGTTAAAGCCTTGAGCATTTCTGTATCTTTAAGCTCTTCGGTTTTGGTGTTTTTAAGATGATATTCGTGCTTAGGATTGGTTAAGGAGGCATTGACACTATCTATAGTTGTATTGGCTATATTTTCAAGGTCTTTATATTTACTTGCATTAATCTCACTTGTATCAATCACACTTGAATTTCCCCAACGATTAGGATTTTTAAGGGCATCTTCATAAGTAGGACGATAAAAACCCCAACCATCGTGCAAATTAATAACCATACTCACTTCCGGCTTTAAAATTAATTCTTTAATACGTTGTATGGTTTTAAAATCAGGATCCTTAGGACTAATGTTTGCAAATTTTCGGTTTAAATCCCCATTAGTTCCACGACTTCTTTTAATGATGCTATCAAAGGCTAAATTAGGTGCGACGATGATTTTTCCTTTAGTAATATTATAATCACTCAACAATAAACTCGCAGCATGAAAGCCACCGGGCTCATCACCTTGAATTCCACCAAAGATTAAAACCGTATTATTATCATCTAAACTTTTACCATTTTCACCAACGCTAAAATCAAGCTCAAAAGCAAACATGCTACATAAAAAAATCCAAAAAACTACTATATATCTCATCTTAAATACTCTCTAACTTTGGTATCATACTCAAATACCGCTAAAATATTATCAAGTTTTGGTATTCCAAAATGGTTAAGCACCTTAAAAATTCCTTTAGAAATATCCAAAAATCCGCATTTTCCTTTTAAAAATTTATAGACTAAAACCTCATTGGCTGCATTGATTAAAACACCCAAACTAGGATAATTTAAAAGCTCATTTTTGAGTTTAAAAATAGGATACTTTCTCTCATTAACTCTATAGAATTTTAAACCAGAAAGTTTAACAAAGTCTATATATTCAAGAATTTTTGTATTGTGTTTTTTAAAAATAGCTTGAGAAATGGCTAATTTCATATCAGCATAGGAAAAATACGCTGTGCTGGAACCATTTTTAAATTCGCATAAAGCGTGAATGATTGATTTTGGTTCGATTAATGCGTCAATGTCTTTAAAGCCGTAAAGATGATAAGCCTCTATAATCTCAAAAAGCTTATTTGCCATAGTTGCACTATCGATTGTAATCTTAGCCCCCATTTCCCAAGTAGGGTGCTTTAAAGCATCTTTAGCACTGACCTTTTGCAAATCTTTAATCTTGCTTTTCCAAAAAGCCCCGCCACTTGCTGTGATGTAAAGCTTTTTAACATTTTTATGCTTTTGAAGCAAGAATTTCAAAGCCGAGTGTTCGCTATCTATAGGAATGATTTTAGCTCCTTTTAAAAATTCTCCCGCGACAACAAGGCTTTCTTTATTAGCTAAGGCTATGTTTTTATGGCATTCTTTAGCCTTTAAAGAACTTCTAAGTCCTGCAAAACCAACGATGGCATTAAGAAAAAGCTCATCTTCACATTCTTTTAAAATTTTTTCTAATCCCTCTTGTCCCACAAAGACTCTTTTATGTTTGACTAAAGATTTGTCTTTATGATTTTTAATGCAAACAAATTCGGGCTTAAAGCGTTCGATTTGCTCGTTTAAAAGCTTGATGTTTTCACCGCAAGCAAGGGCTGAAATTTTCATATTTTTAGTGGCAGCAAGGGCTAAAGCATTGACCCCTATGCTTCCTGTGCTTCCAAAAACTATCATAAAAATGTAACCATTGCAAAAGTAGCGATGAGTAGTGCATCGATTCTATCTAAGATTCCGCCGTGTCCGGGTATGAGATTGCCGCTGTCTTTAACCCCAGCTTGTCTTTTAAAATAACTCTCAAGCAAATCCCCAATCACTGCAAAAATCGCAACCGCAAAAGAGCAAAAGAAACATAACCAAAAATCATACACAAAAAGCCCCACAATGCTTCCTAAAATAACAGCTAAAATCACTCCGCCTATAACGCCTTCTAAAGTTTTATTTGGACTTGTTTGAGAAAAAGGAGTTTTGCCCATAAATTTTCCGATAAAATAGGCTCCGCTATCACAAGCTGCAACGATGATGATGAGCCAAAACACCGCAAACATTCCGTTGTCTAAATACAATTGCCAAAGTGCAAATAAAGGCAAACTAGGATACAAATAAAGCAAAGCAGGATTTAAATTTTGAGCTTTTTTATACACTAAAAAGCCCAACATTAAAAGCAAGGCTAAAATTCCGCAAAGCAAGGCTTCTTTGCTAAAAGTTCCTATTAAAAAAGCAAGGACTAGAGGGATAATGGACTCATTTTCGAGCTTAAAAAGCTTTTTAGCCTCTTCAAAAGCGACATAAAATAAAGCTGCAAAAACGATAAAATTGATAAAAAATTTATCAATTAAAGCCATAAGAATGACCGCTAAAACTATGCCCAAACCCCAAAAAATTCTCGTTGCGTTAAACATTTTTCTCCTTTAAATACTCATATCCAAACGATGAATACTCTCTTTTATCTCGTTGTTTTCTTCTGTTTGTGAATTTTCTTTTTCCTCTTCTGTTTGCTCTTTTTTAGCCTGTCTTTCTTCTTTTTTTCTCTTTTCCTCTTCGCTTTTTTCTTTGATTTCTTCTTGCACTTCCAAAGACTCATTGACTTTTTCAAGTTTTGCAGCTGCTTTTTCTTTTTCATTGAATTCAGCCATATTCATCAAAGTTGCAAAACCTTCTTTAGCAACTTCATTGCTCACTTGTGTGGATTGATAAGAAACATTTTGATTGACAAAATTCACATTTCCTAATGGGCTAACCGGCATATTTAATCCTTTAAAATTTTAACACTTTTAAAATTTGTATATTCTACAAACGCCTTTTGTTTCACCTTTACAAAATTTCTAGTCGTATAATCGACCAAATAAGCACCTTGCTTTAAATTTGAAAAATTCACACAAAGTTTTGCAGCAAATTGTATCACTTCTTCGCTGATTTTTTGTTTATTTGAGCAAATAAGAGTGTGAGCACTTGGAAGTTCTTTAATATGCAACCAAATATCGTTTTTTTTAGCCTTTTTGAGTAAATTTTCATTGCCTTTTTGATTTTTTCCTATACTGATTTTAAAATCCTTAAAATAAAAATTTTCTATGCCTAAATGATTTTCATCATCTTTTTTATATGAATTTTTATCTTTTTTAGGGAGTAAAATTTCAAGCTCAAAAATACTTTCACTCTGCTTTAAAAGCTTCTCTAAATGCCTATAAAATTCTAATTTATCCTCTAAATTTTGCCTTTGAATATGCATATTTTTGGCTTTTTGTTTGAGTTTTTTAGCCTGTTTGTAAAAATCATTTGCACTCTGTTTTGGACTTAAAATGAGTTTAAATTCTATTTCTTCGCCTTGAAAATCTTTGAGTTTAAATTCTCTTTGATAATCTCTTAAATGACTTAAATTTGCAAACAAAAGGTCTGCTTTTTGACTTAAATTTGTAGCATCGATAAGCAGATTTTTTTCATCTTCTAAATGCGATAAAAGAATTTGAAGCTTTTGAATTCTTTTATGCATTTGAGAGAGTTTTGTTTTTTTACAATCTTGAAGTTTTTTTTCATACAATTCTTTAAATTTTTTCTCAAAATAAGATTGAAAATCTAAAATTTCTTTAAATTCTTCGTCCATTTTATAGGGTTTTAAAGCTGTTAAATTTTGATGGGGTTTTATGATTCTATAATTTTTATCCATATGCCTTAAAGCCTCGATGATGACACCCTTAGAATCTGTAAGGATGACATTAGTATTTTTTCCCGTAAATTCAAAATCAATAACACTTTCAAAACTCTTATAAGCCCTTAGAGCTGTTACAAAAAAACGCAAAACGCGGTTGTTTTCTAGCACCACAACTTTTTTTAAAAAAGCATTGCTAAAGTATTTTTTAAGCATAAAATCAAAAGGAGCGTTGTATTCTTTACTTTGAAGATTTGCAGTATAAATAGCACTTTGATTGCGGTTTAAATCAAAAATAAATTTTTGTTTATCAAGACTTATTTCTAAAACATTATCATCGATGCGTTTGATAAAATCAACCTTTTTAAAAACGCTGAAAAAATCTTTAATCTGCAAAAGTTCTTTATATTTCATTTTTAAATTATAAGATATTTTTTGCAAATTTTATGCTAAAATTTTCGATAATTTTTTAAGGTAAATTTATGAAAGAGCTTTTAAAATTAAATTGCGTGATTTTATGCGGGGGCAAATCCTCTCGCATGGGACAGGATAAAAGCATTTTGCCTTTGGGTTCTCAAAGTTTAACTCATTTTCAGGTTCAAAAATTCTCTCCTTTCTTTAAGCAAATTTTTATCAGCACAAAAAAAGACAAATGGAATGGTGAATTTGCTTTGATTAAAGATGATGAACATTATAAAATTCACTCGCCTATGTTGGCACTTTATTCTATCCTTAGGCATTTTGACAATCAATTTGTCTTTATCATCGCAGTGGATAGTCCTTGTTTGAGTGAAAATGAGCTTTCAAAAATGGCTGAATTTTTAAACAAGGATTTTAAAATCATCATCGCTAAAACTCAAAATCACAAGCATTCTTTGTGTGGCTTTTATCATAGCTCTTTAGCTCCAATTTGCAAAGAATTGCTTGAAAAAAACGAACAAAAAATCGGTATTTTATTCAGCATGGTTAAAACTCAATTTGTCGAATTTGAAGATGAAAAAGCCTTCTTAAATCTCAATTTTTACGAAGAATATAAAAAATTTACAGAAAATTTTTAAAGATATAATTTTTTATATTTAAATTTTATTCTATATCTATTTAAAATCTAAAGCGATATTTTTTGAAAAAATAAGTCTTAAGCTAAATCATTTTAAAAACTCAAATTTGTATAAAAGTCTTAAAATAAAGAATATGATACCAAAAATTAAGATTAAATCTTCTCAAAATTTAAACAAATTGAATTTATTTAAATATATCTTTAAGTATATATTAAGTAAATATATATTAAACTAATTTAAAACAAATATATATGTTACCCCATACTTTTTAAGGAGAAAAAATGAAAAAAGGACAAAAATATTACACCTCTTTACCCTACAAGATGATTGTGCAAAAGATAGAAAAAAGTAAATACAACGAAGAAGAATTTGTTGCATTTTACAAAGAATATCCAAAAATTACAGGAATTGGTAAAAGTGAAGTCAAAGCCATAACCGAACTTAAAAAGGCTTTTAAGGAATTCATAGAACAATGTTTAAAAAATAATGTAGAAATCAAAGAGCCGATTTTGAAAGAAAAGAAGGTTAAAGTGATGATTTTAATGCGTCAAAACACTTTAAAAAGAATCGGAGAAAAAGTAAGCAATCGTTCGAAATTTTTGGATTTAGCTGCAAATTATATACTCGATCGTGGTATCAATTTAGAGACAGATTAAACGAGTGATTTTTAAACTTTAATCAATTTAAATTTTAAAAGAAATTATATAAAGTATAATTTCTTTATAACATTTTTTAAAATTTGGTTTAGATTTTTGCTTTAGTTCTGTTATTTGAAGTTCGATAAAGATTTAAAAGTCTTTAGGGTAGTCCGGTTGATAGAGTGTAAATTTAAAAATTTCAATAAAATAAATTTAAAAAATAATTCAATCATACACTTAGCTTCAAATTTTCAAAAATATATATTTAAATACCTAATTAGGTATTTTTTAACATAGGTTTTAAATCATAACGCGAAGTGTCTGAAAAAAGTCCGATAATACTTTGAGGCAAAAGCTCATATTCAAGAGTATGAATTTTGCTTTCAAATTCCTCATAAGTTAATGTTCCCTTTTCAAAAGCCTTTTGAGCAATGATTTTTCCGCCATCAAGTTCATCACTGACCCAATGCACGCTCACTCCGGCAATTTTCATATCGCTTTGAAAGCTTTCTTTTATCGCATTTGCACCCTTAAAAAGTGGAAGCAAAGAAGGATGCACATTGATTGCACTGATATTTTGTGTAAAAATAGGACTTAAAATTCGCATAAAACCCGCTAAAATCGTCAAATCCGCTCCACTTTTTTTAATCTCACTCACAAGAAGGCTATCAAACTCCTCTCGAGTCGCAAAATGATTATGCTCAATAATCTTTGTTTCAAACCCATATTTCTTAGCTCTTTGTATGCCAAAGGCATGTTTTTTATTGCACAAACAAAGCACAATTTCAAATTTTACCCCATTAAAACTTTTTTGATGGAGTGTTTTTAAGAGATTTTCAAGATTGCTACCATTTCCACTAAAAAGCACAGCAAGTTTTACAAGCATTTTAATCCTTTAATAAGTTTGAGTGCATCAAAGCTGTTTTTGTTAAATTTGTATTTTTTCGCAACCAAAGCATGGGCTAAAGTTGCGTTTTTAGCCGCATCTAAGGCTTTAAAACCAGCCCCTAAAAGTGCAGCTATCATTCCGCTTAAAACATCGCCACTTCCGCCTTTTGCTAAGGCTTGATTGCCACAATTTACCACAAAAATTTCCTCATCTTGAATCACAATAGGATTTGCACCCTTTAAAAGCAAAACGCATTGAAAAGCCTTTGCAAATTTTTTTGCATAAAAGAAACGATTTTTTTGAATTTCATTCACGCTAATTTCTTCATCAAAGCATAATTTTAAAAGCCTTGAAAATTCTTTAGGATGTGGGGTTAAAACCACATCTTTACGCTTTAAGTGTCTAAGAATTTCTTTGCTTGAAAAACAATTTGCATCCAAAACAAGGGGAATTTTTAAAAGCCTTTTATCTTTTAAAAGTTCTAAATTTTCAAGTCCCATTCCTAAGGCAATAGCGTCAGCTTCTGTATGAATTTCATTTTTAAGCATTAAAAGAGGGGAGAAACTTTTATCATTCAGCAAAGAAACAAGTCCGCCTCCAAAATTTAAAGCTCCAAGCCCTGCTAAAGTCCCAGCACTTGCACTTGCAACGATATAAATATGACCGCAACTTCCTTTATGAGAATCGATTCTACGTTCAATCATTTTTAAATCTTTCTTCTCAAGCAAGAAAGTCTTAGAATGCGGGGCAAATTTTTTGTGAGTTAGCCCTAAGTGAGCAAGTTTAATCTCACCGACAAATTCCTTAGCAAAATCTTCAAGCAAAAGTTCTTTCAAAGCACCCATACAAAGCGTCAAATCCGCCTTAAAACAAAGCTTTTGCCCCAAAGCACTAGGAATATCACAAGAAATTTTAAAGGCTTTTGAGAGATTAGCTTTTTGAATTATGGCGGAGGTTTTTTGATCTAATTTTTTATTAAACCCACTTCCAAAAATTGCATCAACTATACAATCAAATTCCTTAAAATCAGGCTCTTTAAACAAAAATTTAAAATCAAGTTTTTTTAAAATTTCCGCTTGTTTTAAAAATAAAGGGCTTTTTTTAAATCCTTCATTGACACAAAATAAATTGATATTTTTAAAATATTTTTGCTTTAAATGTCTTGCTGCAACAAGGGCATCAGCTGCGTTATTTCCCCCACCTAATAAAAACAAAATACGAGCTTTTTTGCGTTTTTTTATCTTTTTTTCAATGATTCTTGCAAGTTCATATCCTGCATTTTCCATCAGTAAAATCTCATCCAAACCCAAATCAATCGCTCTTTGCTCGAGTTCTTTAATGTCTTTAAAAACCGCTTTCATTGCTTGAGCCTTTCTGTATCTTCTTTATTGAATTCTATAGGAATGTTTTTGCTTGTTTTTGCTCCCAAATATTTAAGATTCTCAAATTTCAAACTAAGATTTCCTCTACCTGTGATGAGTTTATTTTCCATTTTATCGATATGATTTTCAAGATTTAAAAGACTTTTTTTAATATTTTCAAAATCTTCAAGCACTCCTGTAAATTTATCATAAAATCTTCCTAATTCTTCAAAAGCTTTAAGAATATTTTCATTGCCCTTAACCTGCCTCCAAGAAATATTTATCGTGTTTAGTGCCATAAATAGGGTATTTGGAGTTGTAAGATAAATCTTTTTTTTATAAGCGTATTGATAAATTTCTAAATCCACGCTCAAAATCAAATCCAAAATATTTTGATAGGGGATAAAAAGCAAGATGAAATCATAAGTATGAGAATCAAAATTCGCATAGGGTTTTTTAGCTAACTCATCAATCCTTGCTTTGAGATTAAAAGCGAGTTCTTTGCAAAGCGTTTCGCTAAGCTCCTCAAAGCTAAAATCATTTGGCAAAGAAAATTTTGCATCGATGACTATGCTTTTTTTAGAGTCTAAAAACACAATAGCATCGGCTATGTAGGTTTTTTCATCTTGCTTAAAAGCCACTTGAAGTTTGTATTGTTCATTTTCTATCAAACCGCTATTTTCAAGCACATTTTTCAGCTGAAGTTCAGCAAAATTTCCTCTGATTTTTTTATCTCCCTTTAAAATTTTAGCTAATTTATCGGCATTTTGTCCTATATTTTGGCTGAATTTAAACATATTTTCTATGCTGGTTTTGAGTGAAATTTCATTTTGAATGAGTTTTTCGTTGTATTCTTTGACGCTCTTTTTAACAGGAATGAAAATTTCTTCTAAAAGCTTTTTAATATCATCATTGAGCATAATTTTATTTTGATTTAAAAGGCTTTGATTTTGATTTTTTAAGTTTTCATTGAATTTTTTTTCTAAATTTTCTAAATTTTGCTTGTATTGAAATTCTAGTTTTTCTTTTTCTTTTGCGTGATTTTTTAAATTTTGTTCGTAGTTTAATCTTTTTTCTTCGAGTTTTGTTTCTAAAATTTCACATTGAGATAAAAGTTTGATTTTTTCTTCTAAAAATTGTTTTTCATTTTCTTTTAAAAGCTCATTTTGCTTTGAAAATTCGTTCAGTTTTTCTTTCAATAGGATTTTTTCATTTTCAAAAATTTTTTTAGAAGCTTTAAGCCATAAAAAAACTCCGAGTAAAGTAAATACAGAAAAAAGCAGAGGCGAAATTTCATAAAAATTCATTTTTAACCCTAAAACTCAAAGCTTCTAAAATGTGTGATTTTTCTATACTTTCACTTTGAGTAAAATCAGCACAAGTCCTTGCAACTTTTAAGATTTTATTAATGGCTCTTTGTGAGAATTTATAACGATTTATAGCTAAATCAAGCGTATCTTTAGCGGAATTTTCAAGCAGACAAAATTTCTTTAAGTCTTCATCTTTGAGTTTGCCATTAAATTCTCTTTGTCCGCGTTTTTTTTGAAAAACAAAGGCTTCAAAAACCATATCGCTCATCTCTTTAGAACTCAAACTTGCTCTGTCGTTTTTATCCACTTCATCCATCGCAACATACAAATCTATCCTATCCATAATGGGCGAAGAAATGCGAGTTTTGTATTTTTTAATCTCATTTTCAGAACAATGACAAGTCAGTTCTTTAGAAAATAAATTTCCACAAGGACAAGGATTTTGAGCTGCTATAAAGGCAAATTTAGTCTCATAAGTGATTTTTGAATTGACTCTTGAAATATGGATTTTACAATCCTCCAAAGGCTCTCTTAAACTCTCAATCACTTCTTTGCTAAAATGCGGAAATTCATCAAAAAACAAGACTCCACCATTTGCTAAAGCCACTTCTCCGATTTTTGCATTTTTAGCCCCACCACCAAAGATACTTGCTCTTGTACTTGTATGATGTGGATGGCGAAAAACACGCATTTGTTTAAATTCGCAATCCTTAGAATTTAAAGACATATAAGCATTTTGCATTAAAACTTCATTTAAACTTTGAGGAGGCATAATATAAACAAGTCTTTTTGCACACATACTCTTACCACTTCCCGGACTTCCTTCAAAAAGCACATTATGCATTCCAAGAGCTGCAATCAAACAAGCTTTTTTGGCTTGATTTTGTCCCTTAACATCGATAAAATCTAGTGTAAAATCTTTATTGCGTATAAAAATTTCATCATTTAAAATCAAAGGATTTTCAAATAAAGGATGGGTTTGTTTGAGCTTGAATTTTTCATATTTTTTTTCTTTAAAAAATTCTAGAACTTGATTTAAATTTTCAAGAGCATAAATTTCTAAATTTGGTATCATTGCAGCCTTTATGGCTATGCTTTTTGGGACAACAATTTTGGCTTTTTTTACCTTAGTACTTAAAAATAAAAGCAAAGAAAAAAGCTCATTTGTACTCTTAATACTTCCATCAAGTCCAAGCTCACCGACAACAAAAAATTCATCAAGCTCTTCATTTTGACATAAAATCAAAACTGCAATCGCTAAATCAAAATGAGAGCCACGTTTTGGAATGCCTGAAGGACTGAGATTGATTGTGATTTTGCGAGCTGGAAAATTAAAATCACAACTTAAAAGAGTAGCCTTGATACGCTCTATGCTTTCTTTTATAGCTGTATTTGCAAGTCCTACTATGCTTAAATTTGGCAAACCTCTTGTAAAAGTGGATTCCACATCGATAAGTTCTAATTCTTCGTCAAAGCTTATACATTTAAGTTTTTTCATTGAGTTTTTTCAATTTTTTTTGTTTTTTAAATTCTTTATCAAATTTTTGTCTTTTAAGAAAAGAAATTTTCTCTATAAATAAATGCCCATTTAAATGGTCATTTTCATGTTGAATTGCTACAGCTAAAAAACCTTTGGCTTCAAGCTCTTTAAAGGCTCCAAAACGATCTTGATATTTAAGTAAAATATGCTCTAATCTTTCAACTTCTTCAAAAAAATCAGGCACACTCAAGCAACCTTCAGTGCAAATAATTTTTTCTTCATCTAAAGGAATGATTTGAGGATTGATAATCTCTAACAAATCCTCTTTTTTTTGCTCTTTGCTCTCCTCATCAAGAAGATTAACAAGAAAAATGCGAAGGGGTATATCCACTTGAATGGCTGCTAAACCCACGCCGTTATTTGTTATCATCGTTTCATACATATCATCTAAGAGTGTATGGAGTTCTTCATCAAAATTTTCCACAATTTTGGATTTTAAAAAAAGTCTTTTATTAGGATAAGTGATGATTTTTCTTACCATAAAAACCTCAAAAATTATTTAAAGCTTTTTTCTAAAACCTTATCCACAAGCCCGTATTCTTTGGCTTCAAAAGCACTCATAAAAAAATCCCTTTCTGTGTCTTTAACGATTTTAGCAAGTTTTTGCTTGGTATTTTTGGCTAAAATTTCATTGAGTGTTGATTTAAGTCTTAGAATTTCTTTAGCTTGGATTTCTATATCACTTGCTTGTCCTCTAGCTCCGCCCAAAGGCTGATGAATCATAATGCGTGAATTTGGCAGAGCAAAACGTTTGCCCTCCTGACCGCAACTGAGCAAAAAAGCTCCCATAGAGGCAGCTTGCCCTATACAAATCGTGCAAACATCAGGCTTGATATAATTCATCGTATCATAAATGCTAAAACCACTTGTAATCACCCCGCCCGGAGAATTAATATAAAGATAAATATCTTTTTGTGGGTCTTCAGCCTCTAAAAATAAAAGCTGTGCAACAATAGAAGAAGCCAAATCATCGTGAATCTCACCGCTTAACATGACAATCCTATCCTTTAAAAGTCTAGAATATATATCATAACTTCTTTCTCCGCGACTTGTTTTTTCAATCACATAGGGGATATAAAGACTCATTATTTTTCACCTTTTTTATTTGTTTTTGAAAAAAAGAAAATGTCATTAAAAAGCTTTTGTTCGATTAAAGCCATTTTCACAGCCGGTAAGGCTCCTTGTCTTTTATAGTTTTCAAAATGCTCTTTAGGATTAATCCCGTTGCGATAAGCCTCAAAATAAATCGCTTGGATGAGTTCTTGGTCATTAATATCAATCTTTCTAAGCTTAGCAAGGCCATCGATGATAAAAGTCAGTTTAACACTTTTTTGAGCCTCTTCCTTAAAGCTGTCTCTTTTTTCCTTAGCTTTTTCCCTATTTTGAGATAATTCTTTTTTTTCTTCTTCACTGAAATTTTGCCAAGCACTTCTAAACTGCATATCCGTTTCTTGCTCAACTATGCCCTTTGGTAAATCAAAATTATAATTTTCAATCAAAGCATCCGCAAATTTAGCCTTTAACTCCTCATCAACAAGCTTTAAAAGCTTTTCGTTTTTAATCTGCTCTTCGATTTTTTCTTCTAAAAGTTCGGCATTTGGTTCTTTTTCATTAGGGAGAATTTTTTTAAGCAATTCTTCATTAAGCTCCGGAATTTTAAGCTCTTCAATTTCGTGAAGTTTTACCTTAAAAACAACCTCTTTTCCCGCTAAATGCTGTGCTGGATATTCTTTAGGAAAACTTAAATTTAAGTCTTTTTCTTCGCCTATTTTTAGCCCAATCATACCTTCTTCAAAACCCGGTATAAATTGCTTTGAGCCAATTTCTAAAACATAATCATTTGCCTTGCCGCCTTCAAAGCTTTTGCCGTCGATAAAACCTTCAAAATCAAATTTAGCAAAATCACCCTCTTTTAAAGCCCTTTTACCCTTAATAGGTTCTAAAGAAGCATGGGTTTTTAAAAGCTCTTTTCTTTTTTCGTCCATTTCTTTTTTCGTTGCTTTTGGTTCGCTGTATTGAGGGATATATTTTTCATAATCATCAAGCTTTAAATCGGGCTTAAAAGAAAGTATAAATTCAATATCAATTTCTTCATCTTTTTTATCAAATTTTTCAAAATAAGGCTCACCAACAAGCTCCTTGCTGTCCTTTTTAAGCTCTTTTAAAGCGTTATTAAGAGCGTTTTTTAAAAGATTTTGCTCCGCATCATTTTGAAGTTGTTTTTCGTATCTTTTTAAAATCACAGCCACAGGGACATGTCCGGGTCTAAAACCATCAATTTTGAGAGTTTTAGAAGCTTTTTTTGCTAAATTTTGCACTTCGTTTTTAAGCTCTTGTGAAGGGATTTTTATATGAGCACTTGCATTAACAGAATCTAGTTGCTTTGCTTTTATTTCCATTGTTTATTTCCTTAAAAAAATAAAATTTTTATAATCATAGCAAATTTTTCCTTATTGCTTGCATAAAAATTTAAAGCATTTTATGCTAAAATGATTCAAAAAGTTAAATTTATAATAAAGCGGGGTTTATATTGCAAAAAAAATTTGAAAATTGCGTCAAAACCATACTTGAACTTATAGGAGAAAATCCTCAACGCGAGGGACTTTTAAAAACTCCAACAAGAATTTTTAAAACCTATGAATTCCTTACAAGCGGTTATAAACAAGATATTGATGAAATTTTAAATGGTGCTTTATTTGAAAGTTCAAATAATGAAATGATTTTGGTCAGAGATATTGAATTTTATAGCCTTTGTGAGCATCATCTTTTGCCTTTTTTTGGCAGAGTCCATGTTGCTTATATCCCAAATTCTAAAGTCGTGGGATTGAGTAAAATTCCACGACTTGTTGAGGTCTTTGCTCGAAGACTTCAAATTCAAGAACAGCTTACCGAGCAAATCGCAGATGCTTTAATGCAAAATGTTGGTGCAAAAGGCGTTGGAGTGGTGATTGAAGCAAGACATATGTGCATTGAAATGCGAGGGATACAAAAGGCTAATTCCACAACTAGCACTTCAGCCTTACGCGGACTTTTTTTAAAAAATGAAAAAACACGTGAAGAATTTTTTACATTGATTAATTCCCCCAAACAGGTTCGTTTTTAATGAATTTAGAAAAATTAAGACAAAAAGTTAGCAAAGAAAATCTCACTTCAATTTTTGGAGAAATTACACGAATTTCAGCCACAAATATAGAAATTCGCGGGTTAAAAACAGGGGTGGGAGATATTATTAAGCTCGTTTCAAATGAAGATGAAAATTTACAAACTTTAGCAATGGTGATTGAAGTTAAAGAACAATTAAGCTATCTTAGCCCTTTTTCTTTCATCGAAGGTTTTAAAATCGGCGATAAAGCTTTTATGACAGATTCTGGAATGCATATAGGTGTTAGTGATGAACTTTTAGGTCGCGTTGTGAATCCTTTTATGCACCCAAAAGATGGAAAAGGAACCATTGAAGTGAGTAAATTTATACCCATTATGCGTCCCCCTATTGATGCGATGAAAAGAGGACTCATTGATAAAGTCTTTCCCGTTGGGATTAAAAGCATTGATGCCCTCTTAACTTGTGGAGTGGGGCAAAAACTTGGAATTTTTGCAGGAAGTGGGGTTGGAAAATCCACTCTAATGGGAATGATTGTTAAAAATTCTAAGGCTGATATAAAAGTTGTAGCACTCATCGGTGAAAGGGGCAGAGAAATTCCTGAATTCATTCAAAAAAATTTAGGGGGCAAACTTGATAACACAGTTTTGATTGTCGCAACAAGTGATGATAGTGCTTTGATGAGAAAATACGGAGCCTTTTGTGCAATGAGTGTTGCAGAATATTTTAAAGAACAAGGTAAAGATGTGCTTTTTATTATGGATAGTATCACGCGTTTTGCTATGGCACAAAGAGAAATAGGACTTGCACTCGGCGAACCACCAACGACAAAAGGCTATCCGCCAAGCGTTTTAAGTCTTTTACCTCAATTAATGGAACGAGCGGGTAAAGAAGAGGGAAAAGGGACAATCACAGCATTTTTCACGGTTTTAGTTGATGGAGATGATATGAGTGATCCTATTGCAGACCAAAGTCGCTCCATCCTTGATGGGCATATTGTTTTAAGCAGAGATTTAACTGATTTGGGAATTTATCCTCCTATCAATATACAAAATTCTGCTTCGAGGGTGATGAATGATATTATCAGCCCTGAACATAAACTTTGGGCACGCAAATTCAAGAGATTGAATTCTTTACTGAAAGAAAATGAAGTTTTACTTCGTATAGGAGCGTATCAAAAAGGAAGTGATAAAGAACTCGATGAAGCGATTAATAAAAAAGATTTTATGGAAAAATTTTTAGCACAAAATCCCGAAGAAAATTTTGAATTTGAAGAAACAATACAAACTTTAAGTCAAATTGATGTCAATTTACCTCCTCCACCTCCTCCTGCAAGTGTTGCCATCTTGCCAAATCCGAATCAGCATTAAATTTTTTAGAATTTTTATTTAAATTTTTAAAAGAATGTCGATATACTAAATATCTTGAGATAAAGGAGATATAATGATATCAGATGCAACAAATGCTTCGTTAATGCTAAGCGTAAATACTTCTTTGCTTAAAAAAACAATGGATACTAACGAGGCTTTAATGACAAATCTTATAGAAGGTGCCACTTTACAAACTCCTTCTAGTAATGCTCCAGTAGAAGCTCCGGTGCAAACTTCAGACTCAAGAGGCTTAGACATTTACGCTTAAATTTTGAAGTAAGATACAAGGTTTTTCCTTGTATCTTTAAAGAAATTTTATAAAAACAAACCCTATTTTTAAGTATTTTTCGTTATAATATAATTTAAAAATAATATTAAATCAAGGGTTTTATCCATGCAATTTATAAAAAAAATAATTTTAAGTGAAGTTTTTCCGGGCATTTTACTGATATTTTTTACTTTTCTCGCTTTGGTTTTTCAAAATTCTTCTTTGGATATGATTTATACAAATTTTTTTCATGCAAATTTTACAATAGGCTTTGATGATTTTCATCTTACAAAGAAATTAAATCTCTGGATTAATGATGGTTTGATAGCAATTTTTTTCCTTTATATAGGGCTTGAGCTTAAATACGAAATTTTAAGAGGGCAGCTTAAAAATATCAAGTCAGTTTCTTTACCGATTTTTGGTGCTCTTGGTGGGATGATAGCTCCTGCATTGATTTTTACTCTTATCAATTTTAACAATGCTTTTGCTATGCAAGGTTGGGCGATTCCTACAGCAACAGATATTGCATTTGCTGTAGGAATTTTAATGCTCTTGGGTAAAAAAATCCCAACGAGTCTTAAGCTTTTTTTACTATCTTTAGCCATTTTTGATGATTTGGGTGCCATCGTCATTATCGCTTTATTTTACACAGCTGAACTTTCAACACTAGCCATCGTGCTTTGTTTGATTTGTATTTTTGCTTTATTTTTACTCAACCGCTCTCATGTGACTCATCTTTCTTTGTATGTTTTAGTGGGAGTGATATTTTGGATTGCAATGCTAAAAAGCGGAGTCCATGCGACTTTAGCGGGAGTGATTATCGCCCTTTTTATCCCTTTGGATACAAAAAAAAATCAGCCTTATTTGCATAAGGTTTATAAGGATTTAGAACCTTGGGTGGTTTATTTTATCCTGCCTTTATTTGCATTTGCAAATGCCGGCGTGGATTTAAGAAATATGGATTTTTCTTTTATTCTTTCACCTACAAGTCTTGGCATTATTTTAGGGCTTTTTCTGGGCAAACAAGTGGGCGTATTTTTGTTTTCTTTTTTAGCCATTAAATTTAAACTCGCAAAATTTCCAGAAAATGTTAAATACAGGCAATTTTATGGAATTTGCATTCTAACAGGTATAGGCTTTACGATGAGTTTATTTATCGATACTCTTGCTTATAAAAATAGCGATTTTATCCAATACTCTGATAAACTTGCCATCTTGATAGCAAGTTTTTTAAGTGCTATCATTGGCTATTTATATCTGAAATTCATAAAATGAATGATTTTCTCTTAAAACTTAAAACCCTATCGCACAATGAAGCATTTGGTGGAATTTTACTCATATTTTTTACCCTCCTTGCTTTGCTTGTTCAAAACAGCTCTTTTAGTGTTTATTATGAGAATTTTTTAGATTTAAAAATTGGAATCAGCATTAATGAATTTGAGCTTAATAAACCTTTTTTACTTTGGATTAATGATGGTTTGATAGCAATTTTCTTTTTTTGCATAGGACTTGAGCTTAAGAAAGAATTTATTGAAGGTGATTTTAGAAATCCTAAAAACATTATCTTGCCTTTTTCTGCAGCTTTAGGAGGAATTTTAATCCCCGCTTTGATTTTTGCACTCGTAAATATAGGTGATGCTTACACTCTTAAAGGTTGGGCGATTCCTACAGCAACAGACACGGCTTTTGCTTTGGCGATTTTGATAATGGCAGGAAAACATATCCCGCATTCTCTTAAGATTTTTTTACTATCCCTAGCCATTTTTGATGATGTGGGTGCGATTTTAATCATTGCAATTTTCTATACCACAGAGCTTTCCACAGCCGCATTTGTAATAGCTTCACTTGCAATTTTTGCAATGCTTATACTTAATTTACTAAGAATTACTAAAAAATCTGTTTATTTTGTTTGCTCTCTTGTGCTTTGGGTGAGTGTTTTAAAAAGTGGAGTCCATGCGACTTTAGCAGGTATCATCACAGCAATTTTTATCCCTATGCATACTAAAGAAGGAGTAGCCTTTTTAGAAGAAATCAATGAAGGTTTAAAATTTTGGATAAGCTTTGTAATCCTGCCCTTATTTGCTTTTGCAAATGCGGGTGTGAATTTATCTCATATCAATCTTGATTTAATTTTTTCAGGTGTGAGTATAGGAATCTTTTTAGGGCTTTTTCTGGGCAAACAAGTGGGCGTATTTTTGTTTTCTTTTTTAGCCATTAAATTTAAACTCTCTTCTTTACCACAAGATTCAAATCTCAAGCAACTCTATGGGGTTTGCATTTTAACGGGTATAGGCTTTACAATGAGTTTATTTATCGATGGATTAGCCTATGAAGTGAGTGATATTTTTCATTATGTGGATAATCTTGCCATACTTGCAGCCTCTTTTTGTTCGGGAATTTTTGGTTTTATTTATTTGAAATTTTTTACAAAATAAAGGAGTGGAATGAGAATTCATATTTTTTTAGTTTTTATGATAATGTTCTTAATTTCAGGTTGTAGTTTTTATCAGCAAAATTTCAAATCCACAAATTATCAAAGTAAGAATTTTTCTCAAGAAAAACTTAGAAGTATAGCAAGAGAATGGAAAAATACCCCTTATGTTTTAGGTGGCACAAATAAAAAAGGTTCAGATTGTTCAGGTTTTACTCAAAATGTTTTTGCACAATTTCATACCAAAATTCCACGTACCACAAAGGCACAGCTTCATTCAGGTAAAAAAATTTCTAAAAAATACCTTCAAACCGGAGATTTAGTCTTTTTTAAAACAGGTCGTGGTCCTAATGCAATGCATGTAGGAATTTATTTGAGTAATAATCATTTCATTCATTTATCAACAAAAGGCGGAGTGAAAGAGGTTTCTTTAAATGATTCTTACTGGAAAAGCAAATATATAGGAGCTGCAAGGTATGGTTTATAAAAGAAAAAAGCAATGAAAATCGGTGTTTTTGATAGCGGAGTGGGCGGACTTAGTGTTTTAAAAGCTCTTTATGAAGCAAGACTTTTTGAAGAGGTGGTTTATTACGGAGATACAGCTCGTGTGCCTTATGGAGTGAAAGATAAGGACACTATCATTAAATTTTGTCTTGAAGCTTTGGAATTTTTTAAAAACATTAAGATTGATATGCTCATCATTGCTTGCAATACTGCAAGTGCTTATGCCTTAGATATTTTGCGTTCAAAAGCGAATTTTCCTATTTATGGGGTTATTGATGCAGGAGTTGAGGCTACAAAAAGAGAAATTTTAGATAAAAATAAAGAAATTTTAGTCATAGCGACAAAGGCTACGATAAAATCTAAAGAATATGAATTGCGTTTAAAAAAAGAAGGTTTTAAAAATGTTAAAGCCTTAGCCACCGGACTTTTTGTGCCTATGGTTGAAGAGGAAATTTTTGAGGGAGAATTTTTGCAAAGCGCTTTTAACTATTATTTTAAAGGCTTACAAAGCCCCGATGCTCTCATCTTAGCTTGCACCCATTTCCCTCTTCTTGCTAAGTCTTTGAGTGAGTATTTTGGAGCTAAAACCAAACTCATACATTCAGGTGATGCGATTGTGAATTTTTTAAAAACGCATTCTCAATTAAAATCTTTAAAAACAAAAGCCAAACTTGAATTTTATGCTTCAAGTGATGTGCAAAGCTTAAAAAATACAGCTAAAATTTGGCTTGGTTTAAATACAAAGGACATTCAATGATAGAACTTAAAAAACCCGCAGAAATTGAAAAATTAAGAATTGCAAATCAAATCGTTGCTCAAACTTTGGATTATTTAGAAAAAGAAATTAAAATTGGGATGAGTCTTAAGCAAATTGATAAAATGGCTGAAGATTTCATCCTAACTTGCAAGGCTAAACCTTCATTTAAAGGGCTTTATGGTTTTCCCGGAGCCATTTGCACTTCTTTAAATCAAGTTTGCATTCATGGAATCCCTGATGATAAAATTCTCAAAGAAGGTGATGTTTTAGGGCTTGATGTAGGAACTTTGGTGGAGGGATATTATGGTGATGCAGCCAGAACGATAGGCATAGGTGAAATTTCAAACACAGATAAACATTTAATCGCTTGTGCTAAAGACGCACTCTATCATGCCATAGCTTCTATACGCGAGGGTATGCGTTTTAAAGAACTTTCTGCAATTTTAGGTGAATTTATAACGCATAGAGGTTTTGTGCCTTTAAAGGGATATTGCGGACATGGTATAGGAAACAAGCCACACAATGAACCTGAAATTCTTAATTATCTCGAAAAGGGTGTGAATGCAAAAAGCGGACCTAAAATCAAAAATGGTATGGTTTTTTGTATTGAACCTATGATTTGTCAAAAGGACGGCACACCTAAGCATTATAATGGTAAATGGGATGCAGGAAGTGCTGATGGACTGAATACAGCTCATTATGAGCATTGTGTTGCCATTATAGGAGGAAAGGCTGAAATTCTTTCTTTGGCTTAATTTTTTAAAAAAAGGTTGAAGATAAATCATTCTAAATTCTTAAAAATTAAGCAAACGTTTAAAAAATTTTGAGTTATTTTAACTTTAATAAATTGTCCCTATTAATTTAGGGACAAAAACTCTATAAAAGGCTGACTATGAAAAAACATAGTAAGTATATATTAAGATGGTATTATATCTAAATTTTAGGCTTTTTAAACTTAAAATTTAAATTTTTTGATTTTTGCCATTGTTTAATGGATTTCTTCTTTAGTGTCTTATTTAAGTGAATTTTTTGCTCTTTTTTCCATATGTTGAAAGGGTTATTACCTTTGAAATATCTACGTGGTAGCAATTTATAGGGGTTGAGTATTTTCAAAAAAATGCTTTAAAGTCTGTATGATAAGGATTTTAAACTCGATTTTCAAAAATAAAAATTCGTAAAATTCTCATTCTTTTAAAAAGATAAAAATCAATTTATAAGAAAAAATTTAAGAATTTATTTTTTAGTTTTTATATATACTTTTTAAAAATTTATTTTACTGCTCTTAAAAACGAGTAAAATTTTCTCCACCAAATTGAAGTAAAGCACTCCCCCAAGTAAATCCTCCACCAAAAGCATCAAGCAAAATTAAACTCCCTTTTTTAAGTCTGCCTTCCTCGTAAGCCTCATTCATCGCCATAGGGATAGAAGCGGCTGAAGTATTCCCAAATTTTTCTACAGTGATGACGCATTTTTCATCGCTTAATTGCAATTTTTCCTGCACAGCTTTGATGATGCGAAGATTTGCTTGATGAGGGATAAAAAGATCGATTTGATTTGAGTCTATATTGTTTTTGTTTAAAAGCTCAATGACATCGTTGCACAAGGTATTTACAGCGATTTTAAAAACCTCATTTCCTTTCATTTTCATTGCAAGAGGCTCACAGAGCTTTGCCTTAGGAGAGCGTTTGGTCATTAAAAGTTCTCCAAATTCCCCATTGCTTGCTGTATGCACATCAATGATAGGATTTTGAGTGTCTAAGCTCACCACACCTGCTCCAGCACCATCTCCAAAGAGTATGCAAATGCTTCTATCAGTATAATCCATAATCGAACTTGCTTTTTCACTTCCTACAATCAAAACATTTTTTTTTGCCCCGCTCTCTACAAGAGCCTTAGAAACTTCAAGCAAATAAATAAAACCCGAGCAAGCTGCAGAAATATCAAAAGCTGTGATATTTGTTAAACCTAAATTTGCAGCAATCTTACAAGCTGTTGAAGGCATAGTAAAATAATCAGGACTAAGAGTTGCTACAACGATAGCATCAATATCTTTTGGAGTTAAGTGAGCTCTTTGAATGGCTTTAATCGCAGCCTTAGTGCCAAGATCGCTATTTGTTTCATCATCTTTAGCGATTCTTCTCTCTTTAATACCCGTGCGACGCACTATCCATTCATCACTTGTATCGATAAATTGTTCAAAGTCTTTATTGCTTAAAATTTTTTCAGGGATATAAGAAGCTATACTTTTGAGCGAAGCTTTAGGTGTTAAATTTTTCGAGTTCATTTTCTATAACTTCATTGATTTGGGATTGACTAAAATTTATAGCTTGAAAAATAGCATTTTTAATAGCTCTTGAATCGCTTTTGCCATGAGAGATAATCACACAGCCTTTAACTCCAAGCAAAGGTGCTCCGCCATATTCTTGCCAATCTATGTGTTTTTTAAGTCTGTAAAAACAAGGCTTAAGAAGAATTGCTCCGATTTTTGAAAGCAAAGATTGTTTGATTTCATCCTTTAAAATTTGAAAAATTGCACCTGCAACCCCTTCACAAGATTTTAAAATGATATTTCCGCTAAAACCATCGCATATTAATACATCAATATTTCCATTAAAAATATCTCTGCCTTCAGCATTTCCTACAAAATTTGTAAGTTTTTTCATTAACCGATGTGTTTCCTTAGTCAATTCATTGCCTTTGCAATCTTCTTCTCCATTTGAAAGCAAAGCCAATCTCGGCTTTGTGATTTTCATCACTTCTTTTGCATAAGTTTCTCCCATAACCGCGAATTGAAATAAATTTTCACTCTTACAATCCGCGTTTGCCCCCACATCTAAAAGCAAAGTCTTACCCGAAATATTTGGCATTAAGGTCGCAATCGCTGGTCTTAAAACATTTTTGAGCCGTCCAAGTTTCAAGGTCGCTAAAGACATACTTGCACCACTATGCCCGGCTGAAACCACAGCTTGAGCTTTTCCGGTTTTTACAAGCTCTATAGCTTTATAAATCGTTGTTTCTTTGCGTTTTAAAACATCGGTAGCATTTTCGTTCATAAGAAAAACTTCATCAGCCTCTTCGTATTTAATGTATTGCTCCAAATGTTTTGGAATTTGACTTTGCAAAAGCTTAGAATTTCCAACTAAGATAGCATGAAAAGGCTTTTGATTTAAAGCCTCCACAACACCTTGTATAATAGGCTTTTCTCCAAAATCTCCTCCCATTGCATCGATGGCAATGTTTATCATCGATTAATATTCCTTAGTTACAGGATTGATACGATGTGGCATTTTATAGCTTCCATCTTTATCTTTCACAGGCTTAACAAGGGTGATTTTATAATGAGTTCTCCGTTTAGCTGCACGAGTTTTGCTCACTCTTCTTTTAGGCACTGCCATTTTTTCTCCTTTTTGTCAATTTAGTCTTCACTGCAATTCTTGCAATAAAAATAATCGCTCAAATAAGCTTCAAATTCACTGACAGCAATTTCCATTAAATCGATTTGAGAATCAAAAAATTCAATGGTATTGCTCAATTCATTTTGTATATCTTTAAATAAACCATCACTTGCAAAAATTTCTAACTCTTCATCAATATCAAGCTCCAACTCCTCTCCACATCGATCGCAAGGTCTATAAACAAATCCTTTCATTGTAGCATTGATTTTAACAAGCTTAGGATTTATTTTAACCATATTCCCTTCAAAAACTATATTTTCAAGGTCGAGTTTGAAAGGATAAGGTGTATTATTGAGCTTAGAAAAAGCAATTTTCATTTAAGAAAGTTCATCAGCTTTGAAAAAGAATTCAATCTCAATCTTTGCATTTTCCAAACTATCGCTTCCATGCACAGCATTTGCATCGATGTTTTCAGCAAAATCAGCCCTTATTGTCCCGGCTTTAGCTTCTTTTGGATTTGTTGCTCCCATTAAATCTCTGTTTTTAAGCACAGCATTATCGCCTTCCAAAACCGAAACAACGACGGGACCGCTAATCATAAATTTTACCAAATCATTAAAAAAAGGTCTGTCTTTATGCACAGCGTAAAAATTTTGAGCCTGCTCTTTGCTCAATTGAATTTTTTTCATCGCTACTATTCTTAGTCCATTGCTTTCAAAACGATCTAAGATTTTTCCTATCACTCCTTTTTTTACAGCATCAGGTTTAATAATCGATAGAGTTCTTTCCATGATTAAATCATACTCCTTAATATTTTAAACTAAAATTTGGATTATAATTAATTTTGTTTTAAAAGAAGTTAAAATTTGATTTTAAAATCGAGGATAAAGCTAGTATAAAAACTAGCTTTATTTTGATTTTTGAGATTAAGCAAAAACCGGAGTGTCTCCTTTTCTCATATCAGCACCTATATTATCGCGACTTGGTTGTCCTGATACAACCTCACTCCAAACGATACAACCATCTGTTGGACAAGCACTTGCACAGGCTGGTTGGTCATTGTGCCCTACACATTCAACGCATTTGTCTGCATAGACATAATATCTGTCTGCACCTTCAGGGTTATTGCTATCATCTACAATAGCAGAAACCGGACACTCATCAATACAAGAACCACAAGCTATACAAATATCTGTAATCTTTACCGCCATTTTTTCTCCTTATTTAGCAAAATTTAAATTTTTATTGTTGAAGATATATTTTAATATATCAATTCTTAAATTTTGATAATCAAAAAAATAATATTTTGATAATATTTAAATTCTTAAGCCAAATATTTCTCAAAATTTAGGCTTTGTTTAAAGATAATTTATCAAAAAATTCAAAAAATATTTTTTTAAAAAAATATACAACACAAAAAATCAACATTATTTTTCTTGTTTAAAAGTTTTTAAAGTTTTAAACGATATAATTTCGCCATCAATAAAATTTATTATTTAGGAGAAACAAGAATGATTGTTACAAAAAAAGCTTTAGATTTTACTGCTCCAGCAGTATTAGGAAACAATGAAATCGTTGGGGATTTCAATCTTTACAAAAATATAGGTCCAAAAGGTGCTGTGGTATTTTTCTATCCAAAAGATTTTACTTTTGTATGTCCTTCAGAAATTATAGCTTTTGATAAAAGATATCAAGAATTTAAAAATAGAGGGATTGAAGTTATAGGAATTTCTGGAGACAATGAATTTTCACACTTTGCTTGGAAAAATACTCCGGTAAATCAAGGGGGTATAGGACAAGTCAAATTTCCTTTGGTTGCAGATTTAACCAAACAAATTGCAAGAAATTTTGATGTATTGTATGGTGAGGCTGTTGCACTTCGCGGGTCTTTCCTTTTAGATGCAGACGGCACTGTGCGTCATGCAGTTATCAATGACTTGCCTCTTGGTAGAAATATTGATGAAATGATCAGAATGGTTGATACTATGCTCTTCACTAATGAACATGGAGAAGTTTGTCCAGCAGGCTGGCACAAGGGCGATGAAGGAATGAAGGCTAATCCTAAGGGAGTGGCTGATTATCTTGGTAAAAATGAAGGAAAATTATAATTTTTAAATTTAAATCACATTTAAATCACAGCTTTTTAGATTAGAGAGGCTGTGATTATTATTTTTCTATAATTTATTTAAGAATTTTTTTAAAAAAGTTTAGAAGTTTGTATTAAAATGTTAAAAAATAATATTTTTTAAAAATCTTATTTTAATAATGTTAAATTTTAAAAACAAAAGCGAGAAAATAAAGACTTATTTATCATTTCATCGCCCTTTTTTATGTCTGGTTTATTTAAAATTTTAGAAAATCGATTTTTATATTATTTTAGGTTATAATTATACATTGAAATCGTTGATTGAAAAATCAAAAAATGGACTAAATACGGCTTAATGACATAAATTCCTGCTGATTTTAAAAATATAAAAATCATGGTCTTAAATAAAGTAAAAGCTTTAATACAAAAATATCTTAAAATATACTTAATTTAAGTTTAATATAAGAAAAAATAAATATAATCACATTTCTAAAAAATTTTTTGGCAAAGGTAAAATTATGACAAAAATAGCAAAGCCAAACGAAATAAAACGAGAATGGATTGTTTTAGATGCTGAAGGTAAAATTTTCGGGCGTCTTTTAACTGAAGTTGCAGCAATTTTAAGAGGTAAAAACAAACCTTATTTCACTCCTAATGTTGATTGCGGAGATTATGTCATCATCATCAATGCTTCAAAAGCTATCTTTACAGGAATTAATAAGGCTCAAAATAAACTTTATCATAGACATTCAGGGTATTTTGGGAGTGTTAAAAGTGAAAAATTTGGAGATTTACTTGAAAAAAATCCCGTAAAATTATATAAATTAGCTGTCAGGGGTATGCTTCCTAAAACAAATTTAGGCAGGGCAATGCTTAAAAAACTTAAAATTTATTCAGGCAGTGAGCATCCACACACTGCACAACTTGCTAAAGAAGGAAAATGATTATGGCAACAACATACGCAACAGGTAAAAGGAAAACCGCTATTGCGAAAGTTTGGATAAAATCAGGTAGTGGTAAAATCAGTGTCAATGGTGTTGATTTAAACACTTGGCTTGGAGGGCATGAAGCAATTAAGCTTAAAGTGATTCAACCTCTGCTCGTCACCAAACAAGAAAATTCTATAGACATTAAAGCGACAACTTTAGGCGGTGGTTATAGTGCTCAAGCTGAAGCTTTAAGACATGGAATTTCAAGAGCTTTAGCAGCTATAGATGCAGATTTTAGAGCTTTACTTAAACCTGTAGGATTGCTCACTCGAGACAGCAGAAGCGTTGAACGTAAGAAATATGGTCGTAGAAAAGCAAGGAGAAGTCCGCAATTTTCTAAACGATAATTTTTCAGTTTTTTACTTTAATTTTTATTTTTTATGCTATAATTGTGGCATGTTTTTACATTTAAATTTTTACAAGGAGTATTCTTTAATGAAAAAGGTGTTTTTATGTTTAGGTTTGGCAGGTGTTTTATTTGGAGCAGACTCTAATGTTAAATTTGAAATCACTCCAACTTTTAGTTATGGAGTTTTTGAAGGAAATTTAGACCTTGATGATAGAGGGGCTCCGGGCATAAGATTTGGGTATCATTTTGATGATTTTTTCCTTGATCAAATTGAGCTTGGACTTGAGCATTATTCAGGGATAAAATACAATAATGTTGCTCAAGATACAGACTTAACTAAGACTTATTTAAGTGTTATTAAAGGTATTGATTTGGGACAAAGTTTTTATCTCTATGGCTTAATAGGTGCAGGTTATGAGAATTTTTCTAATCCGGATTTAGATACTTCAAGAGATAATAAAGATGGTGGTTTTGGTCATTATGGTGCGGGTTTAAAATACAGATTAACTGATTCTGTAGCCTTAAGACTTGAAACAAGAGACCAAATTGGTTTTAACGATGCACATCATCAATGGATTTCTAGCGTAGGAATTAGTTTTGGATTTGGAGGCAAACAAGAAGCTGTTGCTCCAACAACTCAAGCGATTCAAAAACCAATCTGCCCTACTCCTCCAAGAGATGGAGCTTTGCTTGACGAAAATGGTTGCGAAAAAACCATTCATTTAGAGGGACATTTCGGTTTTGATAAAACTAATATTAATCCGGTTTTTGAAGAAAGAATCAAAGAGATTGCTAAAATTTTAGATGAAAACGAAAAATACAATACAATTTTAGAAGGACACACTGATAATACAGGTGCAAGAGCTTACAATCAAAAACTTTCTGAACGTAGAGCTGAAAGCGTGGCTAAAGAACTTGAAAAATTTGGGGTAGAAAAAAGTCGTATTCAAACTAAGGGCTATGGACCAGATAAACCAAGATCAAGCAATGCTACTAAAGAAGGTAGAGCCGATAATAGAAGGGTTGAAGCTAAATTCTTTTTACAATAAGCTTCTATGAAAAAGACGCTTTTGTTTGATTTAGATGGCACTTTGGTAGATTCTACCACTGCCATTTTAGATTCTTGCAAAAGTGCCTTTAAAATTTTGGGTTTAAAACCTGCTTTAGATAATGATATTAAAAAATTAATAGGTTTTACTCTAGATGAAATTTTTATAAAACTTTATAAAGACAAAGAAGAACTCGCTGGGGATTTTATCGAAGAGTATCGTAAAAAATATCATCAAATTTATCTTGAGCAAACTCATCTTTTACCTCAAGTAAAAGAAGCTTTGGAATTAGCAAATGGATTTGCTGACTTAGCCGTCGTAACCACAAAGCATTCTTGTTTTACTAAGCCTTTGCTTGAATTTTTAAAAATCAATCATTTTTTCAAGGCTTTAGTTTGCTATGATGATGTTCGATTTGCTAAACCTCATCCGGAATCTATTTTTAAAGCTTTATCGATTCTTAATAAAGACAGAAAAAACGCCTTTATGATAGGAGATACAAAACTTGACATTTTGGCAGCAAAGGCGGCTGAAATATCTTACATAGCACTAAATTGTGGCTATGAGAGTAAAGAAAGTTTGAAAAATTATAGTGAGCTTATTAAGCAAAATGCCTATGAAGCTGTATGCTATATAAAATATTTATAGGATTTACCCAAATATTTGGGTTTTATTTTTTGTTTATTAATAATTTTTTAAGTATAGTATATATATTATATTTTTTAAGATTTATGTAAAATTTTTAAGGATAAAATAGTGAATAAGATTATGAAAACTATGGATGGAAACGAAGCAGCTGCATACGCAGCATATGCTTTTACTGAAGTGGCTGGAATTTATCCTATTACCCCTAGTTCTCCTATGGCTGATTATACAGATATGTGGGCAGCTGCAGGGAAGAAAAATTTATTTGGAATGCCTGTTAAAATCGTCGAAATGCAAAGCGAAGCTGGAGCTGCGGGTTCAGTTCATGGCTCACTTCAAACAGGAGCTTTAACAACAACTTACACCGCCTCTCAAGGATTGTTGCTTAAAATTCCGAATATGTATAAAATTGCGGGACAACTTCTCCCTTGTGTTATCCATGTTGCAGCAAGATCCTTAGCTGCTCAAGCCCTTTCTATTTTTGGAGACCATCAAGATATTTATGCTGCAAGACAAATCGGTTTTGCAATGCTTTGCTCTCATTCTGTGCAAGAAACTATGGATTTAGCTGGAGTTGCACATTTAGCCGCAATTAAAGGACGCATTCCTTTTTTACATTTTTTTGATGGCTTTAGGACAAGCCATGAAATTCAAAAGATTGAAGTGATGGATTATGCACATTTTAGTCGTTTGCTTGACAAAGAAGCTGTTTTAGCCTTTAGAAATTCCTCGTTAAGTCCTGAAAATCCTAAAACAAGAGGCACAGCTCAAAATGATGATATTTATTTTCAAACCCGAGAACTTACAAATTCTTTTTATAATGCCTTACCTGATGTTGTCAATGAATACATGCAAGAAATTTCTAAAATTACAGGCAGGACCTATAAGCCCTTTGTTTATTATGGACATGAAGAGCCGGATAGAATCATCATTGCAATGGGTTCTGTGACTCAAACTCTTGAAGAGGTTGTGGATTATCTTAATTCAAAGGGTGAAAAAGTCGGCGTCTTCAAAGTTTATCTTTACCGCCCTTTTAGCTTAAAATACTTTTTTGAAGTTATGCCAAAATCTGTGAAAAAGATTGCTGTTTTGGATAGGACTAAGGAGCCCGGAAGTCTTGGAGAGCCACTTTATTTAGATGTAAGAGCGGCTTTTTATGATAGTGAAATTTCTCCTATTATCGTGGGCGGACGCTATGGACTTTCATCTAAAGATGTTGATCCTGCCCAAATGATTGCTGTATTTGAAAATCTTAAACGCGATAAACCTAAAAACGGCTTTACCATTGGTATTGTCGATGATGTAACTCATACTTCTTTAGAAACGGGAGAAAAAATTTCTTTAAGTGATGAGAGCACCATAGAATGTCTATTTTATGGACTTGGTGCTGATGGGACTGTAGGAGCAAACAAAAATTCCATTAAAATCATCGGTGATAAAACAGATTTTTACGCACAGGCTTATTTCGCTTATGATTCTAAGAAATCCGGAGGTTACACAAGAAGCCATTTAAGATTTTCTAAAAAACCTATAAGATCAACTTATCTTGTTTCTACTCCGCATTTTATCGCTTGTTCTGTGGCAGCATATTTGGAAATTTATGATGTTTTAAATGGAATTCGCAAGGGCGGAACCTTCCTTTTAAACAGCATTTGGAATGAAAAAGAGACCATAAGGCAGCTTCCTGATTTTGTTAAAAAAACCTTAGCAGAAAAAGAAGTGAATTTTTATATCATCAATGCAACCAAACTCGCAAGAGATATAGGGCTTGGAAACCGCACAAATACCATTATGCAATCTGCTTTTTTCAAACTTGCTCAAATCATACCTTACGAAGATGCACAAAAATACATGAAAGAACTTGCCTACAAATCTTATAGCAAAAAAGGTGATGCTATAGTTGAAATGAATTATAAAGCCATTGATGTAGGAGCACAAGGACTCATAAAAGTAGAGGTTGATCCTGCGTGGAAAAATTTAGAAATCAAAGAAAAAGAACAAAGCAATGTTTATAAAGGCACAGAATTTGTAGAAAAAATTGTCAAACCTATGAATGCTGCTAAAGGTGATGATTTACCTGTTTCTGCATTTTTAGGATATGAAGATGGAAGTTTTGAACACGGAACGACAGAATATGAAAAAAGAGGCGTAGGGATTATGGTGCCAAGATGGATAGAAGAAAATTGTATTCAATGCAATCAATGTGCTTCAGTTTGTCCGCACGCTGTCATCCGCCCATTTTTAATCAATGAAGAAGAATTAAACAATGCTCCAAGAGGTGTTAAAGAACATTTCTTAGAAGCTAAAGGCACGAAGGGACAAAAATTAAATTTCAAAATACAAGTTTCTCCGCTTGATTGCACAGGCTGTGAGCTTTGTGTTCAAGAGTGTCCAACAAAGGAAAAATCCTTAGTTATGGTTCCTTTGCAAGAAGAAATGGACTTTGGAGAGCAAGAAAATGCGGATTATTTGTTTAAAAAGATAAGCTACAAAGATGATATTTTAAGCAAAGAAAATGTTAAAGGTGTGCAGTTTTCTCAACCTCTTTTTGAATTTCACGGAGCTTGTCCGGGTTGTGGAGAAACCCCTTATATCACTCTTGTAACAAGGCTTTTTGGAGAAAGAATGATTGTTGCAAATGCTACAGGTTGCAGCTCGATTTATGGTGGTTCAGCACCTTCTACTCCTTATAGAAAAAGCGTGAAAAATGGACACGGACCTGCTTGGGCAAATTCTTTATTTGAAGATAATGCTGAATTTGGTCTTGGGATGAAAGTTGCAACCGAAAATACAAGACACAGAATCGAAAATATTATGAATGAAAATATGGACTTAGTGCCAAATTCTTTATCAGCACTCTTTAAAGAATGGCTTGCAAATAAAGACAAAGGCGTGGAATCGGTTGAGATTAAAGACAGAATGTTGCCGATTTTAGAACAAAATAAATCCATAAAAGCTGTGCAAGATATTTTAAATTTAAAAAGCTTTTTAAGTAAAAAATCGCATTGGATTTTTGGTGGCGATGGTTGGGCTTATGATATAGGTTATGGCGGACTTGATCATGTTCTAGCGAGTGGGGAAAATGTGAATATCTTAGTGCTGGATACGGAGGTTTATTCTAATACAGGGGGACAAAGCTCGAAATCTTCAAGAACAGGTGCCGTGGCACAATTTGCTTCAGCAGGTAAGCCTATACAGAAAAAAGATTTAGGGCAGATTGCTATGACCTATGGCTATATTTTTGTTGCACAAGTGAATTCAAATGCAAATTATAGTCATTTGATTAAAACTTTAATTGCTGCTGAAGCTTATAATGGACCTTCTTTAGTGATTTGCTATTCTCCTTGTATTGCACATGGCATTAAGGGTGGATTGGGGTATTCTGGAACTCAAGGAGAGTTGGCGACAAAATGCGGGTATTGGCCTCTTTATACTTACGACCCTCGTCTTGAAGTGGAGGGAAAAAATCCTTTAAATATTGTTAGTAAAGAACCGCAATGGGAGCTTTATGAGCAATTTTTGATGAATGAAGTGCGTTATAATTCTTTGAAAAAATCAAATCCTAAACATGCTGCAGAGCTTTTTGAACGCAATAAAAAAGACGCTCAACATCGATACAGACAGCTTGTAAGAATTGCCGCAGCAGATTATAGCAATGAAAAACAAGGATAAATTTTGAAAAAAATTCTTTGTGCGTTTTTATGCTTTGGTATTTTGAACGCACAAAGTGATTTTAAAGAATATTTTTCGCATTTAGAAAAAAGGTTTGATATAGAGTTTTCAAAGCTTCATAACCCTTTTTCTAATCCTCACTTAGAGCAAATTTACACACTTAAAATTCAAGCGATTTTTCCAGATAAAGTCAAGATTAATAATGCTTGGTATCAACAAGATGATTGGATCAATCAAGCACAGATTAAATCCATAGAATCAAAGCAAATTATACTTGAATATGATAACATTATCATTCCTTTAAAATTGAAGTCAAATGATAAAATTTATATTGATTAAGCTTTGTTTTTTTACGATTTTTCTTTATGGCATAGAAGATTGTCAAAAAAAGCTTTTTAATATTAATATCAACGAAAATTTAAGCATAGAAGAAAGCTTAGGAGAATTGGCGAATTATTGCTCTTTTAGCATAGTCATCAAGGACGAATTTGCTAGAGAAAAACTTTTAACAAATCAAAACAATATCCATATCCACCAAATGAATCTTGATGAAATTTTTAAGCTTTTTATCACAGAAAATGACCTTGGCTATGAATTTGATGGCAAGGTTCTTAAAATTTCAGCCCTTCAAACAAAGATTTTTAAAATCAGCTATATCACTTCAGTACGTGAAGGACAAAGCATCACAAAGGCTTCAGTCGATGCAAAACCTAAGCAAAATGAATTCAGTCAAAACGAAGATATAGAGGATAATATGATTAAGAGTATGGAAAAATTCGATTTTTGGCAAAATATAGAAAATGAAATCAATGCTCTTTTAATCTCCACAAAGGGTTATGAAAGTAAAGCCATCATCAATCCAAATGCAGGTATCATCACAATAATAGGCACAAATTCTCAACTTCAAAAAGTTAAAAACTATCTCCAAAAACTTGAATACAGACTTAAAAAACAAGCCATTATCGATGTGAGTATTATCGCGGTATCTTTAAATAAAAAGCATTCTAGTGGGATTAATTGGCAAAATTTTAACTTAGGTTTAAATTCTACAAATTCAGACGGAAGTGGTTCTTTCATTCAACTTCAAAGCGGACAAGGTTTTGTAAAAAATCTAGGCTTAAGGGCGGATTTAAATTTTGATTCTGTTCTTAATTTTCTTTCACAAAGTGGAAAAACTAAGGTTTTATCTAATCCTAAGCTTATGGCACTGAATAACCAACAAGCCATTATTTCTGTTGGAGATACAATCAACTATCAAATCAAAGAAAGTTCTAAAGGCACTGAAAACGGCTCAACAGTGAGCGAAAGTTTTAATAATTATTCTATTTTCATAGGAATTTTACTCAATATCCTGCCTGAAATTTCGGATGATGATAAAATTATGCTAAGAATTAATCCTAGTTTGAGTGATTTTAAATATCCCGAAGACAATGTCAAACAAAAAGAGCCTCGCACTATAGCACCAGATACCATACAAAAAAAGCTTTCCACCGTCGTGCAGGTTGAAAACAACCAAACTCTAATCTTAGGAGGTCTCATCTCTCATAACCAAACTCAAGACGATTCTTCTGTGAATTTCTTGTCTAAAATTCCGCTTCTTGGCTTATTTTTCAAAGGCTCAAATGAATTATCTCAAGCAACTGAAATTGTTTTTATCATCACTCCAAGCATTATTGATAATATCAAAAATACTCCCTCTCTTAAGGATTTAGGATTTAGATATTATGAGTGAATTTGTAAGCATACAAAGTCAAGAAAGGGTTTTATCAAGGATTAAAGAGCTTTTAAAGCAAAAGAGTTTCATTTTGCTTTTAGGTCAAAGTGGAAGTGGTAAAACCGCACTTCTTAGACAGCTTTGCAAGGAATTTAAAGCCTTGCATAAGACTCAAATTTTTAAAAATCAAAAAGAATTTCAAAATTTTATAGAGCCCGTTTTACAAAGTGAAAGCAAACCTATTGTTTTACTCGATGAAGTGGGAATGTATGATGAAAGAACTCTTGAAAGCATAAGAATTTATAGTGATGACTTAAGTTTTGTTTTAAGTTCTCATAAAAAACCTAAAATCTTTAACAAGGAGCATTTTAAAAGCCGCTTTCAAGCAGAATTTAAACTTAAGAATTTGGACTTTGGGGAGCTTAAGGATTATATAAAAATTAAACATGGGCTTGATTTTTTTCCAAAAGAATTGAAATTAATTTATAAAATTTATCAAGGAAATCTAAGAAATATCGACAAAATGCTTAAGAGTTTTAAAGAGCTTCACAGCTTTTACAAGGGGCAAAAAAGTGTAAAATATATTTTAAATTTAAGTGCTTTTGAAAATGCTTTGTTAGGATAAAAATGCAAGAGCGGGTGAGAGAATTAGAATTAAATTATCAAAAATATTTGATAAAAAAACGTGTGAAAGCTTTATTTTTAGGAATTTGTTTGTTTTTTATTTTATCAGGAGCTTATTTTGGCTTTGATTTTTATGAAAGAAAAAAGCAACTTTTTGCAAAGGCTTTAGAAGAAAAGAAGAGTTTAGAAAAGAAGTTAGAAGACCTTAAAATCGCACAAGAAAAAAATAAAATTTCTAAAGAAAAAATGAAAAAAGAATTAGAAACTTTAAAACAAAATGAAGAGGAGCTAAAATCATTAAATAAAATTCAAATCACTTCAATCTCCTTAAATATAGGGCTTTTAAAAAAGGCTTTTTATGAAAATCCGAGTTATGAAAAGGCTTTGTTTATGTCTAAAATGTATTATGAAAATAAAGATTATAAAAAATCTGTTTTTTGGGCATTAAAGGCAAATGAGTTGGATAAAAGCTTAAAAGAATCGTGGTTTTTATTTGCTAAGGCTAAAGAGGCTTTGGGTGAGATACAAGAAGCCGAGCAAGCAATGCAATTTTGGGAAGAATATTATGGATTTTTAGAGGATAAAGAGGGATGAGAGAATTTTTATCCAAACTTGGTTTTAGTGGTGGAAATTTTGATTTTAAGGATGTAAAATGTCAAGAGTTTTTATTTGATTTGTATCTTAAAGACAAGCTTAGTTTAGATGAGCTTTATTTAAAATTAGGTTTAGAGAGTGAGGAATTTTTAAAAACCTTAGCAAAATACTATAAAATGGAATTTCTAAGTTTTGAAAATTATGATGAAAATTTCAAATTACCTTTAAATTTGCTCTTGGAATTTAAAATTCTGCCGATAAAAACCGATGAAGAAAATGTCTATATTGCAAGAGCTAAACCTTTTTCTTTAGAGCTTTTAGAGAGAATACAAAGCCTTTTTAGAGATAAATTTGTCAAAGCTGTTATAAGTGATTGTTTTAAAATTTCTAAAGCATTAAATCGTCTGCGCATCAAAGAGGAGCTTAAAAATTTAAGCTTTCAACTTAAGGAGGAATGGGAGGATAATTTCAAACAAGAAAATCAAAGTTCAGTCAGCAAAATTTTTGATTTTATCCTTAAAGAAGCTTTGAATTTAAATTCAAGTGATATTCACATAGAATCAAGAAAAAATGACGCTTTGATAAGATTTAGAGTCGATGGAGAACTTCAATTTTTTTGTATTTTAGAAAAAGAAATTTATCAAGCCTTAGTTTTTCACATCAAATTTTTAACCCATTTAAATGTAGCCGAGCAACGCAAGGCTCAAGATGGAAATTTTGAGCTAAAACTAGAAAATCAAAATTATGATTTTAGAGTTTCCACCCTGCCTTTAATCTACGGGGAAAGCGTTGTTTTAAGGATACTTAAACATGATGAGAAATTTTTAGAGCTTAAGAATTTAAATTTCTTAGATTCTCATTTAAAAGCACTTCAAAAGGCTATTTCTTCCTCTTATGGTATGATTTTAATCACAGGGGCAACAGGAAGTGGCAAAAGTACCACCTTGTATGCGTGTTTAAATGCCTTAAAATCGATAAAGAAAAAGATTATCACAGCGGAGGATCCTATAGAATACAAAATGCAAGGGATACAACAAATTTTACTCAATCCTAAAGCGGGATTAGAATTTAACAATGCTTTAAGAGCCATTTTAAGACAGGATCCGGATATTATAATGATTGGTGAAATTCGCGATGAGCAAAGCCTTGATATAGCCATCAAATCCTCTCTTACAGGACATTTGCTTTTAAGCACTTTGCATACAAATGATAGCATCAGCACAATAGACAGACTTTTGGATATGAAAGCAAAACCTTATCTTATCGCACAGGCTTTGAGTTTAATTGTGGCTCAAAGACTTGTAAGAAAACTCTGCATTTTTTGCAAAAGAAAAAGTGAGAAAAAATACACTTTATTTCAGGGACAATTCTATGAAAGTAGGGGCTGTGAGCATTGCAATTATAGCGGTTATTCGGGTAGGGATTTGGTGGCAGAATTTTTAGTGATTGATGAGAATTTAAAAGAGCTTATCCGTGAAAATGTAGGCAAAAAAAGGATTTTAGAATACGCTAGAAAACAAGGCTTTCAAACTATGTTAGAATGCGGTTTGCAAAAGGCTAAGGAAGGATTAACAAGCATTGAAGAGCTTCAAAGGGTGTTGGATTGAAAATTTATGAACTTGAATTCATACAAAAAGGACTTAAAGCCAAAAAGCTTATTAAGGCTTCGAATTTAAATGTCGCACAAAATTTAGCCCTAAAAGAAAATCTTCAAATTTTAAGCCTTAAAGAAGTCAAAAAACCTTTTTTTAAAACTAAAATTTCAGGTCAAAATTTTATTTTATTTTTTAAAGAGCTTAGTCTGCTTAGCGGAGTGGGTTTGAGTATCAAAGAAGCCTTAAAAGAATTGTCAAAAAATCACAAAAATTTTGATAAAATCATAGCTCAAATCAATGAAAATTTAAATCTCGGACAAAATTTAAGCAAAGCCTTTGAAACTCCCTATCTCGCTCTCAATTCAGGCGAACTTGCCCTCATTAAAATGGCCGAAAATACAGGAAAACTTAGCAAAATTTTTATGCAAATTGCTGAGCTTAGAGAAAAAAGTCTGCAAAATCAAAAACGAGTCAAAAAGGCTATAAGATACCCTTTGATAGTGTTTTTAAGCGTTTGTGGAGCATTTTTATTTTTAATGTTTTTTGTTGTTGGTGAATTTGAAAATTTATTTGAAAATTTGGGGGTTGATTTGCCTTTGATGACGCGAATTTTACTAGGAATTTATGAATTTTTAAACAAATACTATCTTTTTTTAGCAGTATTTTTTCTCTGTGTTTTGCTCAATTTGTTTTTTCTTTATAAAAAATCAAATCATTTTGCTTCTATCTGCGATTTTTTGGTGTTTAAAACGCCTTTATTGTCTCATTTTATGCTTTGCAATCAAAATTATTATTTCTTTATCATTTTTTCTTTGCTTTTAAAAAGCGGAATTCCAACTTCTAAGGCTTTCAAAATTGCATACAGCAGTATTAAAAACAGGGCTTTGTTTTCAAAATTTAAAGATATTGAAAATTCTTTGTCGCAAGGAATTGATTTGAGTGTGGCTTTCGAAAAGGTAAAAATTTTTGATTCTGTGGTGATTTCTATGCTCAATGTTGCAATGAAAAGTGCAAAATTAGAGCTTTTAAGCAATGAAATTGCAAATTTTTATGAGAGAAAACAAGAGGATTTTATGGATAAATTTTTAGCCCTGCTTGAACCTTTAATGACCTTAGTGGTTGGAATTTTGGTTTTATTTTTGGCTTTGGGAATTTTTTTGCCTTTGTGGGAGCTTGGTTCTGGTGTGAAATTTTAAAGGAGTTAAAATTTTGCTTTTAAAAGAAATGGCAATCAAAATGCATTTGGACTTATAAACATTTCAAATTCTCTGCAAAAATTTATTTTTTATACAGCCATCATTGATAAACGCTGTATAATCATTAATCATAACATTTTTGCTTTCTGTTATGGAGTAAAAATATCATTAAAAAATTTAATTTCTAAAAATTCATT
Organism: Campylobacter cuniculorum DSM 23162 = LMG 24588; assembly: GCF_002104335.1. Lineage (NCBI taxonomy): Bacteria > Pseudomonadati > Campylobacterota > Epsilonproteobacteria > Campylobacterales > Campylobacteraceae > Campylobacter > Campylobacter cuniculorum. Next base: position 54,835 of record NZ_CP020867.1, on the reverse strand, counting down.
CCTTTGAAATATTGAAAAATCTTTTTAGTATAAAAATTTTGTAGAACGCTAGAATTGAAAAATATAAATTTTTCATTTTATCTTTATAAAAATCAATCTTTTAAAAATTAAACATACTAATAATGAAATTATAATTTTCTTTAAAAACTACAAAATGTTTCATATTTTCTATATAAAAATTCTCATTTAAATTTTAACAAAAATTTGCAATTTAAAAATCAATAAAAATGTTACTTTAAGTAATTATTTCTATAAAAATTTAATATATTACAACATATAAAGTATAAATTAATATATAAAATATAATAATTATATACTAAATTAAATCTTAGATAAAATAAGGAGATATAATGAATTTTGATAAAACAATAAATAATAAAAAAATAATAAATATCCAAAGACGGGGGGGGGGGGGGGGTATGAAACTCAATACAAAAATGACCATAGCGATTAGTTTGGTGTGTGTCATAGGATTTATTATTTTTGGAATTTTAAGATATTATAATATTCAAAAAAATGAACTTCAGCAAAAATTTGGAGATTATGGACATATGCTTAATCTTGCATCTTTAGCTCTTGATTCTTATGTCAAAGAAAAACAAAGGATTATCATTGAACTCAGTCAATTTATCTCTAAAAATTTCAACGATGATACACAAATTTCGAGTGCTTTGGCAAATGGTGAAAGACTTGGTAATTTTAATCTTGTGTATTTTGGGGTAGAAACAAGTGGTAAGCAATTTCGAAGCAATGGCAACCATAGTTTGATTTCTTCAGGTTATGACCCAAGACAAAGAGCTTGGTATAAAATAGCAAAATCAAGTAATAAAGATATGGTTTTGAGTGATATTTGGTTGCAAAATTATAAAAAAATTCCCGTTTTTGGTTTTAGCTCTCCTGTGATTATTGATAACAAATTTCAAGGAGTTGTAGGTGGAGATTTTACTTTAAAAGCTTTGAATGAGTTTGTTTCTGGCATTTTTAGTAGTTCTTATTCTTTATTTGTTATTGATTCTAAAGGCAAGATAGTAATTTCTCCAAACGATAAAGATATTTTTCAAGAAACCGAACTTTCTAAATTACTTTTAAGTGTTGAAAATATAGATAAATTACAAAATTTCACACAAATTGATAACAAAATGGCGGTTTGTCGTATCAATCATTTTACAAACTGGAAAATTTGTCTTTTAGATGATACATCAAGCATTTATGGAGGAACTCAAAATTCTATTCAAAATTTTATCATTTCTATTGTTGTTTTTGGAGTTATTTTAATCATTATAGTCAATATTTTAATGCGAAAACTTCTTTCTCCTTTAAGAATTATTAGAGATGAAATTTTTAACTTTTTTGATTATCTCAATGGCAAAACAAAACAAATTGATGATTTAAAAGCAATCAATACAGGAGATGAATTTGAAGAAATCAGTGAAAAACTTAATGAAAACATTATTTCATCTAAAAGAAATTTAGATAAAGATAAAGAATGCGTCAAAGAACTCATTAAGGCTTTAGAACAAGTTTCTCAAGGAGATTTTTCAGTTTTAATCTCCAAAGACCCCGCTAATGCAAGATTAAAAGAGTTAAAAATAGGCATATTAAAAGCGATTTTAAATATGAAATCTTCTTTTGAAACCATCACTAAAATTTTACAAATTTATGAAAATGATGATTTCACTCAAAAGGCTAATGCTGATGAAGCACAGGGGGCTTTTGCTAACATTTTAACAGATATTAATGGACTTGGAATTTATATCTCAAATATGCTTAAAGATTCTAGTGATTTATCTCATTCTTTAAAAGACCATTCTCAAGACCTTGAAAATCGTGTAAGAGATATAAAAAGAAGCCTTGAAATTCAAGTTGATTCTATAAAAACATCTGCACAATTTATAGAACAAATCACAAATTCTATGAATGAGGTTTCAAGCAGAACTTCACAAGTCACCATTCAAGCTAAAGACATTAAAAATGTTATAGGAGTGATAAGAGATATAGCCGAACAGACAAATCTTTTAGCCCTCAATGCTGCCATTGAAGCCGCACGAGCTAGAGAATATGGAAAGGGATTTGCTGTCGTGGCTGATGAGGTCAGACAACTCGCAGAAAGAACGGAAAATTCTTTAACCGAAATAGAAACAAATGTCAATATACTTGTGCAAGGAATCAACGATATGAGTCAATCCATTAAAGAACAAACTTCTGAAATCATACAAGTCAATGAAATAGCCATTTCACTTCAAAATGAAGTGAATAAAAATATGGAAATTGCAAATTCTTGTGATGAAATAGCCCTAAAAGTTAATGATTATGCTACAGATATATTAAAACAAATTGAAGCTAAAAAATTTTAAGCTTCACCTTCATTTGTAAATCTTTGAAATTCAGAGTGGGTGCAAATTCCCGCTCACTCTCAAAATGCAAAGTATTAAAACAAAACATAAAAATAGTTTTAATACTTTTTTAATGATTTTTATTTTAGAATAACTGAATTAAAATATATCAAGTATTAAAGGTATATTAGGGTTTGGCATTGAATTTTTAAGATTTTAAATTTAAAAATTCTTTTAATGAGGAGTGAAAGTAGTGTAATTTTAGAAATATTTAAATTTTTAAAATTATGTTACAGACATAAAATTTTTATAAAAAGGAAAATTTATGCGTGAAATTTCTTGTAAAGATATCACTGAAGTTGTGGCAAAACTTTGTATTGAGGCTTGCTGTCGCGTCACTGATGATATGCAAAGGGCTTTTGAAAAAGCCAAAGAAACTGAAAAATCAGAACTTGGTAGAGATGTTTTAGGTAAAATCTTAGAAAACGCAAAGATAGCTAAACAAGAGATGATGCCTATCTGTCAAGATACAGGTATGACTGTGGTTTTTGTCGAAGTTGGACAAGAAGTGCATTTGGTCGATGGATACTTAGAAGATGCAATCAATGAAGGAATTGCTAAGGGCTATGTAGGCGGGTATTTAAGAAAATCTGTTGTTAAGGACCCAGTCTATAACAGAGAAAACACTAAAAACAACGCTCCAGCTGTAATTCACACAAGAATTGTCCCGGGCGATAAAATTAAAATCAAGGTCGCTCCTAAAGGATTTGGAAGTGAGAATAAAGGAATTCTTAAAATGCTCGTGCCTGCTGATGGGCTTGAAGGCGTTAAACAAGTCTTCTTAGAAGCGGTTAAAAAAGCTGGTCCTAATGCTTGTCCTCCTTTGGTTGTCGGTGTAGGCATAGGCGGAACGATGGAAAAATGTGCAATTTTAGCAAAACAAGCAGCAGTAAGAAGTGCAGATAGTGAAAATCCAGACCCTCAATATGCTCAACTTGAAAGAGAACTTGTTGAACTTGCAAATCAAACCGGCGTTGGTCCTCAAGGATTAGGCGGAACAACAACAGCGGTTAAGGTTAATATTGAAGTGTATCCAACGCATATTGCAGGATTGCCTGTGTGTATCAATATCAATTGTCATGCCGCAAGACATGCGGATGCACAATTATAAATAGCTTTAAAAAGCAAAAATTAAAATCTCTCAAAAAATAAGGAGAGATTTTAAAACATTTAAAAAATGAGCTAAGGAAAGAAAATGGCAACGATTAAAATAACAACCCCTTTGACTAAAGAAAAAGTCAAAGAACTCAAAGCGGGAGATAATGTGCTTATCACCGGCACCATTATCGCAGCAAGAGACGCTGCACATAAGGCTTTAACAGAAGCTTTGGCACGAGGAGAAAAATTACCTGTGGATTTTAATAATGAAGTGATTTATTATCTAGGTCCCTCTCCAGCTAATCCTGATAAAAATCAAGCAGTGGGTTCAGCAGGTCCTACAACAAGCGGAAGAATGGACAAATACACTCCAACAATGCTTGAACAAGGAGTGAGCGGAATGATTGGTAAAGGATACCGCTCTGAAGAAGTTATAAAAAGCATGATAAAAAATGGGGCTGTGTATATGGTCGCAATCGGCGGAGCGGGAGCTTTGATTTCAAAAAGTATTAAAAAATATGAAGTTTTAGCCTATCCTGAACTTGGTCCTGAAGCGGTAGCAAGACTTAGTGTTGAAGATTTTCCTGCTATTGTTGCAATTGATTGCAAAGGAAATAATTTTTATGAGCAAGGACAAGCTCCTTATAAAAAAATTTAAACCATTAAGAGCATAAAAAATCTTATTTTATGCTCTTAAACGATGAAACAAGCTAACAATTAAAACGATAATAAAATAAGTATCCATTTTTTATATACAAAAAAGAATTTAAAAGGATAGAAAAAGACTATTAACCTCTTTCGCAATAATTAAAATTGATAAGAGCACTAAAATGAATGAAATTTGAAAAAAGCAAATTTTATAAAATTATAAGATTTAAAAAAGCAAAATCAAAAGAAATCACCGCCATTTAGCAATATAATTAAAACATAAAACAACTTGTATAATCTTTTAAATACCAAGAAAATATTTGAATATAAATTCATATTTTGAGTAAAATAGTAACATTAAATTGAAATAGCCTCGATTTTAATTATTATGTTAAGAAAATTTAAAGCTTTTATACATAATAATCATTACAAGACTTAATATTAATTATGTGAGATTTTACTATGAAAAAAATTTTTATTATGACTTTGTTTTTGGTTTCTCTTTTTGCACGAGATGACTCCAAGCAAGATGATTCAGGAAATAGGGCTTATTTAGGTTGTCTCGCTTATCCTAGTTGGCATTATAAATCTTGCCAAACTCAAAATCAATCTACTTATCAACAATCTGCTTGTGCAACTTTTGGAATTTGTTATTGGTGATTTAACATGGCTTTAATTGAAGTTTGCGGAAAGATTATTGATACAAGAATAAAATTTTCTGGTGCTCCAGCTTTAAAATATGCTGAAGAAGCTTTAGAAAAAGAAATTAAAGAGAGAAAAAAAGAGGAAAAAGAAAGGATTTTATCCATTGAATATTCTAAAGAATATCTTGCTTTAAGGACAAAAGAAAGTCAAAATTTAGAATCACCTCAAAATCCAGCTATAGAATTTACAGATTCTCAAAAAACAAAAGAAATTGTTTCAAACTCTTTTGAATTGTATTATCAAAGAGATTATTTTAGGCTTGATTTACTGATTTAATAAAAAAATATTTTTAAATATTCCCTTGAAATCTTCAGAAAATCTAAAAATAAAAATTTTTATGTCAATAAATAAAAAATTTTAAAATTAAAGACATAAAAATTTAATCCAAATATTTTTTAAACTATTTCTAAACAAATTAAATAATAAATTCTATAAAAATATTACTAAAATTAACATTTATTTTAATTTTTTCTTAATAAGTTATTATTTATCTTGTAAAATACCTAAATTTTTGTATAATTGTAAAAAATAACTATAATAATAAGGAGTATAACAATGCAACACAAAAATCAAAATCTTTTTAAACCCAGCAAAGAATTTTCGCGTAATGCTCGTATTAAAAATATTTGTGAATATTATGATTTATGGAATGAAGCAGAAGAGAATTTTGAGCAATTTTGGAAAAATAAAGCTCTCGAAAAAATTACTTGGTTTTCACCTTTTTCTAAAGTTTTAAATCAAGACAACGCCCCTTTTTATAAGTGGTTTGAAGGAGGCACTTTAAATGTAAGTTATCAATGCTTAGATCGCCACATGAAAACGCGTCGCAACAAAGTTGCTATAATGTTTGAAGGAGAGATGGGGGATTTTGAAGTCTATACTTATCGCAGACTTTTGCATGAGGTTTGCAAAGCAGCAAATTTGCTGAAAAAATTTGGCATAGAAAAGGGTGATAGAGTTGTTATCTATATGCCTATGATTCCAGAAACAGCGATTATCATGCTTGCATGTGCAAGAATTGGGGCAATCCATAGCGTTGTTTTTGGAGGATTTTCTCCTGAAGCTTTAAGAGATAGAATCATTGACGCAAAAGCAAAACTTGTTGTAACTGCTGATGGAGCCTTTAGACGCGGTAAGCCTTATATGCTCAAACCTGCTGTCGATGAAGCTTTGGAAAAAGATTGTGAATGTGTAAAAAAAGTTTTGATTGTAATTCGCAATAAAGAACAGATTGATTATATACCCGGCAGAGATTATATCTATAATGAGCTTATAAAAAATGAATCCTATAAATGTGAGCCCGAAATTATGGATAGCGAGGACTTGCTTTTCTTACTCTACACTTCAGGTTCTACGGGCAAACCAAAGGGTGTGATGCATTCAAGTGCGGGTTATATACTTTGGGCACAAATGACTATGGAATGGGTGTTTGATATTAAAGATATGGATAATTATTGGTGCAGTGCAGATGTGGGCTGGATTACAGGGCATACTTATTCTATATATGGACCTCTTGCTTGTGGTGCAACCACACTCATTTATGAAGGCACACCAACTTATCCTAATTCAGGCAGATGGTGGAGAATGATAGAAGAATACCAAATCAGTAAATTTTACACCTCTCCAACAGCCATTCGTATGCTTCATGCCGATTCTCCTAATGAGCCTAAAAAATACGATTTAGAATCTCTTGAAGTTTTAGGAACTGTGGGTGAGCCTATCAATCCTAATGCTTGGAAGTGGTTTTATGAAAATGTAGGAAATTCAAAGGCTCCTATTGTGGATACTTGGTGGCAAACTGAAACAGGTGGGCATATGATTACACCTCTTCCCGGAGCCACAGCTTTAAAACCCGGAAGTGCAACCCTACCTTTACCCGGAATTTTCGCACAGATTATTGATGAAGAAGGAAATATCAAAGGAGTGGGGGAAGATGGTTTGCTTTGTATCGTCAAACCTTGGCCTTCTATGATTCGAGGAATTTGGGGCGATGAAAAACGTTATGTAGAAAGCTATTTTTCTCAAGCTAAACAAAATGGAAAAGCTGTATATTTTAGCGGAGACGGAGCCTTTTATGATGAAAATGGTTATATTACAATCACAGGTCGTACTGATGATGTTGTCAATGTTGCAGGGCATAGAATTGGCACCGCAGAAATAGAATCTGCTATTGCTAAACATTCAAGTGTTGCCGAGTCCGCAGTCGTTGGAGTTGAGGATAGTATAAAGGGTGAAACTCTGTTTGCTTTTGTTGTGTTAAATCGCGATTCTTCTTGCGATTTAGGCAGTTCAGTCGAAACCTTAAAAGAGCTTAATGATATTTTAAGAGTTGAAATCGGTCCTATAGCTAAAATTGAAAAAATTCTTTACACTCCGGGCTTACCAAAAACCAGAAGCGGTAAGATAATGCGTAGAATTTTAAGGACTATTGCAAGAGGTGAGGAAATCAAACAAGACATTTCTACACTTGAAGATTCTCATATCGTCCAAACCATTGCAAATCTTGTAAAAGCGGAAATTGAATAAATTTTTAAACCTTTATATTTTAGCAAGAAGCTCTTATTTTTTAAGTAAGAGTGGATTGCTTGTTTGGGATTAATTTTATAAGAGCATATGAATCTTGAGTTTTAGGATTAAAATTTAAAGCCCTTAGCTAAGAAAATTAAGCTAAACTTAGCCCTTAACTCAAATGCTTTATTTTTAGATATAAAATTTCTTTATAGGCTTGACAAAATGTATCATTTAGTTTAAAATTCTATATGATTGATTGAAATTTTAAGGATTAATATGCTTCAAACTTGTATTTTTCCCGCTGCAGGGTATGGGACGCGGTTTTTGCCTGCAACAAAGGCTCTTCCAAAAGAAATGTTGCCAATTCTTACAAAACCTTTAATCCATTATGGGGTTGATGAAGCCTTAGAAGCAGGAATGGATAACATGGGCTTTGTCACCGGACGTGGAAAAAGGGCTTTAGAAGATTATTTTGACATATCTTATGAGCTTGAACATCAAATTTCTGGGACAAAAAAAGAACATTTATTGAGCGAAATTCGTAGTTTAATCCATCGTTGCACTTTTACTTTTACAAGGCAAAATGAGATGAGAGGCTTAGGTGATGCTGTTTTAAAAGGAAAACCTTTAACTTCAGATGAGTCCTTTGGAGTGATTTTAGCCGATGATTTATGCGTCAATGAAGAGGGCTTAAATGTTATGGCTCAAATGGTTAAAATTTACGAAAAATATCGTTGCACCATCATTTCTGTTATGGAAGTTCCTAAAAATCAAGTTTCAAACTATGGAATCATTAATGGTAATTTTGTTGAAGAGGATTTGATTATGGTGCATTCTATGGTTGAAAAACCAAATCCCAAAGAAGCTCCAAGTAATCTTGCTATCATAGGACGCTACATTTTAACTCCGGATATTTTTGGAATTTTAGAAAATACAAAAGCGGGTAAAAATGGAGAAATCCAACTCACAGATGCCCTTTTAACTCAAGCGACTAATAATATGGTTTTAGCTTATAAATTTAAAGGCAAACGCTTTGATTGCGGAAGTGTAGAGGGCTTTGTAGAGGCGACAAATTATTTTTATAAGAAAAGTTTATGTTAAGAAACAACTTATTTTTTAAGACAAGTGAGCTCAAATTCATCTCTTCTTATGCAAGACGTATGAATGATGAGTTAAATAGCGGAGATATAGGGTATTATCATCTTATCCATACGAGTTTGGAGCTTATTGATGAGAGTTTAGAATTTATCAAAGATAAAACACATATTAAGAATATCGTTTTAGTCGGAATGGGCGGTTCAAGCTGCGGGGTGAAAGCCTTGCAAAATCTACTCTTTGATGAAAAGGAAAATGACAGAGAGCTTCTTATACTCGATAATACTTCTTCGCACAGCTTCGCTCAAATTTTAAAAAAACTTAAGCTTGAAGAGAGTCTTTTTCTCATCACTTCAAAAACAGGCAACACTATAGAAGTTGTTTCGCTTTTTAAACTTATCATTGCTCATTTTGGTATAGAATTTTCAAGGATTAGGGACTATTTTGTTTTTATCACAGATAGAGATTCTAAACTTCATAAAGAGGGTGAAAATTTGAAGGTTAAGACCTTTTTTATCCCAAATAATGTCGGTGGTCGCTTCAGTGTGCTTTCAGCTGTGGGCATAGTGCCACTTTGTTTTTGTGGTTATAATGCAAAAGCCCTTTTGGACGGAGCTAAGCAATGTTTTGAGGATTTTTTTATCCATAAAAAAGAAGAAATCTTACAAAAGGCTTATCATTATTGCACTCATAAAAATGCAAATATCAATGTGCTTTTTTCTTACGGGGATTCTTTTAAAGGTTTTAATGAATGGTATATCCAGCTCATTGCTGAAAGTTTGGGTAAAAAACAAGGCTATAAAAGAATAGGTTTAACTCCTATAGCCCTCATAGGAGCAAGGGATCAGCATAGTTTTTTGCAACTCATTATGGATGGACCTAAGAATAAAACCATTTCTTTTTTAAGAGTTTTGAATTCTAAAAAAAGCCCTGTGATTCCAAATATTGATTTTGAATTTTTAGACTCTTCGAGCAATGGAGTGAGTTTGCACAATCTTTTAAATGCACAATGTGAAGCCACAATGAATGCACTCATTGCTGAAAATTTAAGCGTGGATTTAATCGAACTTGATTATTTAGATGCTTGGCATACGGGGTATTTGATGTATTATTATGAACTTTTTACCTCAACTTGTGGCATTATGTTGGGGATTGATACTTATAATCAACCCGGTGTAGAAATTGGAAAATTAATTTTAAAAAAAATCCTTGACGCACAAACAAATTCATAAAAAAATAGTATAATAAAAAGGTTATAATATAAAATTATTAATTAATAATAATTATTATTTAAGAATATTTATATTATAATTTAAAAAATTTAAAATAAGGAGACAAAATGTCAGTTACAAAACAACTTTTGCAACTTCAAGCGGATGCTCACAGTTTGTGGGTTAAATTTCACAATTATCATTGGAATGTTAAAGGATTTCAGTTTTTTTCTATCCACGAATACACTGAAAAAGCTTATGAGGATATGGCAGAATTATTTGATGATTGTGCCGAGAGGGTTTTACAACTTAAAGAAAAAGCGATAGTGGATGCAGAAATTTTAAATAAAAATGCGAAGAGTCCAAAAATTCAAAAAGATTGCTTCAGTGCAAATGAAGTTATAGAACTTATTAAAAAAGATTACGAATATCTTTTAAATGAATTTAAAAAACTCGATAAAGAATCAGAAAAAGCAGGGGATACAACCACAGCGGCTTTTGCACAAGAAAATATAGCAAAATATGAAAAAAGTCTTTGGATGCTTGAAGCCACTTTGGAAAATTCTTGCAAGAATAAATAATTTTCATTTGCATTAAAATAAAAGCGGAGTGAAGCTCCGCTAAATAAAAATTCACAGATTGAAAGGCTATAAATTTTTAAAATAATCGTTTATTTTTAAGAATTTTTCTCATAACTCTACAACTAAAACCATATCTTGTAAATATAAAAAAATTAATGCTTTTATATAAAAATATCAAGTTTTAAACATTGAATTCTAAAACTTATAAAAATTTTTAAAAACAAAATGTATATAATACTAAAAAATTTATGAGGAGTAAAATGCCAAAGACAACTGAAAAACAAAGCAAAAGTGCGGAATTTGGGACACAAAATTACAAGATTTTCAAGCAAGATTGTCGCAGTGGTTTGCGGGAATTAGAGGATTATAGTATTGATTTTATCGTTACAGATCCGCCCTATTTTATTGACGGAATGAATGATGAGTGGAATGACAGAGAGCTTGAAAACAAGGTGGCAAAGTCTGGTGTCATAGCCGGTAATGTTATTCCGCAATGTCAAGTGTGTAATCGTCCTGATAGAGATAGGTGTATCTATGAGGTAGAGTAGTGGAGATAGCGGATACTGATAAAAGAGTGGTTGAAAAATATTTAAAAAAGGTTTCATTAGGCACAAAAGAATATTTTTTGCAGTTGTTAAAGACTTTATTGCGTTTGAAGTGATGTTTATTAAGAATTATCAAATTTGCACAAAATTAAAGAGCATTGCGATGATTTATATGTTGCAAGAAAATAGAAGACGCAATCAAAAAAATATAAAAGATATTTAAAGCAAACTCAAATCCTTCTTTCACTTTTGAAAAAACAAGAAAAATCTTACATCGATTAAACATAGAAAATCTAAAATTTCAAGCATAAATTCTAAATTTAAGATTCTAAACAAACAAAAAACTTATATTTTTAATATTTCCTTAAATAAAACACATAGAATTTGGATAAATTCTTAATTTTAGCAAAAAGTTACACTTCAATGCTATGAGCTTATCTCTTTACATTTCTTTAAAAATTTCCCTTAGACTTTTGCAAACATATTTAATTTCATCTTTACAAATCACATAAGGTGGCATAAAATAAATTGTATTGCCTAAAGGTCTTAATAAAAGCCCTTTTTTTAAGGCTTTTTGAAACACGAAAAGCCCTGCCCTTGTATCGGGGTTTCGCAAAATATCAAAGGCGTAAATCATTCCGCATTGTCTAAAATTCCCCAAAAAATCAAATTCTTTTAAGATTTCAAATTTCTTTTTTATAAAAGCACTAAGTTTGCGATTTTTTTCTATGATATTGTGATGTTCAAAAATATCAAGCACAGCATTTGCTGCAGCACAAGCCAAAGCATTTCCGGTATAAGAATGAGAGTGCAAAAAAGCTTTTTGAGTTTCATAGGGTGCATAAAAGGCATTATAAATTTCATCACTTGTAAGCACAACAGAGAGGGGCAAGTATCCTCCTGTAATACCCTTAGATAAACATAAAAAATCGGGCTTTAGCTTACATTGTTCAAATGCAAAAAAGCTCCCTGTGCGCCCAAAAGCTGTAGCAACCTCATCAAAGATGATTTGTATTCCAAATTCCTTGCAAAGTTTTATGGCTTCATCGATAAATTGAGCTTTATACATACGCATATTTCCTGCACATTGAACGAGAGGCTCAAGTATAAAAGCACAAATTTCGTTGCCATTTTTTTCTAAAATGAGACGCAAGGTTTTAAGTTCGTTTTCAAAATTTTCATCTTTTGGCACAGGAGTGCTAAGACATTCGAGAAGTAAAGGTTTATAAATATCCTTATAAAGTCCTACATCACCGACGCTTAAAGCCCCTAAGGTCTCGCCGTGATAGGCATTGCTAAGGGCTAAAAATTTATGTCTTTTTTGTCCTAAATTCAAATGAAAATGAAAGCTCATTTTAAGGGCGATTTCTACTGCTGATGAACCATTGTCTGCATAGAAACATTTATTGAAAGGTTTTCCGGCTAATTGACAAAGCCTTGCAGAAAGCATAATAATTTGCTCATGAGAAAATCCTGCCAAAATGACATGCTCTAGTTGAGCAAGTTGCTTTTTTATAGCCTTTGATATATAGGGATTGCAATGCCCAAAAAGATTAACCCACCAAGAACTCACACAATCTAAATAAGCCTTATCATCAAAATCATAGAGCCAAACCCCTTTTGCCTTTTTAATGGGTATCAAAGGTAAAAATTCGTGGTCTTTCATTTGAGTGCAAGGATGCCAAATATGCTCTAAATCAAGCTTTTGTAATTTTTTATACATCAATTTCCTTTATAAATAAGCATTGTATAAAAATAACATAAAAATTGAGTTAAGAACATAAATTTTTTAATAAAGAATAAATTTTCATGCAAATTTAAAATATAAAAGTCAATTTTATTTTATAAGGCTTTTTATTTGCTCTTTTAAATGCGGATTTAAAATTAAATTTTGAGTTAAAAAGGGTAGATTTATAAGAGGAATTTGAGTGTAATTTTGCACAAATTCATCTTGTAAAGGCTCTTTTTCACCCATCATCACTAGGGCTAGAATTTTAATATTTCTTCGTTTTAAAGCCTCTACACTTGATAAAATATGATTGATGCTTCCAAGATAGTATTTAGCGATTAAAAAAGTAGGGAATTTAAATCTTTCCATAAAATCTATCATTGTGTATCTTTCATCAAGTGGTGTAAAAATCCCGCCAGCAAGCTCAATAAGCAAATTTTCACTTTCAGGTAAAGCTATCTTTAAAGCCTGATAATTTGCATGTTCGAGTTTCTTTCCTACATGTGGTGAGGCAGGAGTTTGTAAAGTGATTCCGTTTTTAAAAATACGAGTTTTAGGACTAGTTTTAGCGATAAATTCACTATCTGTAGGATTTCCCGCCTGTATAAGCTTGAAATAATCATAACCGAAATTCGCACAAAATACTGCACTAAAATGAGTTTTACCCACATCTGTATGGATTGCACTAACATAAATTTTCATCGTTTTTAACTTTAAGAAATAAATTTAAGTCCTATACTACATATAATAATGAGAGATAGAAGGATAAATTTCAATATACTTTTACTCTCTTTAAAAAACAAAACCCCACAAATAACGCCTCCAGCTGCACCTATTCCTGTCCATACTGCATAGGCAATTCCCATTGAAAGTTCTCGCATCGCTAGAGATAAAAATCCAAAACTTAACATAAATAAAAACATTAAAACGAGAATTAAAATTTTCTTGCCGCTCAATACGAATTTTTTCATCACTATAACACCCAAAATCTCCATAAAACCAGCAATAATGAGATAAATCCAGCTCATTTTTGCTCTTTTATCTCATCGAAAACAACATCGGATAGCTCTTTAAATGCTTCATCATCGTTTTCTTTATTTACAAATTTTAAAGCTATAACACAAATCACTAAAATAGTGATTAAAAGGATTTTAATCAAGGAAAAATTCTCACCAAAATAAAGCATTTCAGCTAAAACCACTCCAGCCGTCCCAATCCCCACAAAAACGGCATAAGCTACACTCACTTCAATCTTTTTCATCGCAATTATACCGCAAGAAAAAGAAATCAATATGCCTAAACCTGTAAGAATATATAGAGTAAAAGAATCAGCATATTTTAAACCACTCACCCAAAAACACTCCATAATACCGCCAACAATAATCAAAACCCAAGCTAAATTTGAACTCATTTCTTAATTATAAACCTCTATAAATCAAATTTTTAAAATACAATTATATCAAAAAAATTTACTTCAATTTTTTAATAAATCCTTATAAAAAAACACTCCAAGTCCCATAAAAATTATAATCAATCCTATGATTTTATGGATAGAAATTTCTCTCACTTCAAGCCCAAAAAACCCTATTTTATCCATCACAACGCTTGAAATTATCTGCCCTAAAACAATGAGTAAAAAAGTATTTGCAAGTCCAATTTTTGGAGTTAATACAATAATACCTAAAATAGCACAAGCTCCCAAAACACCTCCTAAAAACTTCCACCATTCTTGTTGAGTCAAAGCCTTTATCGTAGAAGAATTTAAAGCTCCGCTAAAATAAGAAAGCATGAACAAACAAAAAGTACCCACAACAAAAGAAACCAAACCCGCCATTAAAGGTGTTTCATACAAAGACTTACTCAAAAGCGAATTAATCGAAGCTTGCACAGCAAACATAATACCCATACAAAAAGCAAACACATAAAACATTTTAACCCCTTAACTTTGTAAAACAAGCACTTTGATTTACAATTTGAACTTATAACACAATGATTGGTTTGATTAAATTTTTATTTTCAAACCTTACAAGATTTTTTCTTTCAAAATATAAGTTTATATTTTTAAATTCATTTACAATTTAGTGCTAAATAATTTTTTAATATCAATACAAATTCAATCTTTAAAATTATTCTACAAATATGATTTCACAAAATTTAACCAAATCATAAAAATTCATTGCGTTGAATTTTAACGTATTTTTTTTCTTTTAAGCCTTGAAATTTTATAAATTTTTGAAGCCTCACCCTCGAATAAATCAAAATCGACAATCTTATCTGCCTTTTTACGTGCCCAAATTTCATCAAATTTTTGTCCATGAAGATTTGCTGAAGTTGAGTAAAGCCAAGAAAATTGAGCTAAAAATTCACTATGTTTTCCTTCTTTTACAACTCGTATAGCTTTAGAATTAGGATATATAAAAGTTGTTTTTTTCACGCGACGAATTAAATTTTTAAAAGAATTTGGCACCCTCGCAAGTTTTTTAAGCTCATAAAATTTTGCGGTTGTGATTAAACAAGCCGTGTTTTTATCTCTATTTTTTAAGGTGTTTAAAGCCTTTAAATCCTTACTCAAAAAACCTGCTGTAGTATCTGTTTGTGCTAAATAAATCATCTTAATTTTTACGAGCTAAAAAATTAGTGGCGATAGAATCTGAAATATTATGCCATACGTTAAAAACTGCTCCTGCTATTGTGGCAACAGGATTAAAATTAACAGCAAAAGAGGTTGCAAGAGCTGAATTTTGCATACCAACTTCTATGGAAACAGCTTTACATTTTTTCATTTACATTCTTTGTTTTTTCATTTTTATCTCATTTAAATTCAAGCGATACACTCAAGCTGTATTTAAAGTTTTAACTTCATAAAAAGCTTGGTTTCACTATGAAGTTTTAAAGATTTTTAAACGCTTTAAAACTTCATTTATTTTTCATATTTAAGCCATTCTTGTAAGCTTTTAATCTCTTCATAAGTTTCATCTTGCATTGCCTTGATAGACTTTGCACCTGCAAAAGCGGCCCTTAAATTTGTAAAATAAGGAATTTTAAAACGAATGATATTTTCACGAATTTTTTTAGTATCGCTTTTAAAACTTTTCTCATCGCTTGAATTAATCACCAGCTGAATCTCACCATTTTTAAGCTTATCTTCAACATTTGGACGTCCTTCTGAAATTTTATAGACACGCTCACACTCAAAACCTGCATTTTGAATTTCTGCACAAGTGCCACTTGTTGCTAAAAGAGTGAAGCCAAGTTTTGAGTATTCTTGTGCAAGTTTTTTGGCTTGTTTTTTATCTGAATTTTTTAAAGAAATAAAAACTTTACCCTTTTCAGGCAAGACATTAAAAGCTGCAAGCTGACTCTTAGCATAAGAATTTGCAAAATCCTTGCTAATACCCATAACTTCTCCGGTTGAGTGCATTTCAGGACCAAGCTCTAAATCACTTCCATTAAGTTTTGCAAAAGGAAATACCGCTTCTTTCACGCTTACATATTGAGGTTTTTTAGGACGCAAAATTTTATGTTTATCATCGACAATTTTAAATTTATCATAAAATTTTAAGGCTTCTTTTAAATTTCCCTGCCACATCACACGCGTAGCAACCTTAGCTAAGGCAATACCCGTTGCTTTGCTTACAAAAGGCACGGTTCTTGAGGCTCTAGGATTGACCTCGATGATAAAAAGTTTATTTTCATAAAGAGCAAATTGTATGTTTAAAAGCCCTATAACTCCTAAATTTAAAGCAATATCTGCTGTTTTTTCTCTAATCAATTCTTGAGTTTTTTCATCGATACTGCAAGGAGGCAAAGAACAAGCACTATCTCCGGAGTGAATTCCCGCTTCTTCAATATGTTCCATAATCCCAGCGACATAAACTTCCTTACCATCACTTATAGCATCCACATCGAGTTCGGTTGCATTGTTTAAAAATTCATCGAGCAAAACGGGACTTTTATCACTCACATCAACCGCTTCTTGCATATAAAGACGCAATTCATTTTCATTTTGCACCACTCGCATAGCTCTACCGCCTAAAACATAACTAGGACGCACCAAAAGCGGATAGCCAATTTCATTAGCTTTAATCACAGCTTCTTCAACGCTTGTTGCAGTGGAATTTTTAGGTTGAGAGATTCCAAGTTTATTGATGAATTCTGAAAATTTCTTTCTGTCTTCAGCCAAATCAATCACTCTTGCACTTGTGCCTATGATTTTAGCTCCAAATGCACTCAATCTTTTAGCAAATTTTAAAGGGGTTTGTCCCCCAAAATGAACGATGATTCCATCGGGTTTTTCTCTTTCAATAACAGCCCTTAAATGCTCAAAATCAATGGGTTCAAAATACAAAATATCGCTTGTATCATAATCAGTAGAAACGGTTTCTGGATTGCAATTATACATAATGGTTTTAATATTCATATCTTTAAGAGCAAAACACGCATGAACACAAGCATAATCAAATTCTATACCCTGTCCTATGCGATTAGGACCACCTCCTATGATAAGGACTTTTTTATCTCTTTCTTTTTTATTCTCACTCTTACTTTGTGTCATTTCGCTGACATTAATGCTAGAATAAAGATAAGGAGTTAAGGCTTTAAATTCTCCTGCACAAGTATCAACTTCACTGAATTCAGCAATGATTTTTTGTTTCATTCTCGCGTAATAAATATCATTTTGAGAGAGATCAAGATTGTCTTTTAAATTCACCAAAAAAGCTATCATTTTATCAGAAAAACCCATAGTTTTAGCCTTTCTTAGCAAGGCTTTGTTGTTTAAAATATCCATATCGATTTGTTTTTCAAATGCGATTAATTCTTTAATCTGCTCTAAAAACCAAGAATCAATGTTTGATAAAGCATGAATTTCTTCTACATTTAAACCTTCTCTAAAAGCTTGTGCTATATATAAAAGTCTTTTTTCATTGGGATTTCTTATCTTAAAAATCAAATCATTTTTATCCTCAATCTTCATTCTATCAAAACCGCTATAATTTTTTTCAAGCGAACAAAGGGCTTTTTGTATGCTTTCTTTAAAAGTGCGACCTATTGCCATAACCTCGCCAACACTTTTCATCGCTGTGCCTAGAATATCATTTGCACCCGGAAATTTCTCAAAAGTAAAACGTGGAATCTTTGTTACAATATAATCAATCACAGGCTCAAAAGAAGCTGGAGTCATTGTAATATCGTTTTTAATCTCGTCCAAACTAAAACCCACCGCTAAAAGCGTAGCAACTTTAGCAATAGGATAGCCTGTAGCCTTGCTTGCAAGGGCTGAAGACCTTGAAACTCTAGGATTCATTTCTATGACTATCATTCTGCCATTTTTTGGATTGATTGCAAATTGCACATTTGAACCGCCGGTATCGACGCCGATTTCTCTTAATATAGCAAAAGAAGCATTGCGCATAACTTGATATTCTTTATCTGTGAGTGTTAAAGCAGGTGCGATAGTGATAGAATCTCCGGTATGAACGCCCATAGGATCTAAATTTTCAATTGAACAAACAATGATACAATTATCAAGTCTATCTCTTATGACCTCCATTTCGTATTCTTTCCAGCCTAACAGACTTTCTTCGATTAAAATTTCGTGGATAGGGCTAAGATTTAAGGCTTGAGTGGCAAGCTCTTTAAATTCATCTAAATTATACACCACTCCACTTCCTGCACCGCCTAAGGTATAAGAAGCTCGTATCATCAAAGGAAAGCCTATTTCCGTGCTTGCTTTTAGGGCCTCATCATAATCATAAGCATACATTGATTTTGGTAAATCCATACCGATTTTTTTCATGCATTCTTTAAAAACTTGTCTGTCCTCGCCTTTTTTAATCGCCTCCGGATTAGCACCTAAAAATTTCACCTGCCCTAAAAGTCCGCTTTCATAAACTTCCATAGCAACATTGAGAGCGATTTGTCCGCCCATAGTCGGTAAAATCGCATCGATTTTTTCTTTTTTAATGATTTTTAAAATATTTTTTTTTGTGATTGGTTCGATATAAGTTGCATCTGCAAATTCCGGGTCTGTCATAATGGTAGCAGGATTTGAATTGATAAGCACAACGCGATAGCCTAGTTCTTTCAAGGTTTTAGCTGCTTGAGTGCCTGAATAATCAAATTCACAAGCCTGTCCTATCACAACAGGTCCGCTTCCTATAAGCAAAATGCTTTTAATGTCCGTTCGTTTTGGCATTGATATTCCTAAAAAGCTGATTTTTAAGAAATTATAACAAAGTCTTTGTTTTTGAAAGCTTAAAAATTTGAGATAAAATGACAAATTTATGCAATGAAATATGCTAAAATTGAGAAATATTTAATATCAAAAATCGAAGTTTGGAATATAATTTAAGAATACTTTTATATTTTTTAAAGTATAATCCCTAAATTTTTTAATACTTACAATAATAAAATACTTAGGAAAGGAGTAAAATATGGTCTTAACATTTTCATCTGTTTTTAACTTAATTTGCTTTTTTTCTATGTCTGCTATGATGCACGCTTTGCGTGCTTAATCCTTAATCAATCTTACCAAAATACTCACATTTAGTTTTAAGTTTAGTCTTAAAGTTTTAGGACTTTTTTATGATAAAAATTTACACAATAAAGGAAAAATTATGGCAGAAAATCATTTACAAAATACACTTGCTTTACACGCAGGATATGAATTTGACACTCAAAGAACTATTAGTGTGCCCATCTATCAAAACACAGCTTTTAGCTTTGAAAATTTAGAACAAGCCGGCAATCGCTTCGCCCTTAAAGAGCTTGGAAATATTTACGCAAGACTGACAAGTCCTACGGTGGATGTTTTGCAAAGAAGACTTGCAGCGGTTGAGGGTGGAGAATTTGCGGTTTGTGCCTCAAGTGGTTCCGCAGCTTCATTTTATGCTTTGGTCAATTGTGCTCAAAATGGAGACAATATACTTTTTTCAAATAAAATTTATGGAGGCACAAATACACTGATTCAGCATACTTTAAAAAGATTTGGAATTTCAAGCAAGGAATTTGATATTGATGATTTAAGCACACTTGAAAAATCAATCAACGAAAAGACTAAGGCGATTTTTTTTGAAAGCCTTTCAAATCCGCAAATTTCCATCGCAGATACAGAAAAAATCGTCCAAATTGCTAAGAAACACGGCATTATAACCATTTGTGATAATACCGTTGCAACGGCATTTTTGCATAAAGCTTTTGA
The DNA here is from genome assembly GCF_002104335.1 of Campylobacter cuniculorum DSM 23162 = LMG 24588. NCBI lineage: Bacteria > Pseudomonadati > Campylobacterota > Epsilonproteobacteria > Campylobacterales > Campylobacteraceae > Campylobacter > Campylobacter cuniculorum. The sequence goes on along the minus strand of NZ_CP020867.1, from coordinate 35,118 downwards.
TTTTGGTGTTGATGTTGTGGTGCATTCTTTGAGCAAATATGTCAATGGACAAGGCAGTGCTTTAGGCGGAGTGGTGATAGAAAGAAAGGGTTTAAATGAATTGATTAAAAACAATCCTAAATATCCAGCTTTCAACACTCCCGATGCGAGTTATCACGGGCTTGTTTATGCGGATTTAAATTTGCCGATTTTTTGCATAAGAATCATTACAGAATGGTTAAGAAATATCGGTGCAACCCTCTCTGCACAAAATGCTTGGATACTGATACAAGGACTTGAAACCTTAGGGCTTAGAATCAAAAAACACAGCTCTAATGCCTTAGAAGTTGCAAAATTTTTAGAGTCTCATCCTGATATTAAGGAGGTTAATTATCCGGGTTTGCAAAACAATGCTTATTATCCTTTGCTTAAAAAATACTTTGTTTCCACACAAGCAAGCGGACTTATAAGTTTTGAAGCAAAGAATGAAGCTCACGCAAGAGCCATTTGCAATCGAACAAAAATTTTTGAAATCGTTGCAAATTTAGGAGATTCTAAATCCCTTATCATCCATCCAGCAAGTACAACGCACTCTCAACTCAATGAAAATGAGCTAAAAACAGCAGGAATTTCTCCTACAACGGTGCGTCTTAGCATAGGACTTGAAGATGCGAAAGATTTAATCGATGATTTAAAACAAGCGATTGAAAATTGATTTAAAATATAAGGAGAAAAAATGCCATTAGTTATACCAAAAGAAATTCCAGCTTTTGACATACTCAAAAATAGTGTTTTTGTTATGGATACACAAAGAGCAAATTCTCAAGATATAAGAGCACTTGAAATTTTAATCCTCAATCTCATGCCAACCAAAATTGAAACAGAAAATCAACTCTTATCTCTTTTGGCAAATTCTCCTTTGCAAATTCATATCAGTTTTATTGCGACTCAAAGTTATGTTGGCAAAAACACGCCTTTGACTCATATGGAAAAATTCTATCAAGGTGTCAATGAGATTAAAAACAAAAAATTTGACGGAGCCATCGTTACGGGTGCTCCTGTCGAACTTATGAATTTTGAAGATGTTAAGTATTGGGAAGAATTAAAGCAAATTTTTGATTTTTTACGCGAAAATGTTACAAGCACAATGTATCTTTGCTGGGGTGCAATGGGAGCACTTTATTATTTTTATGGGATTGAAAAATATGCTTTGGATAAAAAATGCTTTGGAGTTTTTTCTCATACAATCAAAAATCAAGACCTTATCCTCACAAATTTAAATGAAAGAGTTTTAATGCCTCATTCAAGACACAGCCATATCAATGAAGCTCAAATTTTAAATCATAAAGAATTAAAAATTTTGCTTGAAAATGATGAAGCGGGCATTTCAATGCTAAGAGACAAACAAGATATATTTATCTTAGGGCATTTAGAATATTTCAAAAACACTCTAAACCTTGAATACGAAAGAGATGCAAAGATTCAAGCTCCAAAAAATTATTTTGATGAAAAAGGTGAGATTGCATACAATTGGCGTTCAAATGCAAATACGATTTTCTCAAATTGGCTCAATTATGATGTGTATCAAAGCACACCTTATGTGTTGAGTTTTTAGTCAATTTTACACAAATTTAAATTGTAATCAAAAAATAGACTTGGTTTTATAAAAATAAATTTATTTTCAATTTTTATGATTCTGTTTGAATACAAATTTCATTTAAATACCTAATTTTTAAATAAAAATCTAAAATTAATCCGTTTCAAATTTATACTTAAACAAAATGTAATGTTACTTTTATACACTATTTTAAGATTAAAATTATATTATTTTTTAAAAATTTATTTTACAATTTATTAAAATAATGCTATATTTAGTATAAATCAAATATTAAGGAGTATTTATGACACAGGAACAGAAAAATGTTTTGCTGAGGTTTAGAAATTTTGTTTCTTTTCGAAACAAAATTTCTTTGTTGTTGTCTTTGGTGATTCTGGTATTATATTATGTTTTCGTATTTGGTATTGGAATGGCCCCTGAAGTTCTAGGCTCACGGATAGGAACAAGCTCTGTTTCGCTTGGAATAATTTATGGAATTTTTATCATTGTATCTTGTATTATTGTTACAGGACTTTACACTTTTGTAGCAAATCAATATATGGACAAAGATCAAGATGAAATCCTAAGCGATATAGAAAAAAGTGGGCTTATGGAAGATCTTAAAAATGGAAAAATAACTTATAAAATTCAAGAATAAGGAAAAACCATGAAAATTTTATCTTATTTTATTTATATGACGACCTTTTTAAATGCAGCTTCTGTGGATTTATCGGATGCAAAAAAGAGCGATTTAAATTTAACCGCTATTTTTATGTTTGTGGCTTTCGTGGCTGTTACCATATTCATCACTTATTACTCAAGCAAGAAAACCAAATCAACGACTGGTTTTTACACTGCAGGTGGAAATATTACCGGTTGGCAAAATGGCGTGGCTATTGCCGGTGATTATATGAGTGCCGCAAGCTTTTTGGGTATAGTTGCCTTAGTTTTTTCTAATGGCTTTGATGGGCTTATTTATTCTATAGGATTCTTAGTGGGTTGGCCTATTGTTTTATTTTTAATTGCTGAAAAATTAAGAAATCTTGGAAAATACACCTTTGCCGATATAACAGCTTATCGCTTAGACTCGAAACCTATTCGCATTTTATCGGCAATTTCAGCCTTAAGCGTAGTCATTTTTTATCTCATAGCACAAATGGTAGGAGCTGGACAGCTCATACAGGTGCTTTTTGGTCTTCCTTACACCTCTGCGGTTGTTTTAGTGGGAATTTTGATTATGATTTATGTTGTCTTTGGGGGTATGCACGCGACAACTTGGGTGCAAATCATTAAGGCTATTTTACTTTTAAGCGGTTCAACTTTTATGGCTATTATGATTTTATATCTGACTAAATTTGATTTAACTTCATATTTTCAACAAGCCATAGCTCATCATCCAAGTGGGGAGAAGATTATGAAACCGGGAACCTTTTTACCTGATACCATTTCAGCTGTATCCTTAGGACTTGCTTTAATGTTTGGAACAGCGGGTTTGCCTCATATTTTGATGAGATTTTTCACGGTTAGGAATGCTAAAGAAGCTAGAAAATCAGCATTTTATGCAACCTCTTTGATAGGATATTTTTATATTTTAACCTTTATTATAGGTTTTGGAGCCATTGTATTTTTACTTGGAAATCCTTTATACACTAACGAAGATGGAACTTTTAATGGTGTTACAAATATGGTTGCGGTTTTACTTTCTGAAGTTTTGGGTGGAAGTGTGTTTTTAGGCTTTATTTCTGCAGTAGCGTTTGCAACCATACTTGCTGTTGTGGCTGGACTTACGATTTCTGGAGCAGGAGCCATCAGCCATGATTTATTCGTTAATGTTTGTAAAAATGGAGTTTGCGACCCAAAAGAAGAATTAAGAGTTACAAGAATATCCGCAGCTTGTCTAGGAATTTTAGCCATACTTGTAGGAATTATCTTTGAAAATCAAAATGTTGCTTTTATGGTTGGACTTGCTTTTGCAATTGCTGCAAGTGTGAATTTCCCTATACTTTTATATTGCCTTTATTGGAAAGATTTGACAACTAAAGGTGCGTTTTGGGGAGGATTGATAGGACTCATTGTTGTTGTTAGTCTTGTTATTTTAAGCCCTAGCATTTGGGTGAAAAGCTTTGGATTTACTCAAGCGATCTTTCCTTATAATCACCCTGCGATTTTTTCTATGCCTTTAACTTTTATTTTGATTTATGTCATTTCAAAACTCGATGATTCAAAACGAGCAAGAATAGACAAAGAGGGCTTTGAAGCACAGAATTTTAGAGCACAAAGCGGGGTGGGAATCAGTGAAGCTACGTCTCATTGACAAAAAAGGGCTTAAAAAAGCCCTTTTTACAATAAGATTTAACTTTGTGAAGGTTTTATCAAACTCTTAAAATTTAAAAAAATGAATTTTTGTATCAATTCATACGATTTAAAATACTCCAAAGAGGGTAAAAAATAATAACAAATTAGAAGAAATTTATATCATTGACTGCTTAAAATGACTCTTTTGGTTTTTTACAAGCTTTTTAAGATTTTGATTGAAGGGTTTATTGATAAAAAAATTTTATTTTTTCAAAAACAAAATATAAATCAAAACTCATTAAAATTTAAAAATTTTTATTCAAAATACCTTAAGAAAATGAAGTGAAAAACCGTAGCGGATATTAATATAATTTTTATTAATTTTATTTGCACTCATTTAAAATTTATCAAAGTTTTAGCTTTAATTATATTCTTGCATCTAAGCAATGCCAAATTTAAGCCGTTGCTATTCTTACTATAAAACATTTTAATTCTGTTTCTAGGCTTATAATTTTGGGCTTTAAAACATTTGTATTTTTTATTTATATTTTATCAATTTCGATAAAAATTTTATCTTAAAATCAAATATGATTCTAAGATATACTAGAATTTAACTGCTTTATCACACAAAAGTGCTAAGTTTAGATGAAAGTTTAGAAGCTCCATTCAATACATTTTCAGATATATCATTGACTTCTTTAGAAAGTTTTTTAACTGAATTTGCAAGAGCACTCACTTTTTGGATGTTGCCTTCTAAATTCAGCATTTTTTCTTTAACTTCTATACTTTTTTCTTTCATATTTTGGGTTGATTGTATTGAGCTTTGTAATTTATACATAGAATCGACAAGGTCTTTTTGCAAATCATTAACCTTAGCTTGGGTGTCTTTCATAGATTCTCCGATTAAATCCATCAAAGATTTATTATCATTAATCTGCTGGACTATGGTTTGCACAGTTGCGTTGATTGTCGCAAGGGATTTTCCTGTTTTATCTGCCAAAATTCTTACCTCATCAGCCACAACAGCAAAGCCGCGTCCGTGTTCTCCAGCACGAGCGGCTTCAATGGCAGCATTGAGGGCTAAAAGATTTGTCTGTTCAGCTATATCTTTAATAGAATTAGTTATGCCTAAAATATTATCCGCTGTTTGAGTGAGATTTTCCATATTGTCAATCACGCCTTGTTCTTTTTCGTTGTTAGCAATCATAAGTTCAGTAAGCCCATTTAGAGTTGTTTCAACCTTATTCATCAAAGTATGCGTATGCTGCATATTTTCTATGGTTTCATTTGCTAAATTCCCCGATAAAGAAATATGTTCATCTAAGTCCTGTGTGATATTTTTCACGCTTTTTATTTCTTCATTTTGCTCACTTGAGCTTGTTTGGAGTAAATGGGCATTGTTTTTAAGTTGTTGTGAAAATTTATGACTTTCTTTTGCATTTTCACTCGCTTCAAGGACAGAATTTTGCACAATTTCTATAAAAGAATTGATATAAGTTGCACTCGCACCTAATTCACTTTTTGAATCGATTTCTAATCGAGCTTGTAAATTAGCTTCAGCACTTGCCAAATTTGCACTCAATCTTTCAAGTGTGGATATAGGAATGATGACTTTTTTAAGGATTAAAACAATAAACAAAATCAGCAAAATTAAAGTCGAAGCCGCAATAATTACAGCAATATAAAGCTCATATAAACTTGATGAAGCAAATTCAGCTTTAATTTGAGATGAAAATTTTTTAAGCTCTAAACTCAAAGCATTATTTGTATATAAAGATGAATTCTTTTGCATAATCTCAATTTGATTGAGAGCAGTTTTAAGATGTTTGATGAATAAATTAAGATTTTCATCATTTTTTTCGCTTTCAAGCTCGATATTTTTAAGCAACTTTTCAATTTGACTAAGTGTGCTTGATTCAAGTATATTTTGAGTTGCAAGTATGGTTAAAATTTGATTTGTATTGCTCATAATTTTATAAGCATTTGGGTTAGAAAAATTATCCTCATTATATGAAGCAACCAAAGAATTTTCAAGCTCATAAAGATAAGTTTTTGAATTGATGGCTATGGAATTTGCGGATTTAAATTTTTCAATTTGCTCAATCTTGGCTCTAAAAATTTCTTCAATACTTGAAACATTTACATTCAATTTTTTTAAAGCATTCAAACCCTCTTCAAATTCTTTTGCCTGTGAAACTTCTTCATCATAATTATTAAGAGTGAATTTATTTTCAAAAATTCTATCCATTTTGCTGTCTAAAATCGCTAAATTTTGAAGCAGGCTTGTGATTTTCTCATTTTTTTGGAAAGAAGTATAATTGTTAAAGATAAAAAAGCTAAGCAATAAAACAAAAAATAAAACAAATAAACTTAGAAAAATAAATTTTTTCAAAAAGGTGGATTTTCTAGTTTGCTTCATTGTATTCTCCTGTCAAGCTTTCCAAAAATGCTACAATATCCTCTACCACATCTTTTTCCAAAAATTTGCCCAATTGATAATACGCCATAAACTGAATGCAAGCATCAAGACTAGGAATTGAACCATCGTGATAATAGGGTGGAGTTTTAGCAACATTTCTTAAGCTTGGAACTTTAAAGACTAATCTATCCTCTTGTTTTTTTGTCTGTTCAAACCTCCCTAAAGAAGATTCTTCATTAGGATAAACCTCAAAAATTCCGATTTTTTGATACATATTTCCACCGATATTTTGCCCTTGATGACAAGAAATACAGCCATTAGCTTTAAAAGACTCAAAACCTCTTTTAGCTTGAACTGAAATAGCGTTTTCGTCTCCTCTTAACCATTTATCAAAAGGGGAATGAGGAGTGATGAGAGTTTTTTCAAATTCAGCTAAGGCTAAAGCGATTGTATCAACACTTAATTCTCCAAAAAGCTCATCAAATTCTTTAACATAATCTTTATTTGCACTAACCTTTTCAATTAAAATTTCAGGAGTTAAGCCCATTTCCACAGGATTAAAAAATGGACCCTTTGCTTGTTCTACCAAATCCTTAGCACGTCCATCCCAAAACTGAACAAAATTAAAAACAGAATTAAAAACGCTAGGAGAATTCACTCTGCCTAATTTATTTTCCACCCCTGTTGAAACTTCTTTATGATCAACGCCAAAATTTTTCAAATCATGACAAGAATTACAGCTGATTGTGCCGTCTTTTGATAAAGAAGTGTCCATAAAAATTTTTTTACCGAGTTTAGCTTTAGCTTTGTCATAAGCTATGCTTGTAGGAATTGGATTGATTATATCTTGAGCAAATAAAAAATTTATCAAAATCACTATACTTACAAAATAATTTTTCATTAAAATATCCTTGTTAAAATATTAAACTAAATATTAAATTAAGAAATTTACATTCTACTTATCTTGTGTGAAGCGAAAGTGAATTGATTAAAAGTTTCGCAAATTAATATTTAATTTGCGATAATATCAAAAAAAAAAAAAAACAAAAAGTTAATCTTTTCAAAAAGCATAAAATTTTATACTTTTATCTTTAAATATAAAAATTTACTCCATATCCAATACAGCTCCTTTGCTTGCATTGCTTACAAGTTTTTGATACATTTTAAGCCATCTTGAGTTTAATTCTTTTTTAGGAGCCTTATAAGAAGCCTTTCTTTTAGAAATTTCTTCTTCGCTTAAAACGGCATTGATTGTGTAAGAATCTACATCAATCTCTATTTCATCTCCATCTTGTAAAAGTGCTATAAGTCCTCCTTCAGCGGCTTCAGGCGAAATATGCCCCACACTCAAACCCCTTGTTGCTCCGCTAAATCTTCCATCCGTAATAAGTGCCACATCAGCACCCAAACCCATACCCATTAAAAGACTTGTTGGGCTAAGCATTTCTTGCATACCCGGACCCCCTTTAGGTCCCTCATAACGAATCACGCAAACATCGCCTTTTTTGACTTTACCCTTTATAATCCCGCTAATGGCTTCATCTTGAGAATTAAAACACACTGCCTTGCCTTTAAATTGACGCTCTCCTATAATTCCAGCTGTTTTTATCACACAACCTTGCTCGGCTAAATTTCCAAATAAAATTGCAAGTCCCCCGACCTTTGAATAAGCATTTTCTGCCTTATGAATGATATTTTCATCTTTAATAGCCTCATTTTCAATACGTTCTTTTAAACTTTCTCCCGTGATAGTAAGAGTATCAAGCTCAAGCATATGGTTTTTTTGTAAAGAAATTTCTCTTATCACAGCACTCACCCCCCCTGCATCATCAACATCTTTCATCGTAACACTCGGTAAAGAAGGAGCGATTTTTGCAATGTGTGAAGTATTTTTGCTTATCTCATTAATATCCTTAATCTCAAGTGGCACTCCAGCTTCTCTTGATATAGCAAGCATATGCAAAATAGTATTTGAGCTTCCACCCATTGCCATATCTACAACCATAGCATTTCTGATGGCTTTTTCATTGACGATATTGCGAATTTTAAATTTTTCATCTAAAGCAATCTCGCAAATTCTCTTTGCTGCTTTTCTCAAAAGCTCTTCTCTTTGTGGAGTTTGAGCCAAAATTGTCCCATTACCCTTTAAAGCTATACCCATAGCTTCACAAAGCGTATTCATAGAATTTGCAGTAAACATTCCCGAGCAAGAACCGCCACCCGGACAGGCTTGACACTCTATATCTTTAAGCTCTTCTTCGCTGATTTGTTGCGTTTCATAGGCACCAACCGCTTCAAAAACACTGCTTAAAGTGAGTTTTTCGCCTTTTTTACTCAAACCCGCTCTCATAGGACCACCGCTTACAAAAATCGTAGGAACATTGACCCTTAAAGCACCCATAAGCATTCCGGGAGTGATTTTATCGCAATTTGGAATACAGATTAAAGCATCGAGCTGATGAGCATTCATAACAGATTCAACTGAATTTGCAATGATTTCACGGCTCGGTAAAGAATAAAGCATACCCTTATGTCCCATAGCTATACCATCATCAACACCTATGGTATTGAATTCAAAAGGCACACAACCATTTTTTCGAATTTCATCTTTAATAATCTTGGCATATTCATTTAAAAAATAATGACCCGGAATAATGTCTATATAACTATTTGCAACACCTATAAAAGGCTTATCAAAATCCTCATCTTTCAAACCACACGCTCTTAGTAAAGAACGATTTGGAGCCTTTAAATGTCCTTTTTTAATCGCATCGCTTCTCATCAATTACTCCTTTTATTTTTATCAAATGTTTTTAAAGTATAATCAAATTTAAATAAAATCAAATTTAAATTTAAGCCCGATTTTAAATGATTTGATTTTGATTAACAAAAATGATTTAAAATTAAAAGTAAATTTCACACAATAAAGGAAAAAAAATGAAAAAAATCTTATTTTTAATCTTTGCTTTTATAAGCCTTTTATCTGCAGCTGTTAATATCAATACCGCGAGTAAAGAAGAACTTCAAACTCTTAAAGGTATAGGTGAAACAAAGGCTGAAGCGATTTTAGAATACCGCAAAGACCAAAATTTCACTAGCATAGAAGACATTAAAAAGGTTAAAGGCATAGGTGAAAAAACCTTTGAAGAAATCAAAGACTCCATTTCAGTTGAATGAGTTTTTTACAGACAAAAGCGAACTTGTTGGCATAGATGAAGCGGGACGCGGAGCCTTAGCAGGTCCTATGATGATGGCTGCTTGTAAGCTTAAATCTAAGCTACAAGGATTGACAGATTCGAAAAAACTGAATGAAAAAAAGCGGGAACAATTTTATGGACTCATCACTCAAAATTCGGAATTTTTAATCCTTGCTTTTTCAAGCGAACAAATCGATGAATTAGGGCTTAGCTTTTGTCTTAAAAAAGGGCTTGAAATCATAAAACTTCATTTTAAAAATTCTATATTTCTTTATGATGGCAATACAAATTTTGGAGTCAATTCAATCAAAACCCTCATCAAAGCCGACTCCTTAGTCAATGAAGTCAGTGCTGCAAGCATTTTAGCTAAGGTGAGCAGAGATAGAATAATGAAGCAATTTGCTAAAGATTTTCCTTGCTATGAATTTGAAAAACACAAAGCTTATGGCACAAAAAGGCACAAAGAACTCATTGCGAAATTTGGAATATGCAAAATTCATAGAAAAAGCTTTAAATTGCTTTAAAAACACATTAATTTTTGATGAAAATTTTTAAGATAAATTGTATGATTTAAATTTTCAATACTCTAAAAATTCGCCTTTATTTTTGTTAATGATTCAAAATTTTTAATAAATTTACGATATTTGTAAAAAAATTTCTTTATTGAGTTAAGTGTATTTTAGGGCTTTAAATTCTAAAATGATATTTTTCCAAATCAATTAAAAAAAGGATAAATCAATGCAAGCAGCTTATGAAAATTTCAAAAAAGAATGCAAAAAATTTCTACTCAACGCAGAGGAATGTAGAATTTATGATGATTATCTTAGACGCTTTGCCTACGGAATCGATGCATCTTGTTATCGCTATATCCCAAAACTCGTTTTAAAACCAAATAATGAAGAAGAGGTGCAAAAAATCATTTTATTAAGCAAAAAATTCAATATCCCTCTTACTTTTAGAGCTGCTGGAACAAGCTTAAGCGGACAAGCTTGCACAAATCATGTGCTTGTGGTGTGCATGAAGGGGTGGCAAAGGATTGAAGCAAATGAAAATTCTCTATGGTGTGATTGTGGAGTTATCGCCTCACAAGCAAACGAAGCCCTTAAAAAATTTGGCAAAAAAATAGGACCTGACCCCGCAACCATAAACAATGCAAGTATAGCGGGAATTTTTTCAAACAATTCAAGCGGTATGTGTTGCGGAGTTAAACAAAACAGCTATCAAACCATTAAATCCGTGCGTGTGATTTTAAATGATGGCTTTATTTTAGACACTTCTGATTCTGAAAATCTTAAAGAATTCATCCAAACTCATCAAAAGCTTGTCGATGAACTTTTAAGTCTTAGAAAAGAAATTTTAGAGGATAAAGAGCTATGCAAGGAGATTGAACGTAAATTTCGCATCAAAAATACCACAGGATATGGTCTTAACACTTTCATAGATTTTAGCGATATTAAAGATCTTTTAAATCATATTTTTATAGGGGCTGAAGGAACTTTGGGTTTTGTTTCAAGGGTGGAGTATTATGCTGTGGAGGACTTTAAATTTAAAGCTTGTGCCTTGCTTTTTTATGAAAATCTTAGCCTAGCATCTTTAGCCATTAAAACACTTTCAAAAAACGATGCCTTAGTCAGTGCGGCAGAGATTATGGACTATGCGTGTTTAAAAGCTATGTCTCATATGCAAGGTCTGCCTCAAATTTTACAAGAATTAAAAGAAGGAAATTGCTGTATTTTAATCCAGCTTGAAGAAAATCAAAAAGAACTTCTTAAAAACAACACAGCCTTCATCACAAAAGAGCTTGAAAATATTCCTACACTTTTTGGGATAAATTTTAGTTTTGATGAGCAAGAACAAGCGAGTTGGTGGAAAATTCGTAAGGGTTTATTGCCCATATCTGCGGCTAATAAGCGTCCAAAAAGCACGGTTATTACAGAAGACATTTGCTTTGAAATTGACAATTTCGCAAAAGGCATTGAAGGCATTACAAAGCTTTTTGAGCTCTATAATTTTCAAGGCATTATCTTTGGACATGCCTTAAGTGGGAATGTGCATTTTATTATCACTCCGCTTTTAGATGATGTGGTGGAAAAAGAAAATTTTGCAAAATTTATGGATGCTATGGTGAATTTAGTGCTTACTTTAAAAGGCAGCACTAAGGCAGAGCACGGCACAGGACGTATGATGGCACCTTTTATCGAGCAAGAATGGGGTGAGAAAGCCTATAAAATCAATCAACGCATTAAAAAAATCTTTGATCCTCAAAAGCTTTTCAATCCGGATGTGATTCTTTGCGAGGATCCTCAAATTCATATAAAAAATTTAAAACCCTCTCATCAAATCGAGGATTATCTCGAAGCTTGTATGGAATGCGGTTTTTGTGAAAAGGTTTGCCCGAGCAAGAATTTTACTCTCACTCCAAGACAAAGAATTGCTGTGCATAGAGAAATCAAACGCCTTCAATCCTTAAAAGAAAAAAGTAAAGAACAAGAAGAGGAATTAGAAAATTTACAAAAAGGATATAAATATTTTGTGATAGATACTTGTGCAACTTGTTCAATGTGTTCTACGCTTTGTCCCATTGAGATTGATACAGCAAAAATTGCGAATTCTTATTACAATAACAAGGCATCAAAAAAAGAGCTTTTTATTGCAAAAACCCTCTCCTCTCATATGGATAAAACTATAAATTTAGCAAAATTTGGTATGAGTATGCTTGATTTTGGCTCTAAAATACTTGGTCAAGACAGGCTTGAAAGATTGAGCTTTAAATTGAATCAAAAATTCAATACTCCGGTGATTTTAAAGACTATGCCACACAAAAATTCCTATACTTTTAAGGATAAAATTTCAAATTCTTACTTTGAAAAAAATGAAAATTCCGCAAGTGTGGTGTATTTTTCAAGTTGTCTTAATCGTGCTTTTAGTGCAAACAAACGCCCTATACAAGAAGTATTTGAGAGCCTATGTCTTAAGGCAAATATCAAGCTTATTTATCCAAAAAATATAGAAAAAATGTGTTGTGGAAAAGCTTTTAAGCATTACACTCAAAAAGAACCTTCACTCAATCCTTTGCATTTTGCCTTACAAGAATTATTGCTTTGTTCTTGCAATGGAGATATTGCTATTGTTTGTGATCATAGTGCTTGTTCTGCTGAAATTTTAGACAAACTTAAGGACTTAAAAGGCTTTGAAAAACTTAAAATTTATGATATGAGTGTTTTTGTCAAAGAATTCATTTTATCAAAGCTTGACATTAAGGCTCTTGATGAAAATATTGGAATTTATTCTGTTTGTGCGACTAAAAAAGGAGGCTGGGCGGATAGTCTTGTTGAACTTGCTCAAAGTTGCACGAAGGCAAAAGTTTATACGCATTCTGGAACTTATTGCTGTGCTTTTGCGGGAAATAAGGGCTTTATAAATCCTCAATTCAATCAAAACGCCTTAGAAGATTTAAAAAACCATTTTAAAAAACTTGAAGTTAAAAAAATGTATGCAAGTTCAAGTACTTGTGAATTAGGTTTGAGTGCTGCGACAGATAAAAATTGGGAGCATATTATTTATCTGCTTGATGAGGTTTCATCTGCAAAAACAATAGAAAATTCTTAATCTTTTCTGTGTGCATTTTCGGTTAAAAAATGTCTTAATTTATTTTTAAGTGTCTGTAGGCTAAAATCTAGTTTAAACTGATATTTTAGAATTTGGAGCAATGGAGATGAAAAAACTCATTTTACTAGGCTTTTTCATCGGCTCTTTTTTAACAATTTTAACAGCTGATGAAACTAGAGCATATGGATATTATACAAATCCTTATTCAGTGCACAGACCTTATAGACCGGGATATTTTAATTCAAACAATTACTACTATTACACAAATCTTTGTGCAAAATGGTATGGTAGAAATACTTTGGATTATATGAGATGTGTTAATTCTTATAAACCTTAAGGAAATTTTGTAGTGGATATTTTTTCAGACAGCTTCAATCCCTATGGGAAGATTGTAGATGATAAAGCCTTGCGTAAAAGCACAATTTCTTATGTAAGTATAAATTCTGCAGTTGTTACAAGAGATTCTAAACAAAATGAATTAATCAATGAAAAAATCAACGAATTACAAGATGCTTTTGAAGCACTTGATGAATTGCAACATGAGGATAAAAAGGAGCTTGAAAAGGAATTTGTAAAGGTTTATTTTACAAATATCACAGGCAATAAAATCACTCAAATTGCATTAAGCAAAGAAGCAGTGATTTTTCTCAATAAAGAATTTGGTTCAGTGCATCAAAGAAAAGATGGTTCATTTTTACTCGATGGAGAAAGCAATGCTTATGTATGGGGTTGGTATAATGAAATAGCACAAAATCAAAATTATTTGCAAGCAGATGCGAACAAAGATGGACTCATTGATGATGAAGAAAAACTTAATTTAAAAAGCCTTTTTATACCAAATCGCTTATGCTATGGTGGTATGTTCTTATCTGCTCATGATATGAAAACGCATAGAAATTTTTCTGATTTAAGTGAGGAGCTTAGGGAAAAATATAAAGATTTCTTTACAAGTGATACACTCAATCTAGCTCTTGATAAAGCTTTACGTTTGGATAGAGATTTTGATGGACTTGTAAAATATACAGATTATGATAAGAATATTTATCATAATTTCATCAAAGATCTGCTTAATGAGCTTATAAAAGACAATCCTTTATTGGGTTTAAGCAAAGAAGATTTTGATCAATTTTTAGAACAATACAAAGAAAAAATCAAGCAAGAACTTGCAAAAAGAAATGAAGAAAAGCTAAAAATTTTTCAAGATAAAGATGACAAAGAAAAAATATACACAAAACTCTTATCCTCAACAGACCTAAGCACCTTAAGCATTGAAGAAAAAAACTTAGCTAAAAAATATTTTCCTAAACTGGTTCAAATGTTAGAAAATAAGCAAAATGTGCAAGACTTTAATCATTTATTTCAAGAACTTCTTCATACAAAAAGCTTCACCATAACAGATAAAATACTTGATTTAAAAGCTTAATTTTTTAAATCAAGGGCTTTTTAAAGCCCTACTGCACTTAAAGTTTGGTATTTATTCATATAAATTTGAGCTTCAATTTTTCTCATTGTATCCAAGGCAACTTGCACAACAATAAGCACAGAAGTACCTCCAAAATAAAAAGGCACACCCATAAATTTCACTAAAATCCAAGGCAAGGTTGCAACCAAGCCAAGATAAATAGAGCCCGATAGAGTAAGCCTTGAAGCTATTTCATTAAGATAATGTGCTGTTCCCTCGCCCGGACGAATTCCGGGTATAAATCCCCCTTGCTTTTTAAGATTTTCAGAAATATCCTTAGCATTAAAAACTATACTCGCATAAAAATACGCAAAGAAAATCACAAATAAAAAGGTTAAGATATGAAACACATAGCCGTTTGGATTTAAAAAATCATTAATGGTTTGAATATAGGGATTAGTACTTGTTTGTAAAATCGTTGTTGGAAACATTAAAATCGCACTTGCAAAAATAGGAGGAATGACCCCGCTTAAATTGACTTTAATGGGTATATAATTCATAATGCGTTTATTTTGATTTTGCATGACGACTTTTCTCGAGTAAGAAATAGGAATTCTCCTTTCTCCAAGCTCAACATAAATAATCACGCCTATTGTGAGTAAAATCAACACCAAAATTGCAAAAGCGGTTAAAAAATTCATCTCTCCAGAATTAATTTGTCCAACTGTATTTGAAATGGCTGCAGGTATGCTAGAAACAATGCCTGCAAAAATGATTAAAGAAATTCCATTGCCCACGCCTCTTTGAGTGATTTGCTCTCCAAGCCACATTAAAAGCATAGTCCCTGCAAGCATAGAAATTGCACAAAGAGCAATGAAAATGTTTAAATCCTCAATCATAATTGCACCAACTCCACCGCGTCCATGCAAACCTTGCAAACCTATGGCTACACCTATGCTTTGAATTAAAGTTATGATTATGGTTGCATAACGGATGATTTGCATATATTTTTGTATGCTGTCTCTTTCTTTTTTCATTTTTCCTATATTTGGAAAAGTAGCGGCTAAAAGCTCCATAATAATCGAAGCTGTAATATAGGGCATAATTCCTAAAGAAATAATAGAAAATCGCTCCGCTGCTCCACCGCTAAAGACATTAAACAACCCAAGAGCATTGTTTTGATTGTTATTAAAAAATTCTGCAATGACATCAGCATTCACGCCCGGAACAGGCACATAAGCTAAAACTCTATAAGCAAATAAAAATGCTAGAGTGATTAAAATTTTATTCACCAGTGTTTTATTCATTATTTACTTCCAGTAACGCTAATATTCTCATCTTTAATTTTTGAAGCTAAATCCTTTGCACTCTTACCAATGAGTTTGATTTTTTTAACAGATTTTGAAATTTTATGCACAGCCTTAATACTCTGAAATGTCAATTCTTTCAAATCTTTAATGGCTGCAATCTTTTCAACATTAATAGCATAAGGTTTTTCTTTCCTCGAGCTAAAACCCACTTTTGGCAATCTTCTTTGAAGAGGTTGCTGTCCGCCTTCAAAGCCTCTTTTTTCATTATAACCTTTTCGAGCGGTTTGTCCTTTTCCACCTTTAGTAGCGGTTTTACCCATACCGCTTCCTTGTCCGCGACCTATTCTTTTGGTTTTATGTGTTGAACCTGCTGCTTTTTGTAAATTCATCTTTTATCCTTTTAACATGCTTAGGGCTTTAATTGTCGCATTGACTACATTTGAAGAATTATTTGAACCCAAAGATTTAGTTAAAATGTCTTTAATCCCTGCAAGCTCCATAATAGGACGCGTAGAACCCCCTGCAATAACTCCCGTCCCCTCACTTGCAGGTTTAAGCAAAATACGACTTGCATTATATTTTACCTCAACATCGTGAGCAATTGTTGAACCTTTAGTTTTAACTTCGATAATATTTTTAAAAGCATCATCGACAGCCTTACGAATCGCATCCGGAACTTCTTTAGCCTTGCCGTATCCCACACCAACTAAACCTTTACGATTGCCTATAACCACTAAAGCGGTAAATCTAAATCTTCTACCTCCTTTAACAACCTTTGTAACTCTGCCTATATCGACAATAACCTCTTCAAATTCTTCTCTATTGTATTTTTGCATCAATTCTCCTTATAGCTTAATGCCATTTTCTCTTAAAGATTCAGCCAAAGCTGCAATTACGCCGTGATAAATATAACCATTTCTATCAAAAACAGCTTGATTGATTTTTTTGCTTTTTAAAAGTTCTGCAAATTCACTAGCGATTTTTTTAGCCCCTTCTTTATTAGCTTTTACTCCGATTTTTTGCCCATTAATGGCTGCAAGAGTCACGGCTTTAACATCGTCAATAGCTTGAATGTATAAAGTTTTATTAGATTTAAACACTGAAATTCTTGGAAACTTGTCACAACCTGAAATTTTAGCTCGAATTCTTTTTTTTCTTTTGATTCTTAAATTAAGTTTTCTTTTTAATACATTTGCTCTCATTTTGTATCCTTATTTTTTAGAGGTCTTGCCCGCTTTGCGTATAATGCGTTCATCAATATATTTCACGCCTTTTCCTTTATACGGCTCTGGTGGTCTAAATTCTCTAATTTGAGCAGCAACCTGACCGACAACTTGCTTATCGCTTCCCTTCACAATCACATTATTTTTATCCACTGCAATTTCAATGCCTTCTGGAATAGCATAATTTATAGGGTGTGAAAAACCTAAACTAAGCTCTAAAACTTTTCCTTTTAATGTAGCTTTATATCCAACTCCGTTGATTTCAAGAGTTTTGCTAAAACCTTCTGTGATTCCTAAAACAATGTTTTGAGTTAAAGCCCTATAAGTACCCCAATACGCTCTGCTTTGTCTGTCTTCACCTTTTGGAGAAAAAATAATATGATTATCTTTTATCTCAACATTTACATTTGCTTTTATATCTAATTCTTTGGCTAAATTTCCTTTTTTAAATTTAAGCAAATTTCCTTCTAATTTTACTTCAACACCTGCTGGAATAACAACAGGTTGCTTACCTATACGCGACATGTTTTTTCCTTTTTTATTTGTCTAGGATATTTCTACTTTTTTAAAGAATGGATACCCAATGCCATAAAAAACTCAATCCCCCTACCAAATGGTACACAGAATTTCACCACCAACTCCGGCTTTGTATGCTTCATCATTTGCTAAAACACCGCGACTTGTGCTGACTACAATCGTACCATAACCATTTTTAAATCTTTTAATTTCATCTTTGCCTTTATAAACACGGCGACCCGGCTTAGAAATTCTTTTAAGCTCATTGATAATGCTTTTACCCTTTGCGTCGTATTTTAACACCACATTGATAAATTTCTTTTTATCCTCTTCAATGACATTAAAGCTTTCTATATAGCCTTTAGCTGCAAAAATTCCAACCAAAGCTTCAACAACCTTAGAATGTAAGAGTTTAGTGGTTTCAAGCTTTCTCATACTTGCATTTCTGATGCGAGTGAGTGAATCTGAAATAATATCATTAATCATTTTTTTTCCTTACCAACTTGCTTTTTTAAGACCCGGAATCAAGCCTTCATTTCCCATTTTTCTAAGGCAAACTCTGCAAATTCCAAAATCCCTATAAACAGAATGCGGACGCCCACAAATTTGGCATCTACTATAAGCCCTAACTTGAAATTTAGGCTTACGTGCTGCTTTTGCTATCATTGATTTTTTAGCCATTTTGTCTTCCTTTTGCAAGTGGCACACCCATAAGCTCTAATAATTTTTGTGCCTCTTTATCATTTTGTGCTGTTGTAACAATGCTAATATTCATTCCGTGAGTCCTTAAAATTTTATCATATTCAACTTCTGGAAACATTAATTGTTCATCAAGTCCGAAATTATAATTTCCGCGTCCATCAAAGCCATCGCGACTTAAGCCTCTAAAATCTTTTACACGTGGTAAAGCTATAGAGATGAGTTTATCAAGAAAAGCAAACATATTATCATTTCTTAAAGTGACCATAACCCCAACAGGAAAACCTTCTCTTACTTTAAATCCTGCAACAGATTTTTTAGCCTTAGTGATGACAGCCTTTTGTCCTGCAATCAAAGATATAGTATCTGCAATATTTTGCAACACTTTTTGATCCTTTGCTAAATCTCCTGCACCAACGCTAATCACAATCTTTTCTATTGAAGGGATGAGCATAGGATTTTTAATATCAAATTCCTTGCTTAAAGTAGCTTTTATGCTTTGATTGTATTTTTCTTTTAATCTCATCATAATGCTTACTCTCCTGTTTTAGCTACATTTGAAATGTTTATAGGCATTTCTTTATTGATAAAACCGCCATTAGGATTTTTATCACTTGGCTTTATAGCTTTTTTAGCAATTTTACAACCCTCAACTATCACTTGAGATTTTTTGGGATAAACAGCCAAAACCTTACCTATCTTACCCTTATCATCTCCTGCAATAACCTTAACATTATCGCCTTTTTTAATCTTAAATTTTACCGCCATTATAAAACCTCCGGTGCTAATGAAACAATTTTCATAAAACCACCATATCTAACTTCGCGACCCACAGGTCCAAAAATACGAGTCCCGATAGGCTCTCTTTTATTATCAAGAATCACAGCAGCATTTTCATCAAAACGTATTAAAGAACCATTTTCTCTATGAATTTCTTTTTTAGTCCTTACAATAACTGCTTTGACAACTTGACCCTTTTTCACTTTACCATTTGGCAAAGCCTTTTTAACAGATGCAACAATCACATCACCAACTGTAGCATATCTCCTTTTGCTACCTCCTAAAACCTTAATACACATAAGTTCTTTTGCACCGCTATTATCTGCAACTGCAAGTCTTGTAAAACTTTGAATCATCACTCAACTCCTGCAACTAATACAGATTTTAAACGAAAAGCTTTTCTTTTTGAAAGCGGTCTGCATTCTACTGCAACAATCACATCGCCAACTTTAAGCTCGTTTTTTTCATCGTGAATGAGGTATTTTTTAAAACGTTTGACAATTTTTCTGTATCTTGGATGAACGACTTTTCTTTCCACCAAAACATTTGCTGTCTTATCTCCAGCAATCTTAACAACAATACCTTGAATTTCTCTTTTAAATGCCATTTTATATCCTTATTGTAAAGCATTAATCGCTGTATTAATTCTGGCAATGTCTTTTTTAACTTGACTAAGTTCTTTGACATTAGTAAGCTGCATTGTTTTTAGCTTTTGTTTTAAAGTGAATAAAAGCAACTTTTTCTCTTTTAGCATTTCCCCAAGCTCTTTAGCTGTTTTATCTTTGATTTCAGTATATTTCATTTTGACTCTCTCTTGTAATAAACTTGGTTTTAAATGGTAATTTATGCATCGCTAAGGTTAAAGCTTGTCTCGCCATATCTTCACTCACGCCTGCCATCTCATAAATAATGCGTCCGGGTTTGATATTCATCACCCATTCTTCAACTCCGCCCTTACCTTTACCCATACGAGTCTCTAAAGGTTTTTTAGTCAAAGGTTTATCGGGAAAAACTCTAATCCAAGTTTTACCTTGTCTTTTAACAAAACGCGTTAAAGCAATACGTGCAGCTTCAATTTGACGCGAATTAATCCTTCCAGCCTCCGTTGCCTTTAAAGCATATTCGCCAAAAGTAAATTCTGTTCCCCTGCTTGCATAGCCACGATTGCGTCCTTTCATCATTTTGCGATATTTAGTTCTTTTTGGCATTAACATTGTTATTTACTCCTTCTGCGTCTTGGTTTTTTCGCTGGAGTATTTTCTTCGCTTTTTTCAGTTTGCACACCTTTTTGCAAAACTTCTCCTTTGAAAATCCACACCTTAACGCCTATATTTCCATAAGTTGTTCTTGCTTCTGCAAAACCATAATCAATCTTTGCTCTTAAAGTATGGAGTGGAACGCGTCCTTCAAGATACCATTCTGTTCTTGCCATTTCAGCACCACCCAAACGACCTGATACTGAAACCTTGATGCCTTTAGCTCCCGCTTTTTGAGCCCCTTGAATGATTTTTTTCATCGCTCTTCTAAAAGCAATTCTTTTTTCAAGTTGAGTTGCAACACTTTCAGCAGCAAGTTGAGCTGAAGCTCCCGCTTTTCTCTCTTCTTTTATATTGATATTGACATCTTTATGGATTAAATCCTGTATATCCTTTCTTAAAATATCAACATCACTTCCTTTTTTACCGATGATAATGCCCGGTCTTGCCGCAATAACGGTTACACGCAATTTTTTAGCCGTTCTTTCAATCAAAATTTGACTGATTCCTGCATAATAAAGTTTTCTTTTTAAAAAAGCTCTTATTTTATAATCTTCACCGATATTTTCTACCAAATTTGCTTTGGTTGGAAACCATCTTGAATCCCAATTTCTATTGATTCCTAGTCTTAAACCGATTGGATTGACTTTTTGTCCCATTAGTTTTCCTTTTTCACTTTCGCTGTTTTAGTGCTTTTATTAGATTTTTTTGTCTCATCTTTTTTCTCTTCAAGCTTCTCTACTTCTACGAAGATATGTGAAGTAGGCTTTCTAATACGACTTGCACTTCCTCTTGCACGTGCTCTGAATCTTTTTAAAACAGAACCTGCATCCACACGGCAACTCTTAACTATAACTTCATTGGGTTCAAAACTTCCATTTGAAACTGCACTTGAAATTGCGTTTGCAATATATTTTGCCCCTTTATTTGGCATAAATTTTAAACTTGCCATTGCAAGTTCAGCATTCATTCCTTGAATTTCTCTTGCAATCAATCTCGCCTTAGTCGGAGATAGTCTTATAAATTTAATCAAAGCCTTACTCATTATAAAATCTCCTATTTACCAATCTTTTTTTGCACAGAGCCTTTATGCCCTTTAAAGGTGCGTGTTGGTGCAAATTCACCAAGCTTATAACCGATATGATTTTCGGTAATATACACAGGAATAAAGCTTTTGCCATTATGCACATTGAAAGTTAAGCCTATCATATCCGGAACGATAGTACTGCGTCTTGACCAAGTTTTAATCGGTTTATTATCATTAGCCTTTTTCGCAGCGATGACTTTTTTCATTACATGATCATCAACAAAAGGACCTTTTTTCAGTGATCTAGCCATCTTACTTTCCTTTTCTTCTTGAAATTATGAGTTTATCACTCGCTTTTTTGCGACGCGTTTTCGCACCTTTGGTTGGTTTTCCCCACGGAGTTACAGGATGACGCCCTGAATTTTTCTTACCTTCACCACCGCCGTGTGGGTGATCAATAGGATTCATTGCACTTCCTCTTGTTTGAGGGCGAATTCCTCTATGACGATTGCGTCCCGCTTTTCCTATGGTAATATTTGCCCATTCTTCATTACCCAATTCGCCAATACTTGCCATACACTCGGCTAAAACTTGTCTCATTTCACCACTTGCAAGTCTTAAAATCACATATTTTTCTTCCTTACCCATAAGTTGTGCATAAGAACCTGCACTGCGAATCATTTGTCCACCTTTACCCGGCTTTAACTCGATATTATGCACTATCGTTCCTACCGGAATGCTTTTAAGTTTCATAGCATTACCCGGCTTAATATCCAAACCACTTTCAGCCGATGAAACAAAATCGCCAACATTTAAACCTTTAGGTTGGAGTATATATCTTTTTTCTCCATCTTTATAAGAGATAAGAGCGATTCTACAATTTCTATAAGGATCATACTCGATAGCCTCAACCTTGCCTTCTATACCAAATTTACGACGTTTAAAGTCAATAATCCTATAAAGTTTTTTCGCACCTGCTTCTTTATGACGACTTGTAATTCTTCCATAGCTATTTCTACCTGAATGAGAAGGAAGTTTAACAAGCAAGGAACGCACACTTGGTTTAGCTGTAATGTCTTGCGAACTTAAACCTGTAATATATCTTCTACTTGGAGTGTAGGGCTTGTAAGTTTTAATTGCCATTTTAAACCTCCGTATTTTCTAAGCTAACGCCATCTGGCAATTTAACATAGAATTTTTTATAATCAACTCTTTGACCTAAACGACCTCTAAATCGCTTAACCTTTCCGTCCATTTTTAAAGAATTTATACTCTTTGGGGTGACGCCAAAATACTCCTTTAAAATTGCTTTAAGGCTTGTTTTAGTCATTTTCGGCGAAGTTTGAATCACAACTATGCCCTTTTCTTGTAAATTTAAACTTTTTTCAGTATAGAGTATAGTTTTTATATCTGTAATATCTGCCATAATTACCCCTCTTTTGTAATCGAATCTAATGCTGATTTTTCAATAAGCACAGCATTAAATACAGAAACCAAATAAGCATTAACTTCGCTTGTATCAATCACATAACAATTTGCTAAATTTCTACACGCTAAAAAGGTTTTTTCATCGACAAGGTCTTTAACAATCAAAACATCTTTAAAGCCAAGCTTTTTAATCACTGCATTTGCGTCTTTGGTCTTGCCACTTTCTATGCTTAAAAGATCAACCACAAAAAGTGCATTTTTGTTTGCTTTATCTTCTAAAGCTCTCTCTAACGCGAGTCTTTTTTGCTTTTTATTGATTTTTTGGAAATAATTTCTTTGGTTTTTTGGACCAAAAGCCACAGCACCGCCTACCCAAACATTTGTTCTTGTAGAACCTGCTCTTGCACCGCCTCTGCCTTTTTGTCTCCAAGGTTTTTTGCCTCCACCACTGACCTCACTTCTTCCCTTAGTGTGTACGGTGTTAGCTCTAAGGCTTGCAAGATAAGATTTAACATACAAGTAAAGATTGTGGGAATTAACTTCTGCGTATTTTGCAGGAAGCTCAAAGTCTCCTGTTTTTTCTAATTTTTCATTTAAAACAATTGCTTTACTCATTTTGCTATCCTTATTTTACCCATAGCACCATTATATCCGGGAACTGCACCCTTAAGCACTAAAATTTTGTTTTCTGTATCATAAGATACGATTTCATTTTTAACGCTAATCTTGACATTTCCGTAATGTCCTGCCATTTTCATACCCGGTTGAACGCGTCCTGGCCATTCTCTGTTTCCTATAGAACCATGACGTCTATGAAATCTTGAGCCGTGAGAGGCTGGACCTCCTGAAAAACCATGCCTTTTAATGACGCCACTATAACCTCTACCTTTAGAATTGAAACTGACTTTTAAAATTTTTGCTTGAGTTAGAGGAGTTTCATCCAAATCTCCCGCTTCAGTATTGGCAACTTCTAAAACAGCAAAGCGGTTAAATTCTGCAGAAAGCTTGTATTTTCTTTGCTGTCCTGCTATGCATTTGTTGTTTTTTTTGCCTTGAGCATACGCGACTAAAGCTTTTCCATTCTCAACCTCGCAGACCTTTGCATTGACAACTCTTAATAAAGTTACGGCTATACTTGGATTTGTAATAGTTCTGCTCATACCGATTTTTTCTACAATATATTCCATATCTTATCCTTACTTACCCATAGCCCTAACTTCAACGCTAACTTCTGGTGCTAAATCAAGCTTGGTTAAAGAATCCACCGTATCCGGAGTCGCCGCTACAATATCAAGCATACGCGTATGGACTCTAATCTCAAATTGCTCACGAGAGTCTTTGTTTATATGTGGAGATTTTAAAACCGTATAACGTTTGATTTTAGTAGGCATTGGCACTGGACCTCTAATGTCTGCACCTGTTCTTTTAACAGCTTCTACAATCGCTGCAACTGTTCTATCTAGTACTCGATGGTCATAAGCCTTAAGCTTAAGCCTTATTCTTTCCATATTTTTTTCCTTTTTAAAAGAACTCGTTAGATTTAACTAACTCAAAAATAAAAATGTGAGTATAGTCAATTCGGCATTAAAAAGTCAAGAGTATTTGATAATTTTTTATATTTTTGTCCTTTTTAAAAGGATATAAATAATATTTTTCATTCTTTTAAAATTTAATTTTTCTCCAAAATATGAAGATATTCTAAGGTTTTTTGCTGTTTTTGAATCCTTTGAGAGTCGGCTTTAAAGCGGTTATGAATTTGGGTTTTAAAGCTGTATTTTCCATATTTTTTAAAAATTTGTGCAATTTGCTCTAAATGCAATAAGCCCTCATCATTGTAGCTTAAAAACACAAATTTTGCTTGAGCCTTTTCAATGAGTTCTGCAAGAGCAGATTCTACTAAATTTCTTTTGCACCAAGCAGATTTTTCATAGATTCTAAGCCCTGTTTTACCCTGCGGTATAAAATCATCATAGAGGGCAATGGAATTTAAAAGATGATAATTTGCTCCATATTCTCTTGTGTTGTAGGGCGGGTCAAGATAGAGTATGTCTGCGGTGATATTGTCAATCAAATCCTCAACGTTTTGATTGAATGCTTGATGAGAATTTGCACTCAACTCAAAAAACGCAGCCTTTAGATCCAAATCCTTACAAGCACTCTTTTTAAGGTTTTTTAAAAAAGCTCCATACACAGAAGCGGTATTTGCGACCTTATCGGCGGATTCTAGCAAAGAAGCGAGCAAAAAATAATACTGCGCATCATTGATAAAATTTTCTTTTTTCCATAATGAAATTTGTGTGCGTATGGAATCAATTTTTATAGCATTATTATCACTAAAATATTGTCTGTTTTCTCCTCCGCCCAAAGCATAATGAGTGTAAATTTTGCCCTTGATTAAAGGAATTGCGTTGTTTAAGATATGAATCAATTCTTCGCTTTGTTTTAAAGGAGTGGAATTTTGTATATAATTTTTTGCCAAAACAAAGCTATAAAATTCCTTGTCATTAGCGATAATCCTTTTGACCTTGTTTTTAAAAAATTTACTCACAGCACAAGTTCCTGCAAAAATGTCAGCAAACACACAATCTTGCAATCGCAAATGCCTCTTTTCTAAACTTTTGCTTATATGTTCATACAAAAAGGGCAAAAGTCTGAATTTAGAACCGATGTAATTCATGAGTTTCCATAAATCTTTTGCAAGATAAAATCTATCGCCTCTTTGGCTATTCTTCTTACACTTTCTTTGCGATACTCCACAGGGTCGTATTGATAGCAACCCACACAGCCAAGCTCCTCCGTGTAGTCCTCATCGCCCCTATAAAAATCATAGGGATTGCCTTGAATATTTCGGGCTTTCCATCTTTTATTCGTTTCCTTGCAGAGTTTGCAAATTTGTCTTTTTGCATCATTTGCTGCCTTAGATAAGGGTTGAAAATCTTCAAGTTTTTGTGTTTTTGTATCACTGATGCGTTGATTGTTTTTTCTGCCATCTTTGTGGTCAATTTCTATTTTTGTATTTTCACTTTTGCCACAAATTCCAAGCATAACACAGTTTTTATCCTTATAAAAATCTCTAATGTCTTTTCTTATGTTTTGCTTGAAAGACAATTCAGCCTTGAATCCTTGAAGTCTTATTCTGTCTATGGAATTTCCTTTGCTCTATCAATCTCTACATTATATTTTTGAGCTAAAAACTCCCTTTGCGACACCAACTCCCACCATTTCCAAGCTTCAAACTTTCATATGCACCAACGAATTCACTCACACTCACCCATCTTGAAAATCCCTTTTCATCAGGCTTTGCAAGTTTTAAAAAGAGTTTTGTCTTACTTTGTTTCATTTTGTAACTTTCTTTAAAAAGAATTTAAAGCTAATGCGGTATCACCATATCACTTCTGCATTCTATAAGAGTATGGACATTTCCACGTGGATTAAAATCTCCCACAACTTTAATCCATTTTGGCTTAAGTTTATTTTTTAAGGTCTGATAAATTTCATTAACACTTGCTTCGTGGCTGATGTATTTATGCATAAAAGAATTGATATAAAGTTTCACGGCTTTAAGCTCCACCACAAATTCATCAGGGATGTATTCAAGATAAATTGTCGCAAAATCCGGATAGCCACTTCTTGGACAAAGACAACAAAATTCTGGCAAGGTGATTTTAATGATATAATCATTCTCTGCTTCATTTTTCCAAAGTTCTAAATCTTTGTTTGCATCAAATTTTTTGATTTCTTTCTCTCCATAATGCATTGTTTTTCCTTAAAAATTCATTTTTTTGTGATTTTACAAAATTCGACTTGAATACAGCCTAAATGTGATTTTACTTGTAATTAATAAAAAAATTCTTAAAAACAACAAATTTTAATTTAGCTTAAGGGGGGGGGATACAATAATTATTCTAATTTTATTTTTAAGAAATTGCATAGCTTTTTGTGAGGATAACTATGATAAAACATCTTATTTGTATAAAGAAGCCCTTTATTTTTATGCTCTATTTTTGTATTTTAAACTTCATTTTGGCTGCGGTGATTTCCCTATCTTACGCTCCTAGTGAAATGAATTTCACCACATTTGCATACTTCTTACTTGCTGATTTGAGCTTAATCTTTTTATTTTTGTTTGCCTTAAATTTTATTTTTGTATATCCTTGCTTGATTTTAAGCCAAAAATATAATCTTTTTATTTTATTTTTTGCTTGTTTGATTGACGCATTATTTCTTATCGTCTTAAGCGTTGATGTAAATGTTTTCAAACTTTATCGTTTTCATCTCTCTTATGCAATGCTTGATTTATTTTTTAACACTGATGTGATAAGCTTTAATCTAGAAACTTGGCTTGGAATTTCTTGTAAGATTTTAGGTATTGTTTTATACACTATTTTAGCTTATTTCGTAGCTTCTTTATTGACTCAAAAACTTTCTAAAAGATTTTTAGTGATTTTTACGCCCTTGATTCTTGCTTCTTATTTGGTAGCAAATCTAATTCACGCCTTTGCCTTTGCTAAAGCAGATGTGCAAATTTTAGACATACAAAACCATTTACCACTTTACAAGCCTTTGACAATGAATTCTTTTTTAAGAAAAATCGGTTATATCAGCAATGAAAATGCAGTCAATGTAAATTTAACTAATAAAGGAGGATTTGATTATCCAAAAAACAAATTAAAATATGATAAAAATACTCAAACAAAATATAATATTTTAATCTTAGCTATTGATTCTTTGCGTTATGATATGCTCAATGCTAAAAATATGCCCTTTACTTATGAATTTTCTAAAAATGCTTTAGTTTTTCATCAACATTATTCAAGTTCAAACTCTACTCGTGGTGGAATCTTTGGCTTGTTTTATGGGATTGCTCCTATATATTGGCAACTTGCATTAAGCAATCAAAAACCTGCAGCTCTAATCACAGCTGCACAAGAAAATGACTATGATTTAGCGATATTTGCAACAGCGACTTTGACAAAACCAGAATTTGATAGGACTATTTTCGCTTCTGTGCCTTATTTGCGTTTAAAATCAAAGGGGGCTAATACAATAGAAGCTGATGAAAACAGCATTGAAGATTTTAAAAAATTTATGGATAAACGCAATAAAGACAGGGGATTCTTAGGATTTATTTTTTTGGATAATGTCCATGCTAAGAGCTTTCCAAAAGATTTTGAAATCTTTAAGCCTTCTAAAAACACAAATTATCTTGATTTAAGTGCAGATACTGACGCGACTCCTTATTTTAATTTTTATCAAAATGCAGTTTTATATGCTGATTTTAATATACAAAAAATCTTAAATATATTAGAAACTTATAAGGAGTTAGACAATACTATTATAATTATCACTTCGGATCACGGCGAAGAATTCAATGAAGATAAGGATAATTTTTGGGGACATAATAGTAATTTTAAAGACTTTCAAGTTAAAATTCCTCTTATCATCAAATATCCTAAAATACTTGCACAAAACATTTACACAAAATCTAGTGCTTATGATATTAGTGCGACTTTAATGCAAGAGGTTTTTGGCGTGATAAATCCTATAAAAGATTATTCCTTAGGGCAGAATCTTTTCAACTTGAAAGACAGAAAATTCCTCCTTGCGGGTTCTTACAATCAAAATGCCATTTTAGAAAATGAAAGAATTATACTCATTGATTCTTTGGGCTTGATTCATTTCAAAGACAAAGTCTATAAAGATTCCAAAAATACCTCAAGAGATGCTTATCTTTTAGAAATTTTAAAAGATTTTTCCTATTATAGAAAATGATAGAGCGTCAAAAAACAAGCAATGAATGCAAGAATTTAAATTTTTTGCCTTGATAGAATTTAATGCTTACAAGGTTAAGATATTGCAGAAATCCTCTTTGCATTGTAGTTTTAAGCTTTTTCTATGTTTTGTAATCTCTATTGCTAGTTATTTTTTATGCTTAGAAATGTTTAAAGCTTTCAATTTATCCTATGTAAGTTCTTATTTAGAAAGTTCAGAGATTTTGTCAAAATTCTAAAACCTTTTCTAGTAAAGTTTTGAGTTTTTTAGATTGTTTTTTCTGGTAGGAGTTTATAGAAACAATATTCTTAATTCCTCAATTAAATCCTTGCTTGGTTTTAATTCATCTAATTTTAGAGTGAGTTTATAATTGACCGTATTCCCCGGATTCATTGATACTAATTGTTTATCTTTTTCGCCAATTTTAATGAATTCTTTTCTCTTTTTATGATCATACTTATAATATTGTTTTTTATCAATAATATAATAATATATATCATCATAAGTTATACCGAGTAAGATAATATAATCATAATTGTATTTTGCCTTGATTCCATTAAATTGAAAGGTATCGTTTTTAAGTCCTTTTCTTGCAGTTTTAATTTCTATTTTTTTATCATTAGAAAGCAAATCAAATTCATCATGTATGATTTCTTTGTTATTATCAATAGGAATACTGATTTTTTTGAAAAGCTCCTTAATGAATTTTTCACCAATTTGCCCTATAGCATTACCTTCAAAATCCTTAATTTTATCAAAGATTCCACTTTGTTTAAAAGCTTGTAACTCTTTATGCTTTTCTTCAATAATTTTTAATAAAAGCTCTTTAATCATCTACAAATCCAGAATCCGCAAGGAGTTGAAAAATATGCGATTTGCCTATGTGTCTGCAACCATTTGTTGCTAAGGAGCTGTATTTGTTCCAATCGGCTTTTAAAAAGATTCTATTAAGCCTTTGTTTTGGAGCGTTTTGTGCATAAATAATCGCCACACCACTTTTATATTTAACTTCTGAAAAATCTTTTACCACAGAATTTTCTTTAAAAAAGGTAGAAGAGAGATAAAAATTAGGTTTTTTGTGAAAAATCCACTCCTTGCCACATTCGCGATTTTTTGCAAGAGACACGGTAACGACCTTGAGAATCTTTGCAAAAGGTTCTTGCTTTTCTTTTTGTCTGTACCAGCTGAATTCATTTTTTGGATTTTTATAATTTTTGCTCCAAATTTGAAAGCAGGTTTTCACATCTTTGTCTTTACCATTGCTAAGATAAAACGCATTGTGAGGCAGGGTCTCTTCATAGAGCAGATGAAAGTCTCTCACGCGATAGCGGATTGAGCCTTTGCCTAAACTTTGGAAAAACATAGGTAAAATGAAAGCGACAAAATCAGCGTTTTGAGAATGATTGATAAATTCTAAAGCTAAAACACCACGATGACCAAAAGGGGGATTGCCTATGACAATGAGCGGTTTTTTGGGTAATTTAAATTCCAAATAATTCAGCTCTAAGGTATCAAAAGCGGTTTTATGAATGTCAATTCCTATTCTTTTTTCTGGTAAGAGTTTATAGAAACAACCATCGCCGACACTTGGTTCAAGCCAAGTGAATTTTTCTAAATTTTCATATTGAGAAATAATCTCTTTGGTCTTTTCAAAAAGAATTTTTGAAATTTCAGGCTTTGTGAAATATTCATCAAAGACATTGCCTTGATTTTTACGCATAGAACCACCATTAACATATTTTAACGTGTGCATTAAATATCTAAGTGTTTTACATCTTTTGCATGGGCTTGGATATAATCTCTTCTTGGCTCAACCTCATCACCCATAAAGAGATTGAAAGTATCACTTGCACTTTGTGCGTTTTCTACATTGATTTTAAGAAGTCTTCTTATGCTTGGATCCATAGTTGTTTCCCAAAGTTGTTCAGGATTCATTTCACCCAAACCTTTATACCTTTGGATATAAGCTCCTTTTTTAGAATTCTTTTCGACTTCATCTAAAATTTCAAAAATATCTCTTTGAAAATTTAAATCTCTTTCTTTGATTTTTTCAGAAATGAAAAGGGCTTCTTCATAGAGTGGATGCGTGAATAATTCCTCATTGATGATGAGTTCCTCTAAACCATTTGGAGTTTGGACAAAAATTTGAATTTTATCCTCATCGATTGAATGGTTGAGTATATTATACCCTTTGTTTTCAAGGAATTTTTTTAGTATTGTAAAGAGCTCGGAATGAGAATTTTTTCTTAATTCTTGATTTTCAATCAAATACCGAATGAGCTCAATCATACTAAATCTTTTTTCAAGCTCTTTTAAAATTCTACGATAAGCTGCTACAAGTTTTAGAAAGTCTTTTAAATCATTAAGCCCTATGCCCTCATAATTTGAACTTTCAATGCCTGTTTCAATCAAAAAATCATTTAAAGCTTTTTCATCTTTGAGATAAATTTCTTTTTTTTGTCCCTTTTTATAGCGATAAAGCGGTGGCTGTGCAAGGTAAATGTGTCCATTTACCACAAGTTCATTCATAAAACGAAAAAAGAAAGTTAAAAGTAGAGTTTGTATGTGTGAGCCATCAACATCTGCATCTGTCATAATGATGATTTTATGATACCTTAACTTTGAAATATCAAATTCATCTCCTATGCCACAGCCAAAAGCTGTAATCATATTTTTAATTTCTTCTGATTTTAGGATTTTATCAAGTCTTGCTTTTTCTACATTTAAAATTTTACCTCTCAAAGGTAAAATCGCTTGATAAGCCCTTTCGCGTCCTTGTTTTGCGGAACCTCCTGCACTATCTCCCTCGACAAGATAAATTTCACTCTCAATCGGGTCTTTACTTTGACAATCCGCTAATTTTCCCGGCAAAGTTCCCACACTCAAACCCTCTTTTTTTCGTGTGAGTTCCCTTGCTTTTTTCGCAGCTTCTCTGCCTCTAGCTGCCATTAAAGCTTTATTCATAATCGCTTTTGCTTCGATAGGATTTTCTTCAAAATATTTGCTTAAATAATCAAAACTTGCCTTTGAAACAATAGGACGCACATAACTTGAACCTAATTTTCCTTTGGTTTGCCCTTCAAATTGCGGTTCTGGCACTTTTACACTCACAACAGCTATAAGCCCTTCTTTGACATCATCTCCTGTGATTTTAGAATCCTTTTCCCTTGCACTTGCATTTGCTTCGATATAATTGCTTATGACTCGTGTAAGTCCCATTCTAAAGCCTGATTCGTGTGTGCCTCCATCGGGAGTTTTGATATTATTGACAAAAGAAAGTAAATTTTCAGTATAACTATCATTATAAAGCAAAGCCACTTCAACATTAACATCTTCTTCATTTACATTAAAAGATATAGCTTTGGTTAAGGCTTCTTTTTTGTTTAAATCACTGACAAATTGAGAAATTCCGCCCTCAAAATGAAAAATTTCTTCTTTTTCTATGCGTCTGTCTTTAAATTTTATAGTGATTTTTGGATTAAGATAAGCAAGTTCTTTAAATCTCTTTGCTAGAATTTCATAATCAAATTCTGTAATTTCAAAAATGCTCTCATCGGGAAAAAATTCTATCGTTGTTCCACTTTTCTTGCTTGAAGCGATTTTTTCAAGCTCACTCGTTGCTTTACCTTGTGCAAATTCTTGGCGATAAATTCCACCCTCTCTTTGCACGGTAGCGACGAGTTTTTTTGAAAGTGCATTCACAACTGAAACACCCACTCCGTGCAATCCTCCTGAAACCTTATAAGTGTCTTTATCAAATTTTCCACCCGCATGAAGAACGGTTAAAACCACAGTTAAAGTAGGAATTTTTTCTGTAGGATGAAGTCCAACGGGAATTCCGCGTCCGTTATCTCTAACAATACAGCTTCCTTCATTTGTAATTTCAATCTCAATTTCATCACAATATCCAACCATAGCTTCATCGATAGAATTATCCACAACTTCATAAATCATATGATGAAGTCCATTGATATTTGTATCTCCTATATACATGCCCGGACGTTTCCTAACCGCCTCTAAACCTTTTAAAACTTTAATGTTACCTTCGCCGTAATTTTCCATTCATTTTCCTTATAAAACCATAGGCATAATAATGACTTCAAGCCCTAAAGAACTTACCATAAAAGCAAGATTTGGTTCATTGATTTTAATCTTAAATTCCTCTTCTTCTATAGAGCTTAAAAAGTCTAATAAGTATTTAATTTTAATGATTAAAGCAAATTCTTCTTTAATGTCTAATTCTAACTCAAGCTCTGTTTTAGCTTCCATATTATCAAGACTAATGCCCTCAAAGATGATTTTATTTTTATTGAAATAAAGTTTCATTTTTTCGGTTAAGACATTGATTTTTTTTAAAGAATCTATGAAGTCTTCTGTTTTGAAAGTGAATTCTTGTTTAAATTGCTTAGGAATGACTTTTTCATAATCTGGGAATTTGTCATTGATGAGTTTGGTAAAGAATTCAAAATTTTCGTTTTTAGCAATTAAAATGTTTTCATCATAAAAAATTTCAATCTTTTCATAAAAAAGTTTTTGCATTTCTATGATGGCTTTTTTTGGAATGCTGATATGAAATTCTTTGTCGTTATTTTTATTTAAGGTAGAAATTCCTAATCTTTTTGTGTCTGTTCCTACGAAATTAATTCTATCTGTTTTAATGTCTAAAAATGCTCCATTTAGTGAATATCTTGGATTATTTGTATCCACAGTTGGGAGAATTTTTTTAAGACAACGATTTAAATCATTTGAATCAACATCAAATTTATTTTTATTTTCTGTATTTGGAAATTCTGGAAAATCTTCGTGATTAAACATAGGAAATTTATATTTGGTGCTTTTTTGACGAATAAACAAAAAATTATCAATGGTCTCTAAAGTTACTTCTTCATTGTTTAGATTTTTAATTACATCAACAATATTTTTTGCATTAGCTGTTGCAAAACCCGAAGTTTCCACACGGATTTTTTTGATTTTATAATTGATTCCTATTTCATAATCACTTGCTTTGATTGTAAGTTTGTCTTCATCAGCATGAAAGTATAAATGTGAAGTGATTGTGCTTGCGTCCTTTTTTTCGACATAAGCATTGCATAAAAGTATGGCAGATTCTAAAGTATTTTTGTTGATGACAAGTTTCATTTTTTTCTCCTTATTTAAATTTTTTAAATTTTATTATAATAATAAGTTTGTTGAAAATGTGAAAAAGTGTTTCAAAAATTTATTTTACCATAGTTTTATGGTTTTTTAAATTTCTAAATTTTTCACATCTTTTCACATTTAACTTTGGCTTTTGGTTAAAATTTTGTTCTTTAACTCCTCAATTTTGTTTTTAAGTTCTAAATTTTCTAAAATCAATTCATTGATTTTTTTAAAACTATGTGAAATTGCACTATGATCTTTCATATCGAAAAACATTGCAAGTTGTGGCATAGACATAGTTGTGAGCTCTTTTGCAAGAAAAATAACAATGCGTCTTGCTGTTACGACATTTTGTGTTTTTTTATTAGATTTTATATCGCTACTTTTAATGTTAAATTCTTTACTCACTGCAGTCAAAATATCGCCAATGCTTATATTTTCTTTTTTATCTTTAATATGGTCTTTCATTAAAGATTTAGCAATATCGAGGGTTATTTCTTGATTGATAAGCCTTGAATAAGCATTTAAATTTGTAATCATTCCTTCAATTTCTCTTATATTATCTCCCATAGAAATGGCTATATAATTAATCACTTCTGTATTTAAATGCACCTCATTAAAATCGCATTTTTTACGAATGATAGCGATTTTTGTATCAAGTTCGGGAGGAGTAATATCAGCGATAATACCATTAGCAAACCGACTTTTAAGTCGTTCTGTGATGCCTTTGAGCATATTAGGCGGGTTATCACTTGTCATTATGATTTGTCCGGATTTATTCTTCACTTCATTAAAAATAAAGAAAAATTCTTCTTGAATTTTATCTGTTTTGCCTAAAAACTGCACATCATCAATCAATAAAGCATCGCAACTTCTATATTTTTCTTGAAATTTTTCCAAACTACCATTTTTTAAATTTGAAGTAAAATCATTAATGAAATTTTCGCTGGTGGCATAAATGACTTTTTTACCCATTTCTAAGCAAATATTTCCTACAGCTTGAAGCAAATGTGTTTTACCAAGCCCTGTGGGTCCATAGATAAAAACCGGATTATAAAGTTTTCCTAAGTTATCTTTGTCGCTTATAGCCTTGCAAGTTGCGTAAGCATAACGATTTGAAGAGCCTTCAACAAAGCTTTCAAAAGTGAAAGATGGATTTAAGATTGTGCTTTGCATCTTGATATTTGCAATATCGATTTTGTTGATTTTATTGCTTTTAGAGGGGGTTTTTTGATTTTGAGTTTGTATGATAACTTTAGCTTTATTTCCACTTTGTACTTCATAAAAATAAGCGATTTTTTCACCATATTTGGTTTGTATGAATTTAGCTAAAAATTCATTAGGAGCGTTGAAAGTTAAAAAATCCGCCTTGCTTAATTTTTCATTGAATTTAAGATGAGAGATATAGTTTTCATACTCACTTTCTGAAAGTTCATTTTTAAAGGAGTCTAATATTTCGCTTGCGTCCAT